>JAQTNF010000021.1 GCA_028713995.1 Deltaproteobacteria bacterium | reverse complement strand
GAACAAAGCCCTGGAGCGCGTCAGGACCGCCCGCAAGGGCGCGGCTCGCGGCGGCGTGGTGTGGCACACCCAGGGGTCGGGCAAGAGCCTCAGCATGCTCTGGCTGTGCCTCAAGCTGCGGCGCTCGCGGGAGTTCGACAACCCCACCCTGGTGCTGGTCACTGACCGCCGCGATCTCGACGCCCAGATCAGCGGCACGTTCGAGCGGTGCGGGTTCCCCAACCCGGAGCGGGCCGACAGCGTGCGGGATCTCCGCGACCGGCTCACCGGCGCATCCGGGCGCACCGTGCTGACCACGATCCAGAAGTTCCAGGAGCTGATGCCGCAGGCCGAGAACGGCAGGCTCGACAAGAAGCTGAACGGGCACCCGGTCTTCTCCACGGCGGACAACATCTTCGTGCTGGTGGACGAGGCCCACCGCACCCAGTACCGTTCGCTCGCGGCCAACCTGCGGCGCGCCTTGCCCAACGCCTGCTTCTTCGGCTTCACCGGCACGCCCATCGACAAGCAGGACCGCTCCACGCTCCAGACCTTCGGCCCGTACATCGACACGTACACCATCGAGCAGGCCGTGGCCGACGGCGCGACCGTGCCCATCTTCTACGAGAGCCGTTTGCCCGATCTGCGGGTGATCGGGGCCACGCTCGACCAGCTCTTTGACAGGGTATTTGCGGACCGCAGCCCCGAGGAGCGCGAGGCCATCAAGGACCGGTACGCGGGCGAGGCGGCCATCGCCGGAGCGCCGAAGCGCATCGAGGCCATCTGCCTGGACCTCATCGAGCACTACACCACATACATCCAGCCCAACGGGTTCAAGGCCCAGGTGGTGGCCTGCACCAGGGACGCGGCCGCGACCTACAAGGAGACCCTCGACCGGCTGCACGCGCCCGAGTCGGTCATCCTGATGTCAGGCTCCAACGACGACCCCGAGCGCCTCGTGCGCCACCACACCACGGACGACCAGCGCCGCGAGGGCATCCGGCGCTTTCTCAAGAAGGACGACCCGCTCGCCATCCTGGTGGTGTGCGACATGCTGCTCACCGGGTTCGACGCGCCCGTGGAGCAGGTCATGTACCTGGACTCGCCGCTGCAGGAGCACAACCTGCTCCAGGCCATCGCCCGCACCAACCGCACGGCCGAGGACAAGACCTACGGCCTGATCGTGGACTACTGGGGCATCTCCGAGTCGTTGCAGGAGGCCCTGGCGATCTTCGCGCCCTCGGACATCGGCGGGGCGCTCGTGCCCAAGACCGACGAGCTGCCCAGGCTCCAGACCCGGCATGCCGCTGCGATGCGGTTCCTGGTCAAGGTGCGCTCCCGTGGCGATCTCGACGCCTGCGTGGCCGCCCTGGAGGCCGAGGACGTGCGGGCCGAGTTCGACGTGGCGTTCCGCAGGTTCGTTGATTCCATGGACATGCTGCTGCCCGACCCCAGGGCGCTCGCCTACGCGGACGACCTGCGCTGGCTGGGCAAGATCCGGCAGGCGGCGCGGGCGCGGTACAGGGACGGCCGCATCGACATCTCGGACTGCGGGGCCAAGGCGCGCAAGCTCATCGAGGAGGCCATCGTCGCGGACGGGGTGGAGATCCTGGTCAAGAAGGTGAACCTGTTCTCCAAGGAGCTGGACGAGAAGCTCAAGGCGCTGCACAGCGACGACGCCCGTGCCTCGGAGATGGAGCACGCCATCCGGCACGAGATCCACGTCAAGCTGGCCGAGAACCCGGTGTTCTTCCAGTCGCTCAAAGAGCGGCTGGAGCAGATCATCGCGGACTTGAAGGCCAAGCGGGTGAGCGCGGCCGAGGCGCTCCAGCTCATGCTGCCCCTGCGCGAGGACCTGCAACGCCCCGAGCGGGCGGCCGAGAAGCTGCGGCTCTCGCCCACTGGCCACGCCATCTACGGTCTACTGCGCCGGGGCGAGGCGGGCGACCGGGCGAGCGAGCCGCCGCCGGTGTGGAATGGGGAGGTGCTCGACCAGGGCAACCGCGATCTGGCTGCGGCCGTGGAAGGGGAGCTGGAGCCGTTCACGCAGATGGTGGACTGGGACCAGAAGGACGACGTGCAACGCGAGATGCGGCGGCGCATCAAGCACAAGCTGGGCGATAGCCTGCCCAAGGACGCCCGCGACCGGGTGGCGGCCGAGATCATCGACCTGCTCAAGGTGCGGAGGACAAGGTGAGCCTTGAGCGTTTCGAGGTGCGGTTCGGCAGTACGTCCATCCGCTACCGCATCCGGCGCAGCAGGCGGGTCAAGACCGTGGCCGTGACCGTGGACCCCAGGGAGGGCGTGCAGCTCACCGCGCCCGAGGGAGTGGCCGTAGAAAGGCTCGACGGGATCGTGCGCCGCAAGGCCCGCTGGATCATCTCGAAGCTCAGGCTGAACAGCGAGCTGCCGCCGTCACCCAGGGAGTTCGTGAGCGGCGAGACGTTCACCTACCTGGGACGGCAATATCGCTTGAAGGTGCACAGGATCGCGGGCCCGGAGGTCGCCGTGAGCCTGCGCCAGGGCTGGTTCGTGGTGGAGGGAGCCGGGGCGGACCACATCCGGGCCGCGCTCGTGGTCTGGTATCGGCGGCACGCCGCAGCCCGGCTCCCGGAGCGCGTGGCGTTCTGGGCGAGGAAGATCGGCGTGCCAGCACCAGAGGTGCTCATCCGCGAGCAGGACAAGCGGTGGGGCTCCTGCGACTCCCAGGGCCGGGTGCGCTTCAACTGGCGCATCGTCCAGGCCCCCATGAGACTCGTGGACTACGTGGTGGCTCACGAACTGGTGCACCTCGTGCACCGCAGCCACACGGCCGCGTTCTGGACGCTGCTCGGCAAGGCCATGCCCGACTACGAGGAGCGCAGAAGGGTGCTCGGGGAGTTCGGGAGAGGGGTGGAGTGGTGAGCGCACCATTCCGGAGCGTGTCCCGCCCCACCCCAATCCATTGTCGCCAGATCCCGGCCGGAGTATTCTTCCCCGAGCTTGCGGGAAACCACGGAGGTCTCACATGTCGAACAGAATTTTCCTTCTTCTTCTGGTGTGCATCGCGGTCATGGTCGGGGCGTGCAGCGGCTCGGACAAGAACGGGAGCGCGAGCGACGCGGGCGACGCGGCCGCGGACACCGACACGGACGCCGATACGGACTCGGACACCGACGCGGACACCGACACGGACTCGGACGGGGACACGGACACCTGGACGGAGCTCGACACCGACACCTTCGCGGGTCTTCCGTGCCCGGATCTCGACGCCGGGTACGACGACGCCGGACCGGGCTACCAGATGTTCCTCGAAGTGAACTCGTCCGTCGTGATCGGCCAGAAGGTCGCCCTCGGCACGGGCGGGTTCCAGATCACGGGCCGCGAGGACTTCGAGACGAAGGCTCCCTCGTCACTCGGCCTCGACGAGTGCGCGCTTGCCGACGCGGGGCAGCCCGTGCCCGAGTGCTCCGCCACGGAGGGGTGCGCCCCGGAGCAGAGCTGCGTGCGGGACGTGGACCAGAGCGGCAAACCGATCGCGGGCACCGAGCACTGCGAGACGGTCCGAAGCCTCATGGACGTGGGGCCGTTCGCGATGTTCGGCTTCACCGACGGACCCATGACCTTTGCGTACAACGCGAGCATGTCGGGCTCGTATGTGGCCGGCTCGAACGGGCAGATCCCCGCGACGTCGCTCGCCTACGACACGACCTACACGTTCTACGGCGAGGGGGACCTCGCGACCGGCGTCGGCGCCTTCCACGGCAGCCTGTACCTCGGACCGGACATCGAGCTCGTCTCGCCGAAGGTGCCGCCGCAGGCGGCGCTCCCATACATCAACGTCAATCCGGGCAAGGATCTCGCGATCGTGTGGAACGGCGCGGCCGAGGGCGGCGAGCTCACGATCACCCTGATGGGCGGCAAGGCCTCGGGCAAGAAGGCGAGCGTCGTGTGCCGCGTGGCCGACGACGGCGCGTTCACCATGCCCTCGAAGATGGTGAAGGCCGCAGCGCTGGGATTGATATCTCTGCTCAACACCTTCACGATCGAGCGCCGCGGACAGGGCGAGGTGTGCGGTGAAGGGCTCACCACGGGCTTCGTGCGCGCCGCGCAGACCTACATGGTCAACGTGCAGATGGTGAACGGCCCGGTCGCGGACGCGGGGGTCGACGGGGGAGCCTGAGGGGCGGGCTCAGCGCGGGGACCACTTGATCGTGTCGGCCTCGCCCTTCGATGCCGCCGCGCGACGATCAGGATCCTGGTTCGACATCTGCGAGCAGACGGTAATCGTTTTTGACCTGCCAGGCAGTGGCAAACGAACCGTAAGTCCGCCGCGCAAGCTCGGCAGCCGATAGCGACGGCTCGGCATCGAGCGCAGCCCACATGTCGGCACGATAGCTTGGCCCCATCAACACGCGCTGGCGATAGACGTGATGACGTCGCGCAAGCTGGGCAGGCGTGAGCACGTCGTGCTTTCGATCGCGCAACACGCCTGCTGGCACGCATAGACAGGTCGAGGCAAAACGCTCGTCCTCGCCTCTCCGCCTCACCTGGAAGTCGGTACCCACGGGCAACAAGTCCACGCGCGGACCACGATACAGGCGGGCCAGACGAGCAAAGCGCCGGTCCTTGTGCAGCCACCTGGCCACCGCGGACCAGTAGACCCTGACGCGCGGCGACTCGTGTGCGACCACCGCGCGAGTCAGGCGGTCGACGTTGACCCAGGGAACGTGCACGCCGAGCCATGTCGTGAGAAGCGCGAGGAGGCGCAGGTCGCCGTGATCGACGCCCTCGACCGAAGCAGCGAGCAGCGTGTCCTCGATGTTGCGGCCCGGCGTGGGCTTCGACGCCAAGTTGATTCCGATGCCGACAAGGGCATGGGTCAACGCGTCGCCGGTTTGCAACACCGCCGCCGCGGCTGTGCGCCTATACGCCATGGCCGAGCCTCCTGCACAAATCGCCGAGAGTCGCGCGTGTGTGCGCTGGCCAGTCGGGGTTGGCGTCCTGGGCTTCGAGCCAGGGTGCGATTTCAACAAGCTCGGCAGGCTTGGGTGCCAGAGCGAGGCAATCGGCGAGATCGATGCCACGATCGCAGAGCGCAAAAAGCTTGCTGCGCAGCAGGTCAAGCCGACCGAGACAGCGCAGCGTTATCGCGTCGCCCTCGTACGCAAGCTGGAGCCGTTGCATCCACCCAGCGGGCAGCACATCGGTCAGCGACAACGGACCGTTGTTGAGCCACGCGTCCTGCAGCACATCGCCCTGCCGTCGGCGAAGATGTGCAAACTCGCGCGCGGCCGCGCTTATCTCGGGCGGCAGTTGAGGATGAAGAATGTCGCAGTCGCGCGTTTGCCGCGACACGACGCCGAGCAACCCGAGCGCCGTGCCGCCGATGACCACGGCGTCCAGCACGAGTCCACGCTCGGAAAGAAAGGCATCGAATGCGGTAATAGTTTCTTTCGGTCTCATTGGGTATCAATATAACCGATACTTTGTTGGTTGTCAAATCAGTCTTCGACTTCATTCTCATTGAGGAATCGTCGGGAGTTCCCGAGAGGGGCGGGCTCAGCGCGGGGACCACTTGAGCGTGTCGGCCTCGCCCTTCACGGTCAGGTTCTGGTTCAGCCCCTCGGGGTTGGAGATGAAGATGCCGCCGCGCGACGAGTGGAAGGCCACGGCGCGGCAGTCCGGCGCAAAGGCCGGATCCATGTTGCGGCCCTGGTTCTGCGTGAGGCGCCGCATCTCGCCCGATCCGGCGTCGACCGTGAAGATGTCGTAGGTGCCGCCGTCGCGCCCGGTGAACGCGACGAGGTTCGAGCCCGCCCGCTGGCACCAGCACGGGGTCTGGTTGTAGGAGCCCTTGAAGGTGAGCCTCTTGGCCCCGCCGCCGCCCGCGCCCATCACGAAGATCTGCGGCGAGCCGTGGCGATCGGACACGAACGCGATCTTGGAGCCGTCCGGGCTCCACGTGGGCGACACGTCGATGGAGCCCGAGTTGGTGAGGCGGGTGAGGCCCGTGCCGTCCGCGTTGCCGACGTAGATCTCGGGATTGCCGTCCTTGGAGAGGACCACGGCCATCCTGTTGCCGTGGAACGCGGCGCCCATGTTGAGTCCCGCCTGCGAGAGCACGGCGCCGCGCTGGCCCGTGCGGTAGAGGAACGGCGCGCCCTCCACGAACGACGTGTAGAAGATGGAGCCGCCCGGACCCCACGATGGCAGGAGGTTGATGGAGTTGTTCCTGGTGACGCGGCTGACGTCGCCCCCTGTCCAGTCCGCGGTGAAGATGTGCTTCACGCCGGGCCCCAGCCTGCGCGCGAACGCGAGGCGCGTGCCGAATACGCCCTCCTCGCCCGTGAAGTAGCCGATGACCTTGTTGACCCACTTGTGGACGAGGCCGCGCACGTCGCCCTCGGCGCCGGTGTTGGTCAGCTCGAGCACGGGCGCCTTGCCCTTGGCCGTCTCGAAGAGCGCGCACGCGAGCTTGACCTCGCCGCCCGCCACCGTGGCCTTGCACTTGGAAACGGCCTGGGCCCCGACCTGGACCCAGGGATCCTTGTCTATGGTCATGCCCTCGGCGGCGGCGTCGGCGAGGTACGACTTGGGATCGAGCACCTCGAACAGGCTCGAGAGCTTGAAGTCGCTCATCTCGATCTGCTGGGCCTCGGCCGCGGGCGCCGCGGGACCGAGCGGCATGGGGACCGCGATCTTGTACAGGTCGCGGATGCCGCCCCACAGCTCGAGCTCGAGCGGCGCGTTGTCCGCGCGGGCCGGCAGCGGCTGATCCGCTGAAGGCGTGGCCGGAGCCTGGGACATGGCCGTCTCGGGAGCGGACACGACGGCCCACGCGAACACCAGGACACCCAGAAGAACCCCAAAAATCTTCCTCATCCTCGCACCTCGTATCTCCAAGACACGAAAAGGGTTAGCACCTTCCACCCGGCGCGCCCAAGTTTACTCCTGCTTGGCCTCCGAGCCCACGAACGTGATGTTGATGCCGCCGCCGAAGATCTTGGGCGCGATGGCCTCGGGCGGCGCGGGCAGGGTGCGCACCTCGACGCGCACCCGGTCGATGGCGTTCGTGACCGAATCGTCGAAGAGCGCGTTCCCGGTCTTCGCAAGGAACGTCACGGACACGATCGTCATGTCGATGTCGACCCGGATGTTGACCTTGACCTTCAGGCTCTTGAGCTGCTCGTCCGAGAGCAGCGTGGGCACGACCCAGCGCTCGGTGAACAGGCGCTTGATGCGCAGGCCGTAGGTGGCGCCGAGCGACGCCAGCGCCGGATCGGTCACGTCACCCTCGGGAACGCCGTCGGGCCGGCCCTCGGGAACGTAGTCATCCTTGATCTCGGCGAACGCGCGCGCCTTGTCGAAGACCTGCCGCAGCTTGTCGTCGGTCACCGCGTCGGCCTGCTTCTCGGGCTTCTTCTCGGGCTCCTCGACCTTGTTCTCGTTGGTGTCGAGCGGCAGCACCTCGTCGGGCGCCGTGGGCAGCGCGGGCACGATGCGGTCCGGCAGCTTGTTCGGGTCCTTCACCTCGCCCATGCGCAGGATGCGCGCCTCGATGTACTCGAACCCGGGGCCCGAAGGAGGCTCGATCGCCGCAACCGGCTGTGCCGCCGCGAGCATGGGCAGGCAGGCGAGGAGGCCCAGCATGGCGACAACGCTCGCCGCGCCGCCCGCCACGGCCACCGGATCGGGCCGCCGTCTCCCGGGCCTGTCGTCCATCACGTGCGTGCGCTCGCTCTTTTCCATCTTTCCTCGCAGCGCTCCCATTGTCCCGTATGCGAAGGCCCGAGAGCAAGCAATCTCACCTCTCCCCTCGAACGCAACGAGCATAGATTGTGTTCACCTTGTCGAAATGGTCCACGTAGCCGAGGTTGAAGCCCACGTACCACGCTTTGTACACATCGCTGGCGTGGGACGACGACCAACACCAATAAGAGCAATCCCCTTCGATCTCGGCCGGCCAGTAGCATCCGTTGTCCGGTCCTCCTTCGAAAGAACAATCGTAGCATGCCTGGCTCCAGCAGGAGTCGGACGGACAACCGTCGGTGACGCCGCAAGTCCCGCCGGTCCCGGTGGCGGGGCAACCACGGATGAGCGATCGAAGCTCGCCGATCGTCGGCAGGCGCCAGTCGTCGTGGCCGCACAGGACGAGCCCGCCACAGTGGTCGACGGCCGGTTGCCATTGCATCTCGCCGCCGGACAGCGTCACCTGCCAGGAGAGCTTGCTCGTGGAGTCGTACCACTCCTCTGCGCAATCGGTGTCGGCATCGGTGTCACCGTCTGTGTCACTATCGGTGTCACTATCGGTGTCGCCATCGGTGTCGCTGTCCGTATCCCCGTCCGTGTCACCATCGGCGTCGGCGTCCGAGTCGGCATCGGTGTCGCTGTCCGAATCGGCGTCGCTATCCGTGTCGCCGTCCGCGTCGCCGTCCGCATCTCCGTCCGTGTCGCCGTCGGCCGTTCCGGTCCCGGTGTCCGACCCCGTGTCGTCGTCGTCCGATCCGGAGCCGCCGCACCCCAGGGCCGTTGCTCCAAGCGCCAGCCCCAGCACCATCAGCCAGCACCCCGCCTTCATGACTCGCCTCCTATCTTCCGTTGTCCCGTTCAATGGCTCACGGGCATTGAACGAAAGGCAAATCTCCAATCTCACGATCCCGTACGGACGCAGCGAGCATAGCCGTCGTTTATTTCATCGTTTGGGACCACGTTGCCGTAGCCGAAGTTCACGATCCATACTTTGTCCATCATGTCGGCAGGGAACGACGACGAAAAATACCCGAGACATTCCCCTTCCATCTCGGACGGCCAGTAGCACCCGCTGTCCGGTCCTCCGAGCCAAGAGCCACCGCTGCATGCCGTGCTATAGCAAGGATTGTCAGTCAGACAATCGTCGGTCACGCCGCAACTCCCGCCTGTCTGAGTGGCTGCGCAACCCCGGATGAGAGATCGAAGCTCGCCGATCGTGGGCAGGCGCCAGTCGTCGTGGCCACACAGGGTAAGCCCGTCGCAGTGGTCGATGGCCGGTTGCCAGCCCATGAGCCCCCCTGACGGTGTCACCTGCCAGGAAAGCTGGCTCGCCGAATCGAGCCACTCGGCACAATCGGAATCGCCATCGGTGTCCGTGTCAGTGTCCATGTCCGAATCCGCGTCGCCGTCCGTGTCGGCATCGCTGTCCGAGTCGCCGTCAGTGTCACCGTCGGTGTCTCCGTCGGCATCGCTATCCGTGTCGCCGCCCGCATCGCCGTCCGCGTCGCCGTCGGCGGTTCCGGTCCCGGTGTCCGAGCCGGTGTCGTCGTCCGATCCGGAGCCGCCGCACCCGAGGACCGCCATTCCCAACGCCAGCCCCAGCGCCATCAGCCAGCACGCTTTCATGTGTCGCCTCCTGTATCAAGTTGTCAGGAGCTTACTCGACATGGAACCGTGGCGGAAGATTCAAACCTTCTCGCGGCCGAACCCGACGAGGAGCCCGTAGACAGGGCACCCCGCGGATCTTGCGCCTGTCGCAGCTTCGAAATACCTTCCACGTCATGGGAACCGCGGCGAAGATCGTGCTTCAGGCCTTCGCGATCACCGCGGCCGCGGCCGTAGTTGCGATCGCGGTCGATCTGGCGAGGCCGGGCGGCATCCCGCTCGTGGCCGACGCGCCGTACGAGATCTTCGCGCCGTGCCGCGACTTTGAGGCCCATACCCGAACCGCCACCGAAGCCGATCTCGAAGGCCGCTCCGACGTGCTGTACGTGGACGCGCGAACGGCCGAGGATTTCGCGATCGAGCACGTGGAAGGGGCGGTGAGCGCGCCGTACTCGGTCCTGTTCGGCGCGGCGGCCGGCGAGATCGACAGGATCAAGGCCGAGGCCGCGCGGCGCAAGGCGTCGAAGGTCGTCGTGTACGGGACCACGGCCGCTCCGGACGCACCCGGCAGGGAGGTCGACCTGGCGCAACCGCTCGCCGCGCAGCTCTCGGAGGCCGGCGTGGCGGGAGCGGGGCATGCGGAAGGCGGGCTCGCGGCCATGAAGAAAGCGGGCTTGCGGACCGTCAAAAATCCGGAGGGCGCGGGTTCATGACGACGAGGGAACGGATAAAGGAAGGAACCGGTCTCGCCTTGCGCGCGGCGCTTGCCGTCACGTTCGCGTGGGCGTGCTTCCACAAGATCGCGGATCCGCGGGACTTCGCCCTGCAGGTCGCGACCTATCAGATCCTTCCCCTTCCGCTCGTCAACCTGCAAGCCATCGTCCTGCCGTGGGTCGAGCTCTTCGCGGCACTGCTGCTCGCCCTGGGGCTTTTCACGCGGCCCGCGGCGCTCGTCACGTGCGGCATGAACGTCATGTTCATCGCGGCCATCTCCATGGCCCTCGCCGCCCACCTGCACCTGCAGTGCGGCTGCTTCGCATCGTCCTCGGCGGGCGAGGAGATGAACGCGTGGCTCATCGTGCGCGACGCTCTCCTGCTCCTCGCCGGGGCATACCTGACCGCGGCGGCGCCGGGCCGTCTGTCGCTCGATCGCGTGCTCGAAAAAAGGAGGCGTGATGGCAAGACGCGCTAGCTTCGCGATCGCAACCGCGGTCGTCCTCGCCCTCGCGGCGCCCGCCCTAAAGGCCGACTCCGTGGCGTGGGACAAGATCGTGGGAGCTGATGCGGGCAAGCTCTCGGCGGCCCAGAAAGCGCGCGCGTCGGCCCTCCTGAGCCGCGTCGCGAACGCCTGGGGGTGCAAGGGCACCATGGCCGCGTGCCTCGCCGCCGGGGACGAGACCGCGCGCCGCTACTCCGGCATCGTCGTCCGAATGGTGCGCAAGGACAAGAGCGACGCCGACATCGAAAAGGCCCTCGCGAGCCGCAAGGCTTCGGCGCACCCGACCGAGATTGCGCGCATCGACCTCGCCGGGCATCCCTTCCTCGGGCCGCACGACGCCAAAGTTGTGGTGGTGGAGTATGCGTGCTTCGAGTGCCCTTTCTGCGCGCACCTGGCTCCGGACCTGAAACGGCTCACGGGCATGTTCAAGGGCAAGGTGGCCTACTCCTACAAGTTCTACCCGGTGCGCAGTCACGAGCACGGCGTGGCGGCCGCCCTGGCCGGCGCGGCGGCGTTGCGCCAGGGCAGGTTCTGGGAGATGGCGGACGTCATGTTCACCGGCCGCGCGAACCTGACCGATGCGGACCTCCTGTCGTACGCGCAAAATGCCGGCCTCGACCTCGGCAGGTTCAAGGCGGACCTGAAGGACCCCGCGCTCATGAAGCTCATCGAGAAGGACAAGCTCGAGGGCATGAGCCTGGGCGTGGAGGGAACGCCGACGTTCTTCGTGAACGGCAAGCTGTACGAGGGCGCCTCGGACTTCGAGGAGATCGCGGACCGCGTCGCCGAGGAGATCGACATCGCCGAGGGCCGCATTCCCTGACGGATCCTCACTATCTCGCCAGCTTGCGGCACTCCACCACGTACATCTTCGGCCCCGAGCAGCTCGCGCACTTGTGGTAGGCGGCCGCGGAGTCCGCCGGCCTGCCGTTGAGCTGGTTCACGTAGCCGACGACCAGCCACGCCATGGCGTTGTCGGGGTTGACCGCCGTGGCGCGCGTGGCGAGATCGAGCGCCTCACCGCGCGTGGCGGCGTTGTCCATGAGCAACGAGGCGAGGGTGGCGAGGGCCTCGTCGCCGGACGGGTTGGCCGCGACGGCTTGGCGCAGCAGATCCTGGCGCTGCTTCCAGCCGGCCTTCTTCGACTTGGCGAGGAGCTCTTCGTAGGAAGCCGCTGCTGCCGGAGGCGGCGCGGGCGGGGGCTCCTGTGCGGGGGTCAGCACGGGCGGGGGTTCCGGTGCGGGCGGAGCCGCCACGGGCTGAGGCACGATCGGCGGCTTGGGCTCTGCCACGGCCGCGACGTCGGTTGCTCCCGAGTCCTTGGCCCCGCCACCGCGCAAGACATAGACGAGCCCGCCCGCGCCGCACAGGACCGCGACGAGCAATGCGATGAGCGCGGCGTTCCTGGCTGATGACGCATGCGATCGGCGCGGCGCGTTCGCCGCGTCCGCGTCCATCCCGAGCCTCACCGGTCCGTATCCGGAGGGGCGTTCGTCCGCGACCGCGGCCCCGTACGCTTCTCCCTCGAAATATTCGCCCTCCTCCGCGTCTTCTTCTCCGTCTTCCGGCGGAGGTGGAGCCTCGGCATCCAGGGCTTGCGCGATCCTGGCGTCCGCGCTCAAAGGCGCGGTCTCCGGCTCGGGAGTCGGCGCAGCGGCTGGCTCGGGCTCTGGCACGGGCTCTGGCGCGGGCTCTGGCGCGGGCTCCGGCACGGGCTCTGGGGTCGGGATCTGGGGTGCCTGGACGAGGCCCATCAGAGTCGCTCCTGCGGCCACGACCGGGATCGCCTTCACCGGCGGCTCCTCCGCGGGCTGTGTCGCGGGCAGCGGTGGAGGCAGCGTGTACTCCTCGAACGGCGAGGGCGCAGGCTCGGTATAGCGGGGCGGCACAGGCTCGGCCGGTGGCGTCTCGCGGAAGGACGGCCGCGGCAGGGACCCGAGCGGCCGCGCCATGGGTGGCCGCGGCAGGGCTCCGGTCGACGCGGGCAGGTCGGCGACATCGGGGATCGCCTCCGGCGGATCCTGGGTCAGAGCCTGCACGAAGCCGCCGTCGCGGGACGGGAAGGCGCGCGGTCCGAACGCCGACGGGCTCTCCGGGCGCGGCAGCCTGAGCGTGGCGCTTCCGTCGTCGCGGGTCTCCCGCCGGGCTTCCTCCCTTTTCTCTCCCTCGTGTTCCATAAGCCGGGCCTCGGGCACGACCTCGGGGATCTCGGTGACAGCGCTCACCTCGGAATCGTAGGTCGTCTCGTGCGGGGCCTCCCCGATGGCGAGCTCGTCCTGCGACGGGGACACGATGCCCTCGAAATAGAGCTTGGAAATGATGTTGAGCGCCTCGATGTCACCGACGGTGCACAGGTCGACCACTTCCATGATGGAGCGCTTGCCGTCGAAGTGCCGCAGGATCTCGTTGACCTCGTCCGGGATCTCGCTCAGGCGTTCGGAGAGCACCATCTCCTCCACGTCAAAAACCGACATGAGAGGTGGAAGCTGCTCCTGCAGGCGACCCCACTCGTCGAGGCGGCGCATACCCTCCATGAGCAGACCCTGGGTCGACAGCTCGATCCGATCGCCGCGCTTGACGTTGCGGAACTCGATGTCGAAGGTGCCATCGGACCAGACGAGCATCCGATAGACCGCGTCCGCCCCTTCCCGCGACGACGTTCGCGCGTCGATGACCTTGCCCTCCCGGAAATAGATCTCGCCCCGGTCGTCCTGGCGCGCCATATGGATCACGCCGGACTTGCGGCTGATGTCGATGGTCTGGATGAGATCGACGACGCCCATGTCCACCAGGTTCCCGGCGAACTTGGTCTTCGATCCCCGGCGCTCGAGCCGCTCGCGCTGCCTGCGCTGCAGCACCATGTTCACGCGGGTGAGGATCTCGCGGATGAAGATGGGCTTGGTGAGGTAGTCCTCCACACCGAGCTCGAGGCCGCGGATCTTGTCCTCGACGGACTTCTGCGCCGTGAGGAAGATGAACGGGATCTGGGCCCACTCGGGCTCTTCCTTGAGCTTCGTGCACAAGGTGAAGCCGTCGAGCTCGGGCATGACCGTGTCGGAAATGATCAGGTCGGGCGCGGAGATGCGTATCTTTTCGAGGGCGTCGACGCCGTTCACGGCCTTGGTCACGCTGAACCCGGCCTTCTTCATGCTGACCTCGAGAACCCGGAGGTTCTTGGGATCGGCATCAACTATCAGTACGTGTTGCTTGGCCAAGGTGTCACTCTGCTTTACGCCCTTCCGGTCTGTCGGAAATCATCGGTTCGTGCCTGAGCCTTGTCAAGGGCGGAGGCGAAGCGCGCGCGGCAAATCCCTTGACTTGCCGTTGCGCTCTCCTATACGTGTGATGACGATGCGGGGTGCGGGCACATGCATCTCGTTTCGGAAAAAAAAAGAAAAGGAGGAGAAACCATGAGGAATCCGAGATTGGCGACAGGCGTCGTTCTCCTGGTTCTCGCGCTTGCGGGGTGCGACGAAGGTTTCTCCGTGACCGGCGTCAGCCCGCCTGTCGGGGTGGTCACGGGCGGCGAGCCGGTGCAGATCGAGGGCACCGGGTTCCGTTCGGACATTGGCTTCACCGTGTACATCGGCGGCGCCAAGTGCGACAACGTGGTCGTCGCGGGCTCCAAGGCGCTCACCGTGACCACGCCGTCAGCGGCCAAGGAGGGGGCGGTCGACGTCCGCGTGACCACGGACAACGGCATCGACCTCGCCCTGCCCAAGGCCTTCAAGTACGTCGAGAAGGCGAGCGCGGACATGCGCGATCTGGGCGTGCGCAAGAGCCTGCGCCAGAAGCCCGAATGACGGACCGGCTCTCCTAACGCCTCCCGAGCAGCACGACAACGCAGATCGCCCCGTTCCCGAGCGTCTCGTCACTCCCCTGCGAGACCGCGAGGCCCACGTGCGTGATCGCCCGATCGGCGAAGACCTTCTCCGAGGCCGCTTCGGCGAGGCTGCCGGTCGTGATCGCGACCATCCTGACGCTGCGGAACGCGCCGTCCTTGTAAGCTGCGGTCGCGGGCGAGCCCTTGGGGGCGAAGCAGGCGTCCTTGTTGCGGCGGGCGAGCTCCTCGAGGCCCTTGTCGGCAACGAGCGCGGGAAGCCTCTGACCGCCGCGCGCCGCGTTGATCGCGGCGAGGAACTGCTTTGCCGCGTCCCTTGCGATCGGCCCGGGCCGGCCGGCGAAGATCTCGGTCACGAGGAGCGCGGTCTCACCCTCACGATGCATGGGTGCGACGCCGATCCCGATCTCGCGCGCCGCGGGATCGAGGATGTTCGCCCGGTGCGCCGGGGAGCCCATGAGCCCCTCGTGCACCTCGGCCGCACCTGAGGCCGCTGCAAGGTTCTCGGTGAGCAGAGGGTAGGCAAGCCCGGCGGCCGCGACCCGGTCGGCGACCGAGCCCGATTCGGGCGAGACGTGCGCGATCACACCCGTCCGCGCCATCTCCTCGCTGTACGCCTGCGCGACCCGGGAGAGATCCTTCGACAGCGCGACCGGCTTGAGGCCGCTCGCGGTGCGCGACTCGTTGACGAGCGCGAGCAGACCGGACACGGGATCGGCCACAGCCGACCCTTCGGCGCTTGCGCGCGCGATCCGCAGCCGGCGCTCGTGCGCGATACCGACCGCCACCTTCAGGTTTGCAAGCGGCATGGGGCCGGTCGCGCTGCGGGCCACGATCTCGATGGTCCAGAGCCCCGGAGCGTCGAGCGGCACCTCGGTTTTGAAGGCGTGGCCCCTGGCGGTCGAGGCAGGCTCGAGGACCTCGCCCGAGGGGCGCGTGACCGCGAAAGACACGTCGCGGTAAGGAGGGCTCACGGTTCCGTGGAGCACGACCGTCTCGCCGACGCGCACCTCGCGCGGCACCGGCGTAAGACCGATCCTGCTTGAGAGCGCGAGCGCCACGACCTCGGCGCCGCCGGGCACGGATCGCGAGGCGAGGCCGTAGCGGTTCGCCCCCTCGTCCGCGCGGCGCGCGAGCCAGTCCCCGAGCGACGCGGCGAGACGGGCGGGTTCCGCCTCACGCACGAGGCCGGCCCACGGCGAGGGTTCCGGGGCACCGTGCCACTCAAGGGCCTCGTTCACGAGCGACGCGCTGAACGGGACCTTGGCCTCGAGCGCGGCCGAGATCGTGGCCGCCGCTCGCACGAGCCGCGAGTCGGGTTCGAGCCCCTTCGCGCGCGCCTTGCTCTCCAGATCGGCTCGCAGCGCGGCCGCTCCATCGTCGGTCGGAACGCGGCCCGCATCGGTGGAATAGAACGCGGCACCGGGCAGCGGCAGCAGGAAGCCCTCGCCCGCCGCGGATCGGACAGGATCAGGCTCGGACAAGGGATGGACCGGATCTTGCGCCCGAGGCTCCCTCGCGGGGGACCCTGCACCGCACGCCGCCGCGGCCGCAATCACGGCGAGCGCTATGGCGCGCACTGCGACCATGGATCCACGATGTCGCCCGGGCGTTTGGTTCGCGCCGCGGCCGGGGTCTCGGGCGTCTTGCCCGCGCTGGGCTTGGCCGCGGGAGCCGGATGCGGGGCCGGGCCGGGCGCTCGCTGCAGCGCCACCTCGATGAGGGGCGGGCTCATGGGCCCGATGAGGAGCTTCTCCTCGCCGTAGCCCGGTTTGCGCAGCACGTACACTTTGTCGCCGCCGGCCGGTCGCGTGATGTCGATGGGGGTGCGCCCCACCGGCAGATCGCCGGCGACAAGCACCGCGTCCGCCGGACGGCTCTCCACGCGCACGGTCGATGAGGACGGCGCCGCCGCGGGAATGGAGGCGGGCACGGGCGCCGGCTCCTGCAGAGCGATCGCGGCCGGAAGCGTGGAGCCGCCGGGCGGAACAGGGCCCGGCGCCGGACCGAGGAGCGCGAAAACGGCCGCCCCGATCGCGGCTGCCGAGACGGCCGCAACCGCCGCGACGAGCGCCTTTCGCCTGCGGGACGAAGCGCCGCCATGGTCCCCGGTCTTGAACCAGAAGTCCTTGAGCGCGCCCCGGCGCCGGTCCGCGGACGAGCGCTGGTTGACCACGAGCGTCGTGAGCCCGTCGGCGCGCGTCTTTTTGCCCTCGCGGGCGAGCTCCAGATCCGAAAAGAGGTCGTCCATGTCCTGGTAGCGGGCGCGCGGATCCTTCTCCAGGCACATGAGGATGACGGACTCCAGGCCCACGGGCAGCTCCATGTCGAGCTTGAGCTCGCGCGGCGGCAGCGGCGTCTCGAAGAGGTGCTTGGTGAGGATGCCCATGAACGTGTCGGCCTCGAACGGCACCTTGCCCGTGACCATCTCGTACATGATGACGCCCATGGCGTAGACGTCGGTGCGCGCGTCGACCGTCTTGCCGGCGGCCTGCTCGGGAGACATGTAGTACGGCGTGCCGAAGACCGTGCCGGTGCGGGTCAGGTTCTTCGCCGAGCCCGCCACCTTGGCCACGCCGAAATCGACCACCTTGACGAACGTGCCGCTCGCCCGCCGGACGAGGAAGATGTTGTCGGGCTTGAGATCGCGGTGGACGATGCCGCTCCTGTGGGCCGCTGCGAGCGCCTCGCAGGTCTGCAGGCACGCGTCGAAGATCTCCTCGAGCGCGAGGCCGCGCCTCATGGCCGTGGACAGGGGCTCCCCGTCGAGGAGCTCCATCACGAAGCCCACCGAGCCGTCGGAGAGCCGCACGAAGTCGGAGATGTCCACGATGTGGTCGGAGCCGATGCTGGCCGCGGCGCGCGCCTCCGTGTAGAAGCGGTCCACCGCCTCGGGGCTGGAGGTGAGCTCGCGGCGCAGCACCTTCATGGCGAAGCGCTTGCCGATGCCCGTGTGCGTGACCCCGTAGACCACGCCCATGCCCCCGTGGCCGAGCACGTCCTCCACGCGGTAGCGGCCCTCCACGGTCTGCCCCACGAGCGGATCGCGCGGCGCGGACGGCGCCGGAGCGGCGAGCCTCGCCCCGTCCTCGGGACAGAACGCCGAGCCGAGGGGGTAGCGCGCCCCGCAGACCGGGCACGAAGGCAGCGCGACGGGCTCGCCCCCTCGTTCCACGTCCTGCGCCAACCCTATCCCCTCACGCAGTTGCGACCCTCGGACTTGGACAGGTAGAGCATCTCGTCGGCCTTCTGGATCAGGTCCGTGGGGCTGAGCTGTTCGGAGCCCATGGTCGCAACGCCGATGCTCACCGTGATGGGGATCGCCTCGTCTTCAAACCTGAAGGTGTGCGAGGCCACGCGCTGTAGGAGCTGCTCCGCGAGCTCCATGGCCCCGTCGCGCTTGGTCTCCGGCAGCAGGATGACGAACTCCTCACCGCCGTAGCGGGCGAAGATCTCCTCGCGGCGCGCGCGCGTGGAAATGAGCCGCGCCAGGGCGTTCAGCACGTAGTCGCCGGCCAAGTGGCCGAACGTGTCGTTGACGCGCTTGAAGTGGTCGATGTCGAACATCAGGACGGCGAGATCGCGGCCGTAGCGGTGGGCGCGCGACATCTCGCGCTCGAGCGCCTCGAGGAAGAAGCGCTTGTTGTAGATGCCGGTGAGCCCGTCGATGATCGTCATCCTGTAGATCTCCTCGTGGTAGGCGTTCTCCACGTCGTTTCCCACGAGGTACTTGAAGATGGTGTCGCCTATCTTCACCTGATCGCCGTTCTCGAGGATCTGGGTGAGGATGGGCTTGTCGTTGACGTATGTGCCGTTGGTGCTCTGCAGATCGGTCACGAGCCTGCGTCCGCCCTCAAACGTGAACCGCGCATGACGGCGGGAGACCGAATCGCTATCGATCACGAGGTGGTTGTTCGGGTCGCGCCCCACGTTCACGAGCTTGCCCTGGAGCTCGTACTTCTTCCCCATGTTGGGGCCCGGCGGGTAGATGAGCACGAGCGCGTCCTCGGTGGCGTCCGCGGGACGGATCGCCACAGCGTCGGTGACCCGTGTCTTGGCTTCGGCGTCATCGTGATCGTACATGCCAGATCCCCGTTTCGGCCCTGAGCTTTCTGCCTAAAACGTTTTAGCATAGGGTAGTTGAAATGATCTTGTCAAACGCCACCCCGGACCGGCGCATCCCCGGATCGAAGCTTCTCGCTTGGTCGTTTCTCGCGGACGCCGCGGCCGATCTGGGCTTCGTCGCGGTCGGCGCCGCTCCCTCGGGCAAGGTCCCGGCCCCGGCCCTCGCCGCATACCGCGCGTGGCTCGACGACGGGCGCCACGCCGATCTCGGCTACCTGGCCAGGAACGAGGCGGCGCGCGCGGATACGTCCCACCGCGGGATCCTGACCGGCGCGAAGGCCGTGATATCGGCCGCCCTGCCGTACGGGTCGGGCGCGACCGACCAAGGCGTGTGGGGCGCGGTGGCGGCCCACGCCCGGTCAATCGACTACCACGCGGGCATGTCCGAACGCCTCGAGAGCCTGGCCCGGCGCGTGGTCGCGCGCTTCCCGGGCGCCCGTTTCCGCGTGCTGGTCGACGCGGCTCCGATCATGGAGCGCGCGTGGGCCATGGCGGCCGGCCTGGGCTCCGTGGGCAGACACGGCGGGCTCCTGGTGCCGGGCGCGGGTTCGCGGGTGTGGCTCGGCGAGATCGTTCTCACGGACGTTCCGGTCCCGGAGCCGGTCGCGCCGCGCGTCCCGTTCGAATCGTGCGGCAATTGCCGCGCATGCATGGACGCCTGCCCCACGGGCGCCATCGTAGCGTCCGGCGTGGTCGACTGCCGCGCGTGCCTTTCCTATCACACGGTCGAGAACCGCGCCGGGTCTTTACCGGAGGCCGTGGCCAAGAGCGTGCGGCTCATCTTCGGTTGCGACGCCTGCACGAGCGCGTGCCCGCTCGACGCCCCCGGCGTAACCTGCGCGCTCCCCGCGCCGCCCGAGGCCGGCCCGCCCGGAATCGGGCCCGCGGAGCTCGCCGCCATGGACGACGCGGCCGTCGCGCGGCTCGTCGAAGGAACGTGCCTCGCGCGCACCGGGGCCGCGGCCTTGCGCAGGAACGCCCGGTTGGCCGCCGCGCATATTGCCGGGTCCGGAATTTCGTGAGACACGAGGACCATGGGACGCGGGAAACCCGATGCCGGCGCTCATCCGTCGGTGCGCGTGGCCTGCCGCGGGGTGCGCGGCGCCTTGGACCCCCGCGCCGTGAAGAGGCTCGCCGGACGCGTGCTGCGCGCCGTGGGCTGCGAACGCAAGGAGCTCTCGGTGCTCCTGTGCGATGATGCGTGCATGCGGGAGCTCAACCGCGTTTACCGCGGGCTCGATCGGACCACGGACGTGCTCTCCTTCTCGATGGCCGAGGGCCATGCCGTGGGCGCGAGCCACCCCGGGCCGGAGCTCCTCGGCGACGTGGTCATCTCGGTCGAGACCGCGGCGCGCAACGCGGAACGGCGAGAAACGGACGCAATGGACGAGATAAAAGCGCTCCTCGTCCACGGCGTGCTCCATCTGCTCGGATACGATCACACCGGGCCCCGCGAGGCGGCCCGGATGCGCCGCGCTGCGCTCGAAGCCGAGCACCTGTTGACCTCCCGCTTTTCACGCGCCCCATGAGGTCGTTTTCGAACCCCTCGAATTGACAAAGAGATCCTGCCGGCCGGCGCTTGGTGACCCCAAGAAATTCTACAGATCTGTGGATAACCTCCAATTTGCGGGCCAACCGACGGGGTCGGACCGAAAATGTCGCACGCATTGACCGGCATGGATCGCCCCATGGGTCTGCAAGTATGAATAACAAATAATAACGTATGGTTATAAACTATTTCTTCAAGAATTGGCCACGGGCGGGGGCTGTGTGGCGTTTGTGCATGTCCCAAAAGTGACCTGTGAACAAAGTGTGAATAACCCCGGGTCTGGTCGACCCCAGGAAAAACCGCTGGAAGAACCGACTATTGCTGTGCGAGGCAGGCTTCGACGGCCCGGTGGAACGCTTCGAGGAGCACCTCGTTGGCCGTGATCCCGACCCGGTTCCCCGCGGCCGCGCGCTCGCTCTCGGCCTTGACCTCGAGCGCCTTGGATACGGTCTTGTTCTGCAGCAGGCTCACGATGTCGCCCGCGCCCGGCTGCTCGCCGCCCTTCACGAACGCGAAGTGGATCGAGGTGATGGTGTCGCCGCGCACCTCGACCGTTGCGAGCACGTGCACGTCGTGCAACTCGAACTCGCCCTGGCCGATGATCGTGCTCTCATCCCCGCGTAAAGCTTCCGACATATGCAAGCAATTAGCGCCGCCGGCCGCGAACCGGAATGATCGCGATCATACATGGGACGTGATCCCGGCCGCCAGATCCTCGAGCGTCTCCCGGTCGCGGATGACGATGCCTCGCTTCTCGTTTGTCACGATGTCCATCTTGCGCCAGCGGCTCATGACCCGGATGGCGGTCTCCACGGTTGTCCCGACCAGGTCGGCGATGTCCTGCCGGGACAGCACGATGGGGATCATGACGTCCGCGTCGGGCGACTCCTCGCCGATGCGGTCGGCGAGCTTGAGGAGCAGGTGTGCGATGCGGTACTCGACGCCGCCGGCCGCGAGCTCCTTGATCTTCTGCGTCAGCATGCGCTGCCTGCGAGCCATGCCGCGCAAGGAGCGCAGGGCCATGCCCGGGACCGTGGACAGGAGATCGAGGATCTGGGAGCGCGGCACGCACAGGAGCGTGGTGTGCGAGAGGCAGACGGCGGCCGTGCTGTACGTGGAGCCCACGAGCATGTCCGACTCGCCGATGGCGTCGCGCGGGCCGAAGATCTCGATGATGACGTCCTTGCCCGTCTCCGAGTGCTTGATGATCTTCACGCGACCCGCCACGATCAGGTACAGGAGGCGCGGCGTGTCGCCCTCGTTCCACACCATGTCGTGGCGCGCGACCTCGAGAACTGTCGTCTCCCGCGCCATCTGCCGGAGGCGGTCGTCGGGCACCTCGGAGAAGACCGTGAACATCTTCATCTTCCCCAGCAGGTCGGACGCCATGGACACCTCCTTGGCTCTGTCACCTATCGAGGAGCCGGAGGGTTGTCAATCGGGCCTCCCAAGTAACCGACGATTGCGGGCTTTTGCCCGAGATGATAGGTTTCGCAGCGTGAATAAAGCTCTCCAAAACCTGTCCATACCACAGGAGGCGACGCCGGATCGGAAGGCGGAATCCGACAAGGATCTCGAGCTCGTCCGGCGCGTGCAGGAAGGAGACAAGGAGGCGTTCGGACAGCTCGTGAGTCGCTATCAGCGGAAGGTCTTCACCATCGCCCTCGGGGTGGTGAAGAACCCCGATGACGCGATGGACATCGCCCAGGATGCGTTCATCAAGGTCCATCGCTACATCGGGAACTTCCAGGGTTCCTCGAGCTTCTACACGTGGCTGTACCGCATCATCGTGAATCTGTGCATCGACCACTTGAGGCGGTTGGGCAATCAGGGAACCATGGACTTCGACGAGAAAATAGGCCAGCTGGAGTCGGGCAGGGACGGCGTGCCGACCCTGGCGTCCGGCGCGGGCGGGAACCCTTCGCGGGAGCTCGGCCGCAAGGAGCTGGCCAAGCACATCCGCCACGCGGTGGATGCGTTGCCCCCCTACCACCGGGCCGTCATCATCATGCGGGAGGTGGAGGGGATGTCATACGCGGACATGGCCAAGGCCATGCGGGTGTCCAAGGGCACCATCATGTCGCGCCTGCACCATGCCCGGCAGAAGCTCCAGCGATCGCTCGGCGAGTATCTCGACGGCGATCTCGTGGTGAAGTAGGAGGACCGCCATGGAACACGTGACGCGAGAGATGCTCGAGCAGTACCACGACGGCGAGCTTCGCGGCCGTGGCGCCGGAGCGGTCGAGAGTCACGTGGCGGCCTGCCCGCAGTGCAAGACCGAGCTCGGGAAGCTCGGGCGGATGCGCAATTTTCTCGTGCTCATGAGTGAGAGCGAGGTCGCGGATGTGTCGTTCGAGGGCTTCGCGAGCAGGGTGGACGCGCGCATCGAGAGGGAGCGGCGGCCCGAGCTCGGCGAACGGCTTTCGGTGTGGCTCGGCGAGTTCTTCGAGCACCGGCGAGTCGTCTGGATACCGGCCGCGGTGGCGGTCGCGGCCGTGCTCGCGGTCGTGCTGGCGATCCCGTTCGTTTCGGGAGGGCCGGCGGTGGCGCCGCTTCCGGCGGGCGGCGGGATCAGGCTCGCCAGCGCGCCACCTGCGGCACCGGTCGAGGGTCGGACGGTGGGCTCCGAGATCGCGTCGGTGAGCTACGGCTCCCTGAGCGGGATGGTCTTCGAGGTGGCCGACGGCCGTGGCGGGACCGCGGCCGTGGTCTGGATCAACGAGAACCGGTAGACGAGAAAAGGACGCTGCGAGATGAGACTGACGTTGATGATGTGCGCCGCGATGATTGCCCTTTTCGGGACGGTCGCCAGGGTCGAGGCCGGGGAGCAGGTGAAGTGCGAGCTCCTCACCATCGAGGCGTCCTCGGGCGGGCAGGGCATCGACGCGGCCCTGGCCGCGCATGCCGCGATCCTGCGCAAGCCGCCGTTCTCAGCGTTCAACACGTTCCGGCTGCTCAAGCGGCAGGACTACGATCTCACGCCCTTGACGCCCGTCGTCCTCACACTCCCGCAGGCGCTCGGCGGCTCCCTGCTGTACAACAGGATGGAGGAGGGCCGCTTCAACCTGACCCTCACCATCAACCGGCAGGGCGGCGCGCCCGTCATCATCAACACCAAGGCGAGCCCGGGGCGCCCCTTCTTCGCGGCCGGCTTTGAGACCGGAACCGGCACCCTGATCTTCGGCGTGATCTGCAACCGCAGCGGTACGGTCGAGCTCTAGAGAACCCGTGAGCGGGCGCGCAAAGTCCCTCGTGCACCTTGCGGCCTCGAGCCTCGCGCTCCTCGCGCTCGTGTCGCCGTCTTTCGCGCGCGCCGGCGGCAACGACGACGGGCTCGCGCTACGCTCCGCCGCGGACGTGGGTTTCGTCATGATGGACGAGGACGGGTTCGTGCTCGCGCGGCTCACGCAGGACCTGTTCTGGGATGGGCTCGAGCTCACGTTGTCCGCGCCGCTTCGGCTGCGCGTCCTCAACCGCGCCCCCGACGACGACGGCGTGATCCGCGAGCAGGACTGGGACGAGGCATCGGACTTCGCCCGCATCGTCCCGCGCGCAAGGTTCGCCCGCGCCTGGGAGGACGCCGAGGTCGTGGCGCTCTTCGGCGAGGAAAACGGCGTGAGCGTGGGGCACGGCTCCGTGGCGGACCTGTACTTCAACTCCCTCGACATGGACCATTACCAGGGGGGGCTGGTGCTCAAGGGGCAAGGCGCCGGCAACGGGCTCGAATTCCTGATGGACAACGTCGTCGAGCCCGAGATCCTCGTGGGGCGCGGGTTCGTCGCACCCCTGGCGTGGTTCCTCGGCGGCTCGTGGCCGAGGCGGCTCGAGCTCGGCTACACGCTCGGCGCGGACATCGCCGCGCCGCGGCACCTCACCGCGAGCGGACCGACCGCCTTGGTCGTGACCGGAGGCGACATCTCGTTGCGCGTCGTGGATATGGAGTGGCTGCGGCTCACGCCGTACCTGGACGTCAACGTCATGGACGGGGAGGCCGGCGTCCACCTGGGCGTCTCATCGTGGTGGAGGCTGTCCGAGGAGCCCCGCGTGTCGCTGCTCGCAAAGGGCGAGTACCGGCACCTGGGCTCGGACTACCACCCGGCCGTGTTCAACCCGTTCTACGACCGCATGCGCCGTTGCTACGGGACCGACCCCGACACGGGCGAGACCCCGACCTTCGCCGATCATCTGGCGTCGAGCGAGGACCCGGTATCGGACGCCTTCATGTTCGACGTAGGGCTCGTGTGGGAGGAGCACCTCAAGCTCGGAGCCCGCTACGACCGCGAGGGACAGGGGCGCCCGCACTGGGTCATGTTCCGGCTCGACGTGGAACCGTGGGACGACGTGAACCTGGCCGGCTTCTACGCGGGCGAGGACACCCGCGGCGGCAGCGGGCTGTTCTCCTATGACGCGCTCATCGGCGCCGAGGCGCGGGGAAAGGTCTGGGGCCCGCTCTACCTGTTCGCCGAGCTCACGAGGATGTGGCGGCGCATGGATGGGGACGTTCCTTTCGCCAATGAAGCCGGCGGCGGCATCGGCCTGGTGATGGTCTATTGAAACGTCGACTTGGATTGGATACTGTGAAATCTTGAAGTCGTATGCCTGTTCGTGTGTTGTGGTACCGGGTGTCCCTTGACTTGGTGCGAGGAAGCTGACCGATGAACAGATGCCCCCATTGCGGCGGAACTCACGGATCCGACAACCATTTTTGCGCCGTCACGGGCCGCCCGATCGATTTCGGGCCGCGGCTCCTCGGCCAGACGATTCTTGATCGTTTCAAAGTTGTCACAATCCTGGGCGAGGGGCCCATCGGCATCGTGCTCGAGGTCGAGGACATCGCGTCGGGCCGCAGGCTCGCGGCCAAGATGCTCCACCCGTACTTCGCCAGAAACGCATCCGCGGTCGGACGCTTCCTTTCCGAGGCGCAGCGCGTGGGCACGCTGGGTTGCCCGTACATCGCCGCGGTCGTCGAAACCGGCCGCGACACGGGTGCGGCGCCCACCGTGATCCGCGAGCTCATGGTCGGCGAATGCCTTGAGGCACGCATCGAGAGGCTGGGGCAGCTTCCCATCACCGAGGCCATGCGCTTCGCGCGGGAGATCATCATCGCACTCGGCCGCGCGCACGAATCGGACGTGCTGAACCTCGACCTGTCGCCGGCCGACATCTTCCTGTCGCGGCAGGACGGAACCGAGGTGGTCAAGATCGTGGACTTCGGCGAGGCCCATCTCAAGGCCACGCTGCAGCCGGAGGATGGCGAGGACCTGCCGAGCCGCGACTACTTCGCGCCCGAACAGAGACGAAAAGGGTGGGAGAGCGACAGGCGGGCCGACCTCTATGCGGCGGGGGCGATCCTCTACGAGATGGTGACCGGCGAGGTCCCGGCCCGGATCCCGTCACCGGCCAACTCCCTGCGCAACGACCTCGACACGCGGCTCGCGGCGGTCATCCACAAGGCGCTCGCCGCGCTTCCCGACAACCGATACCAGAGCGCCGCGGAGTTCCTGGCGGCCATCGACGACGTGGGCCGCGCCGGTCCGGGGAAGCCCGCGACCCAGGTCGCGAAACCCACGCCGTCCGCGAGCCCCGCGCCAGCCCCGGTCCCACCCTCGGCTCCGGTCGCGGCCGTTTCACCTGTGTCCGCCGCGCGCCCGGCGATCGCGCAGCCCGAGAAGATCGAGAAGCTCCCGGAGCAGGAACCGGCGGAGCAGCCTTCCGTCATCGTCGACATGCCCGAGATGGAAAAGCGCTTCCCGCTTCTCTACTCGAAGAAGCTCCGGGTCGCCATCGCCGTGGTCGCGGCCGTCATCGTCGTGGTCGTTGTCGCGGTCGTGCTCGGGATCGGCCTCGGCGGAAAACCGGCTCAGAAGGCCGCACCACCGCCCCCGCCCGCGAACGTCACCATCGAGATCAAGGTCGTGCCTCCGGGCGCCAGCGTCACCCTGGACGGTCGCCGCATTGCGGGCAACCCGGCCAAAATCGAGGTCGCCCCGGACAACCAGTTCCACGTCGTCAAGGCCAGGGCAGAGGGCTACGAACCGCTCGAGCGGGACGTGAAGTTCGACGCGTCGAAGGCGGTGACAATAGAGCTCATCGAGATCGTGCAGCCCGACTCGAAGCCGGCGACGGACACCGGCGCCGAGGTTGCGAAGCCGGAGGAGCCCACACCCGAGCCCGAGGTCGTGGAGACTCCGAAGACGAAGCCCGCGCCGAAGGTCACCCCGAGACCGCCCGCGGCCAAGAAGCCGCCAGCCGGCGACAAGCCAAAACAGAAGAAGGGCGGGTTCAGCACCTCGAACCCGTACGGTTAGTGAGAAAGATGGGAGGCATGTTCATGAGAAGCACTCGCATCGCCATGTTCCTGGCGTTCGGTCTTACAATGGCTGCAAGCGGTCCGGCCGTAGCCCAGGGGGGGAACAAGGTCAAAGCCAAGAAGCTCTTCGACAAGGGCGTCGCGGCCCTGGAGTCGCATGATTACAAGGGGGCCCTGGAGTCGTTCCAGGGAGCCTACCAGGCCAGTCCGCACTGGATGGTGCTCGCCCATATCGGCAACTGCTACGGGAAGCTCAACGAACCGGTCGAGGCCATCAAGGCCTACGAGAAGTACTTGGCCGACGGCGGCGCCGACATCGGAGCCGAGGAGCAGGAGGAAGCGAAGAAGAAGATCGAGGACCAGCGCAAGAAGCTGGGCGTGCTCCGCCTGCTCGTCAAGCCCAATGGCACCGAAGCCAAGATCGACGGCAACTCCATGGGACAGGCGCCGTTCGAGGAGATCCTGCTCAAAGCCGGTCCGCACCACATCCTCATCATCCGCGGGGAGGAGGAGGAGGAGGCCGACATTACGATCAACGCGGGCGAGAAGAAGACCGCGCGCTTCTACCCCGGCGAGGACGGGGGCGCGCCCGAGCCTGCGCCCGAGGTCCAGCCCGCGCCCGTTCCGGAGCCCGCACCTGCGCTCGTGCCACAGCCTCCACCGCCTCCGGCCCAGCCGGCCGAAGGGGTCCTTTCGGTCAGCGCGAATGTGCGGGAGGCCGTGGTGCGCGTGGATGGCACGCTCTCCGGCATGGCGCCGCTCGCGAAGCCGCTCATGCCCGGCCCGCACGCGGTGGACGTGGGTGCGAACGGCTACACACCTTACAGCGCGAACGTGAACATCGAGACCGGCATGGTCAGCGCGATGGATGTGAAGCTCATCGGCAAGAACCAGAAAGCCGATCCGCTGTCCGTCCCGTTCTTCGTCGCGGTCGGAATCGCGGGCGCGGGCGTCGCCGGGGCGGGCCTCGGATGGGGCTTGTACGCATATTACAGCAACTCAGAGGACAACTACGCCGCGGAGCTCGCGAATCCGCCGTTCGACGGCTACTCGTGGGACAAGACGTGCAAGAGCATCAAGAGCACCGATTCGGAAAAGGAAGCGAAGGTCTACTATTGCGACACCGAGTGGGCCCGGCAGGGGTACGAGGACAAGGCCGGCACCGCGAAGATCGTCGGCATCGCGGGAACAGCGGTCGCCGTGGTCGGGGGCGTCGGCGCGGCCTTGCTTTACTTCAAGCCCGAGTGGTTCGGTCTCGGCGAGGAGAGCGACGCCACGCTCACGTTGACGCCCGTGGCCACCGCGGAAGAATCCACCCTGTTCCTGTCCGGAACGTTCTAGCTTCGCGCTACGGGTTTTCCCGTCCGGGCGGGTCGGCGACCTTGCTGACCATGCTCGCCCGCTCGAGATCTTCGAGCTCGCTCATCAAGGTCCGGCACTCCGGCCGGTTGAGGAAGTGCTCGCGCAGGACCTCAGCCGCTTCCACGAGGGCGACGCCGTAGGATTCGTGCTCCTGCATCTTGGCCGCCAGGCGCTGCCGACCGGATTCCAGGTCGTCCTCGATGGCCGTCGAATGCCGGTCGAGCTGCTGCTTGTACTCCACGAGCTGTGCGTCGATGCGATCGCACTCCTCGGTCCACTTGGCGATCTTGGCCTCGACCTTCGCGACCGCTTCGGCGCGTCCCTGGCGGCGGGCCGCGGCGGCGCCGGCCATCTCGTACGCCTTCTTGAGATCGTCGGTCATCTCGTCGCGCTCCTTGTCGACCGACGCGATCGTCTGCCGCGCGCGGGCCAGGTCGGAGCCGGCGCGCTCGTACTCGTCCTTGAGCCGCTGCAGGTCCGACGCGGCCGCGGAGATCTCGCGCTTCAGGCGCGACTGCTCCCTCGACAGGTCTTCGATGCGGCGGCCGACCTGCGCTCTAAACTCGCGGCCGCGCCTGAGCAGGTCTTCGTTCCGCTTGGCCTCCGCGTGCAGCTCGCCGTCGAGCCGGGTGGCCGCCGCGGCCAGGCGCCACAGGTTGTCGAGGGACTCCATGACCTTGGGGGGACCGCCGCCGCCGGGGTAGGAGCGCGCGACCATCCGGCCGAAGATGGTGGCCTTGAGCGCCCAGGACGCCACCTCGTCCAGCGCGGAACCGGCCAGGCTCTGCGCGGGCGCCGGCCGCTCCGGAGGCCAGACGTCCCACGAAGACACGGGGGCGACCTGGCGCTGCAGCGCCTTGAATTCGTCGAGCAGGTGGTGCGCGTCCCTGAAGCGCTTGGCGGGGTCCTTCTCCAGGAGCGTGCAGATGATGCGCGTGGCGTCGGCGTTGAGGCCCGGCTCGAACATCTGAGGGGAAGGAGGAACCACGCTCTTGTGACTCTCGATGAAGCCGTCGCGATCCGTGGCGTCGAACGGGAGGCGTCCGGTGGCCATCTCGTAGAAGATGACGCCCAGGGAATACAGGTCCGACAGGGGCGTGGCGTCCTCGCCCCTCGCCTGCTCCGGCGACATGTACTCGGGCGTGCCGAAGACCGCGCCCTTGGCCGCGAGGCGCCCGTCGCGCGAGAGGCGCGCCAGGCCGAAGTCGAGCAGCTTGACGAAGTTGCGGCGCCCGCCGCGGTTGATGAGGTAGATGTTGTCGGGCTTGATGTCCCTGTGGACCACGCCGAGGTCGTGCGCGCGCGCGAGGGCGGCGGTAACCTGCTCGAGGACGTCGAGGGAGATGGCGAGATCCATCGGACCGCGCGAGATGGGGGCGGAGAGCGCCTCCCCCACGAGAAGCTCCATGACCAGGTAGGCGAGCCCATCTTCGGTCTCTCCGAAGTCGTTGATGTCCACGATGTTGGCGTGGTTGATGCGGTTGACCGCCCTGGCCTCCCTCAGGAACCATGCCCGGAAGTGCTCCTCGCCGCGCCGCTCCGGTTGCAGGATCTTGATGGCGACGACGCGGTCGATGAGGAGGTGCCGGGCCCGATACACGGCGCCCATGCCGCCCACGCCGAGACGGGTCTCGAGGCGGTAACGATCGGCAATGACACGACCAAGCAGGCGATCCTTCATGTTCTTCTCATCCGCTCCGTTTCAAACATGTCTGTTGACAATAGCAGCACTCGCATTCTGGCGCTATGGTCCGTTTCGTGGCCGCGCGCGCCGCGGATCCGGATCGTGACTACAGATTTTCCAGAAGGAAGCGGGCCAGCAGCTCTTGGTCGTTCGAATCGTCCTTGCCGCCGGTCTCTTTCGCGATCGCCCGCGAGATGTCGAAGGCGCCCTCCAGCCGCTCCTTTGAGCTCACGTCGACGAGCGGCTCCCCGGTGAAACCCGGGGCGACCTTGTAGGCGGAGTCGCCGAGGATCACCGAGTCCATGTACTGCTCCGCGCCGAGAGCGGTCAGGGTCTCGAGCTCCTTCACCCTCCCCAGGAGCTTGTGCGGATCGCTCCCGTCGCCGACGTCGGCGAGGAAGTGGACGGCCTGCTTGACGCGATAGCGCGCCTTCTCCCCAACGACGGTCAGCGTGCCGGCGTCGATGGAGATCTTCTCCTCGACCATCCACTCGTCGAGCAGAGTCTGCGGCCAGAACAACCTGTTGGTCCCCATGGCGACCTCGTGAATCCTCGATCCTTCTCTTGAGAGCATCGTATAAGCCGGCAACCGGCGCTGTCAAACGCGGCCCGCCCCTCGGTCCGGCTCCTCTGGACCGTCCGCGGCGTCTTCGCCCCTCGAGGTGGTGACCTCGCGCTCGATGAAGTACGCGAGATCCGCCGCCAGGGATGCCGCCGTCGGCACGGCGCGCTCCACGTTGCGCGAGAAGACCCAGAGCTTCTCGAACACGCGGCGCGCGGGGTCCACCCCCTCGACCAGCACGACCTGCCGCGGATCCATCTCGTCGCGGATCTGGCGCTCGCTCGGGTAGGGCTCGATGAGGATGGTCGAGCCGTCGAGCATGGCGAGCGCGTCGGAGGGGAGCGCCTCGAGCGCCTTCGTGACCGACTCTCCGAGAGAGGGTCGGCTCGCGGTCCAGGGCGGCGACGCCATGGCCAGATCGCGCTCGCGCGTGGCCAGGAAGGCTACGACCGCGTCGATGCGACGCCCCTCGTCCCGCGCCACGAGGCCGGCGTAGTACCACGCGTCGGGGAGCGTATCGTCCGCGGCGAGCGCCTTCTCCGAGAACCGCTTGGCCTCGACCATGTTGCCCATCTCGTAGTGGAGTCGCCCGACGAGGACCAGATACGGCGGCGACAGCGCTTCGGCCGAGCCGACCTCGGCGAGCCTCAGCGCCGCCTCGTCGACCCTCGCCAGGTTCATGAGGGCCTCGATCTCGATGAGGGAGGCGTCGGTCATCTCCTCCGGCGTCGACGCCACCTCGAGGGCCATGCGGCACAGGCGGATGGCCTCCTCGGGGTCGGCCTCCGGGTTCACCAGGATCTCTGCCGCGTTGAGCATGGGATCGAGGTACCACTCGTCGAGCTCGAGCGCCCGCCGGTAGCACGCGAGGGCCTCGTCGTAGTCGCCGTCCACGGCATAGATGTAGCCGAGCAGGTTGTGGACCTCCGGCGCGTCGCCGTTGAGGTCGAGCGCGCGACGGGCCGACACGAGGGCCTGGGTCGTCTCGCCCTTCGAGACGAGATCCCAGCTGCGATCGAGATGTGCGGAGAGCTGGTCCATTTCGTTCGTGAAAGTCAGCGGGGTTGCGGCGATACCGATGGGTTGAGGACGGCCATGATCTGGATGACGAGGCCCAATATGAGCGGCACCGCGCCCAGCGCCAATCCGACGATTCCGAGCCTCTTTTGCCCCGTGGTCATCGCGACGGCCGCGAGGACCATGGCGGCGAACGCGAGCAGCACGCCGACCCAGCCCGCGGCGGGAATCCAGCAGATCGTCAGGCCGACCACTGCGAGAACCAAGGCGGCGACTCCCATGCGACCTCCGTCGATCCGATCCTCCCGAAACCGGATCCCGTGTCCGGCATCCTACCAGAACGCCCCGCAAACGGGAAAGGTGAAGCCGTGCCGGGCGAACTCCCGCTGGACATCGCGTCCTCGTCGGGCGAAAAATGGTCGCCGGGCCGACGGAAGGGCCGCGCCCAAGGAGAAGCACATGCTCAAGCTGGAAGGGATACTCACCGCGCTCGTCACACCCCTGCGCTCGGGCATGGTGGATCTCGACGCCCTGCGCGCGCTCGTGGAGCGCCAGATCGAGGCCAAGGTGCAGGGCATCGTGGTTGCGGCCACCACGGGCGAGGGCTCCATGCTCACGCGGGAAGAGCAGCGCCTCGTCGTCGAGACCGCGGTCAAGACCGCGCGCGGCCGGATCCTGGTGGCGGCCGGGTGCAGCCACTCGTCCACCTGGGCCGTGGTGGAAGCGGCCCACGCGGCCGCGGACGCGGGGGTCGACGCCGTCCTGGTGGCGTCGCCGGCCTACGTGCGTCCGGGCCAGGACGGCATCGCGGCCCACTACGAGGCCGTGGCCGACCGGACGCGCGTGCCGATCATCGCCTACAACGTGCCCACGCGCACGGGCTCGGACATCCTGCCCGCCACGCTCGGAAGGCTCGCGGCCCACGAGCGCATCGTCGGCGTCAAGGAGGCCACCGGGTCCATGCTGCGCGTCATCCAGGTCATCGCCGCGGTCAAGGGGCGCATGGCCGTGCTCTCCGGCGACGACCCCATCACCGTGTCGCTCCTCGTCGCGGGCGGGCAGGGCGTCATCAGCACCGCGTCCAACGTGGCGCCGGCCAAGTGGGCCGAGCTGTGGCGGCGCTGGGTCGCGGGCGACCACAAGGGCGCGGCCGAGGCGCAGGCCGAGCTCACCGGCCTGCACGAGGCGCTCTTCCTCGAGACCAACCCCGGACCGGCCAAGGCTGCGCTGCACCTGCTCGGCCTCGTGGAACCCGAGATCCGCATGCCGCTCATGTGGCCGCAGAAGGCCACGATCTCCCGGCTCGCCGCGGAGATGGAACGGCTCGGCTTCGAGCCGAAGAGGGCCTCGTGACGGCGGGCCGCGTCGGCATCGCGCTCGTGGGCGCCGGGGGACGCATGGGGCTCGAGATCGCGCGCGTGGCCTTCGGTCGTCCGGATGCGCACATTGTGGCCGCGGTGGAACGGGTCGGCTCCCCGTGCCTGGGTCGCGACCTCCACGAGCTGGCCGGCCTCGGTCCGGGCGGGCCCGTCATCGGCGCGGACGCGGACCGGGCCGCGTCGGGCGCGGACGTGGTCGTGGACCTCTCGGCTCCGGACGCGGCCGCGGGCACGCTCACCTCAGCCCTCTTCGGCCTGCGGCCGATCGTGTGCGGCACGACCGGTCTCCCGGCGGAAACGCTCGCCGCGTTCGACAGGGCGTCCGGCGAGATCCCGGTGCTCGTGGCGCCCAACCTGAGCCTGGGCGTGGCCGTGCTGGCCGCGCTCGCCGAGCGCGCCGTGACCGCCCTCGGCCTCGCCTACGACATCGAGATCGTGGAGATGCACCACCGCGACAAGACCGACGCGCCGTCCGGCACGGCCCTCATGCTCGCGAACGTCGCGGCTCGCGCGGCTGGGATCGATGCGAGCGAGAACCTGCGCTTCGGCCGAGAGGGACGCGTCGGAGCGCGGCCGCAGGGCGAGATCGGAGTGCACGCCGTGCGCGGCGGCGGCGTGTTCGGCGATCACACCGTGATCCTGGCCGGAAAGTACGAGCGCCTCGAGCTCACCCACCGGGCCGACTCCCGCACCCTGTTCGCGCAGGGCGCGCTCGCGGCCGCGCTCTTCCTGCACGGCAAGCCGCCCGGGCGCTACACCATGGCCCACGTGCTCGGGCTCGGCTGAGAAACTTTTTTCTCTCCCCCTTCACTTTTTACGCAACCGGCGACCCCGAACGGCCGATGAGAGGGTCGAACGCGGGACGGGAGGTTCCATGGACGATCGCGGCGTCGCGCAAATCGAGGAGCTCGTGCTCGTGGCCACGGTGGCGCTCACGTTCGCCGCGGCGGCAATACCGCTCGGCGCGCTGCTCCTCGATTACCACGCGGGCATCGAGGCGGTCCTCGCCCTGCCCATCCCGTGAAACCCTCAAACCGGCCGGAGCGAAAACGGCCAAGAGAAAAGGAGAGACGACATGAAGAAGAGCGACAAGATGACGAAGGGCATGGCGGCGCTCGGTCGCGACACGCGCGGGCTGTCCACGGTGGAGTACATCATCATCCTGGTGCTCATCGCCGTGGCGGGCATCGGCCTGTGGACCACGTTCGGCGACACGGTGGGCGCCAAGATCGGCGAGTCCACCGACGCCATCGGCGGCATGTGATGGGCGCGCCCGCCCGAAGCATGGCCGCCGCCCTGATCCTGGTGCTCGCCGCCGCGATCGTGGACGCGCGCACCGGCCGCATCCCGAACCGGCTCACGCTGACCGGACTTGTGGCCGGCCTCCTCGCCGGGCTCGCGGCCGTGGGACCGGTCGGGCTTGCGGTCGCGCTCGCGTCGGCGCTCGCGGCCGGGCTCGTGCCGTTCCTCCTGTTTCGCGCGGGCGCCATGGGCGGCGGCGACGTGAAGCTGCTCGCGGCCTTGGGCGCCCTGCTCGGCGCGGGCGGGGCGCTCGAGCTCGAGATGCTCGCGTTCGCCGTGGGCGCGTTGCAGGGTCTGTGGATGTGGCTGCGGGCCGGCACGCTCGCCGCGGGGCTCAAGGGCGCGGCGCGGCTCGCCCTGCGCCCGCTCGTGGGGCCGGGGTCGAGAGGATGCCTCGCGTCGGCCGGGACGCCCGCCACGGTCATCTGCTTCGGGCCGGCGGTGCTCGCGGCCACCGTCGCGATCGCGGCGCTCGCCCTCGCGGGCCGGGCATGACGCCGCGCTCGAATACCGACGGCGCGGTGTACGTGGAGTTCCTCGTCGTGGTGTGGCCGCTCCTGCTCCTCTTCCTCGGCCTCGCCCAGCTCGCGCTCGCGTGCGGCGCGCACCTGCTCGTGTGCCATGCCGCGGCGCGCGCGGCCCGCGCGGCGATCGTGATCCTCCCGGACGACCACGAGGCCGCCCTATACGCGGGCGAACCGCTCAACCAGGTGGGAAGCGGCGCGCCCGGGCTCGAGACCTACGCCGCGGCGTCCGACGGGGGCCGCTTGGGCGCCGTCCGCAACGCCGCGCGCCTGACGCTCGCGCCGGTCTCGCCGAGCCCCGAATCGTTCGGCTCGTCGAGCCTGGCCGGGGCGATAGCCTCGTCCGGGCCCACATCGATCGCGGCGGGCCTCGTGGGCTGGACGGCGTACGCCGCGGCGGTCACGTTCCCCGACGGCAATGGCGGGTACAGGGCGTCGTTCGAGCCCAAGGGGCCGGTCACCGTGCGCGTGACGTTCCTCTTCCGCTGCGCGGTGCCCGTGGCCTCCGCGATCCTGTGCCGCAGGTGGACCGATCTCGATCCCGCGGCCGCGGCCGAGATATCCACGAACGGCAACGCGCTTGAAGGGCTCGCGCTCGCGAACGGCTGGCGGCTGCTCGCGCTTCGAGCCGAGCGCACTTACGGCAACCAGGGAAGATGAAGATGCCGAAGACCGAACGGGACATGGGAGTGGATCGCGGCGCGGTCATGGTCATGGCGACCTTTGCCGCGCTCTTCCTTGTGGCCCTCGTGTACCACGTGGCCGGCGTGGGCGGGGCGGCCCTCGAGCAGCAGATCATGCAGGACGCGGCCGACGCCACCGCGTACTCGGCGGCCACGGCCAAGGCGCGCGGAATGAACATCCTGGCCCTCATCAACCTCGTCATGGCCGCGGTCCTCTCGGTGCTCGTGGCCATCAAGGTCTTGCAGGCGGTGCTCGTCACGGCCATCGCGGCCGTGGGCGTGGCGTGCGTGGTGACGAGCGGCGCGGCGTGCGGGGCCATGGCGCCCCTGGGCATGGCCCTGCAGCGCGTGACCGACATCGCTGACGATCTCGAACCGGCGGTGAAGCGGATTCTGCAAGGCCTCGAGAAGGCCGCGGACGTGGTGAACGAGGTGGTGCCGGTGCTGGCGCAGGCCGAGGCTGTCTACATTTCCACGCGCGGCGAATACGACCCGGCCGAGCTGGGCTTTGCGTGGCCCGTGGCCGGGGAGCTCCCCACGCGCAAAGGTTCGTTCGAGGAGCTGTGCGAGAAGGCGGGTGAGGACGTGGTGGTGGCGTCCACGTTCTTCCTGCCGGGCGGCCTCCCGGAGATGGCGCAAAGCACCGTGGGCGAGCTGGTCGGCGGCGTGGCAAGCTCGTTCTCGTCGTACTTCTGCGGCGGAAGCGGCTCGCCGCCCAAGAGCACGCGCAAGACCGACAAGGCCCACCCGCTCACCGAGCACGTCGACTGCGACGCTTCGGGAGCCCGCCCGAGCGGGTCGAGCGCGAGCTGCGAGACCTCCGCGTGCGCGCGCTGCTCCGCGTGGGGCTGCGCATACTGCCTTCCGCGGCAGGATGACGGGAAGTACGGCAAGGGGCTGTGGACCGTGCGCAAGGACGTGTGGGTGCAGTGGCCGGTCAACGGGGGCGGCGCGCAGAGCGCCGCGGAGGTGACGGACGAGCGCAAGCTCGAGTGGATCGAGGAAGACCCGTGCGACGAGGAGGGCTCGTGCGGCCACGATCCGATCTGCGAGACGACCGGGGAGGAGGACGCGTCCGGCGAGGGGTTCCCGGACGGCGCCATCCGCGTGACGCGCCTATCGTACCTGGCCCTGCACGGGTGCGTCACCGAGGAGACCACCACCATCGAGGCCAAGGGCCAGCCCATGGAGGAGGTGGCGCGGCCGCGCGAGCCGGATCCGGACAAGCTCCCGGAAGGCGCGCGCGTGCGGGCCTTCGTGCTGGGCGGCACGGCCGCGGGAAAGCGTCTCGACGGGACCGGGATCGCGGCCGAAGGCGGCTCGGATGTGGCGTCCGCGCCGGGCCGCTTCTCGTTCGCCGCGGCGGAATTCTTCTGTTCGCGCGCGGCATCGCCGGCCGAGACGGGCGACCTGTGGCAGATGGACTGGCTCGCGCGGCTCATCCGCTTCAGGCAGGCGGCGGGAGGCGGCGGGTTCGCGGGCTCGTGCGAGGGCCCGTTCGCGGCGCAGTGCGCGTCCGTGGGCACGGGCGCGGACGGCGCGGCCAAAGGCGTTCCGGCCGGGCTCGAAGACTGGGTGCTGCATTGAAACGTCCCGGGCTCCTCGCGGACACGCACGGCATCGCCATGACCGAGGGCGTGATCGTGATCCCCTTCTTCATCCTGATCTGGATGGGCCTCGTGGCCCTGCACCACATGTACGAGGCGCGGCTCGAGGCGCAGGTGGCCGCCGGCGCGATGGCCATGGACATGGCCTCGAGCGGCGAGTGCGGCGAGGCCGACCGCGATCTGGGAGACACGCCGGAGACCGCGGGCATCGACGCGGACCTGGGCGGCGAGGCGGGCGACATGCTGAACGGAATCGGGGGCTGCCAGCCGTTCTCCTGGTCCCACGCGCGCGTCACGGCCGAGGTGGACGCCACGGGCATCCCGCGTCCGCTCGGAGGACCGGTGCGCACGCTGCGCGGAAAGAGGACGCTCATGTGCAACATGAAGCCCGTGGACGGGCTCATCGATCTCGTGGCGAAGATGGTCAAGCAGGCCCTGGGGCTCGACGATGGCTGACCCGCGGCTCGACGCCCGCAAGGCGTGGTGGCCCGCGGCGCTCGTCGTCGCGGCGTGCGCGGCCGCTCTCGGGCGACCCGGAAACGCGCGCTCCGACCCGGACGGCTCCCGTGTGGCGTACGTGTGCCTCGGGGACCTGGCCGTGGATCTGACCGGAGGCGCGGCCGATCCGCCCGCGGACCGAAGCGGGTTCGCGATCGCAAGCGAGGAGGCGCTCCAAGGCTGCCGCCTGCCGCACGTACCGCCGCTGCGAGGAGCCCGGCCTCTCGTGTCGGCGCGCACGCGCGACGGGACGTGGGGTCTCGTTGCCGAGGATATCGACGCGCGCCCGCAGGACGCCATGGCGAAAAAGCGTGCCGCGCTGGCGGCGGGCGGCTGGCGCGAGACCATGGCCTCGACGCTGCTGTCGGAACGAGAGCCCGATTCGGGGCTCGCGGCCTTCGAGCGCGGCGGCGCGTGGCTGCTCGTGGTCGCGGTGCCGTTCGACGACGCGGGGAAAAGCGCGATTGTTGCGGCCGGCGGGCTCGCGCCCGTGGCCGACAGGAGGCAACCATGACGAGGAAATGGATCGCGGCGCTCGCGCTCGGCGCGGCCGCGGGAGGTCTGCACTTCGCGTACGTGCGCTCGCTCGCCGCCGAGGTGCGCGGAGGCGAGATCGTGGAGGTGCTGGTCGCGGCGCGCGACGTGGGCAAGGGCAGGACGCTCGACGAGAAGGCCACGGCGGGTAGGCGCGTGCCCGAGGCCTGGGTGGAAGGGCGGGCCGTTCGAATGACACGGGCCAAGGAAGTGCTCGGCCTGCCGCTGGCCGTGGACCTCTCGGCCGGCGACGCGGTGCAGTGGTCGGACTTCGCGGAGCGGCCGAGCCCCGGCGCTGGGGACCTGGCGCGGCTCGTCCCGTCGGGCAACCGTGCGCTCGCCATCCCGGTCAACGCGGCCTTGTCGATGGGCGGGCTCCTGCGCCCCGGGCACCGGGTCGACATCCTCGGCACCTTCGCGCGCGGCGGCGACCGCAGGGGCGACAAGACCACAGTGACCCTGCTGCAGAACGTGGTCGTGCTCGCCACAGGGCAGGACGTGGGAGCGGGAGACAAGGGCAACGCCGCGTCGGCGGGCGCGGCGCGTTACGGCACGGTCACGTTGAGCGTTTCGCTCGAGCAGGCCGAGCTCCTCTCGTTCGCCTCCACCCAAGGCAGCCTGTCGCTCGTGCTGCGCGGGTACCAGGATCTCGAGGTGGTCGAGGACGTGCCCGAGAAGGGCCAGACCGACGTGTGGGAGGCCGAGCGCCGCACCTCGCTGCAGCGCGCGAAGGGCGCCCGCGCCCCGGCCATCGAACGCCTCAAGGTGAGGTGAGGGATCTCGACTTTCACTCGCGGGAGATTTGCGCCCCGGGGATTAGCGCCCCGGGGATTGTCCCGCGGGCCCAACCCAAGTAAACCTGGAGCGCAGGCTCCCGGGTGGTCCGGGAGGACAGTTGGCGAAAGCCGAAAAGGAACAGGCACACGGATGGCTGAGGGGAATCGCAGCAGGGACAAAGAGGCCAAGGAGCCGTTCTACAAGAACCGCACGAACCTCGTGCTCGCGGCGGTCGCCGTGGTGCTCGCCGGGTACACGGCCTACAACTGGCTCCACCGCGACAAGGAGGGCCGGCGCAAGATCGACGACGTCGTGCGGCCCGGCGGCGCTCTCGGCCGCGACCTCCCGTCCGAGCAGCAGATCGAGGGGTTCTACAAGGACCAGGCCGGCTCCGTGCCCATCGCGCAGGACTTCGACGCGGACAAAGGCGAGATCTGCGGCAACGGCAAGAGCTACTTCTGGACGTCCAAGCCGCCCAAGAAGCCCGACCCGCCGGGCTGGAAGGCGCCGCCCAGGCCGGGAACGGATCCGTCTTACGAGGGGCCCGATCCGCTCGCGCCGTTCCGCGAGTCGCCCTACGCCATGCCGTCGAGCAAGGACGTGCTCGCCCGTCCGCCCATCCGCGATCTCGGAGATCCCACGCTCCTTGAGGAGGTCAAGCGCGCCGTGGCGCTTGCGCCGGGCAAGGTGGGCCTCCTCGGTGCGAAGGAGACGCCTTCGATCCTGGGCCCCATCGCGCAGCGCGTGGTGCCGCTCGACCCCGCCCTTTTCGAGGGCGACGACGACGCGCCCGTGGCGGCGGGGCTCAAGGCCAAGGGCGTGGACTACGTGCTCGTGGACCGCACCGCGCCGCTCGTCTCCGCGTGGATCGAGGAGCGCATGTCGTCGGTGCGCATCCGGCTGCGCGACGCGGTCAGCCTGTCGTATTTCCACCCGGCCGTGGTCGGCTCAGCGTGGGCCCTCTACCGCGTGGCGCCGCCCTTCGAGATCGCCAAGTCCGACAAGCGCCGCCTCACCGCGCGCGCGCGCGATCTGCTCCTCGGCAGGCAGCCGCCGCCCTTCGACCTGCCCGTGTCCCTCGCCGCGGTGGGCGACGAGGAGCACCGCGTGATCGTGTCGCTCAGGTGGAGAGCGGAGCCCAAGGTCAAGGGCCGCAAGGTCGCGCGCAAGCTGGGCCACGGCAAGACGGTCGTGGCGGCCCTCGACGCGGCGATCGCGAAGATCCGAGAGGACTGGGCCGATATCCGAAGCTCCGCGGCCAAGGGCTACGAGGCGGATGTGTCCGTCGATCTGCCCGCGGCCGTGTCCAAGATGGAGATCGATATCGACGTGCTGTTCGACGTCTGCGCGCTCACCGACAAGCAGCCGGCCAACCTGGTGTGGTACCTGGAGCAGGGCATCGAGGGCCTCTCGCTACGCGGCAAGGGCGACTTCCTCTACCTCGAACCGAGCTACGCCCTGCACATGGAGACCGGCTCCGAGGTGACGTTCCTCGAGCGCATGCTCGACAAGGCCGGGCTCGACGAGAAGTTCCTGCGGGCGCCCAGGAAGAAGTCGAAGAAGGACAAGGTCCTCGACGAGGCGGCCTGGCGCGAGGACAAGACCTACAGGTTCGGGCGCTTTCGAACGCTCGACTGGATCGAGCGCGAGGCGGGCGGCGACATCGCCGAGCTCTACCGCGGCGTGCCGCTCAAGACCATCTGGGACGTGAGCCGCGCCGGGCTCGTGCGCTCGCTCAACCTGGGCGCGGGCTGGCTCATGCGCAACCAGACGCCGGACGGCCAGTACGCCTACAAGTACGACCCGCTCAACAAGCCGGGCCGCAGGTGGAGCGCGGGCGGCAACATCGTGCGCCATGCGTTGAACCCGTACACCCTGCTCATGGTGAACAAGATCGACCCCAACCCGTCGCTGGTCGAGAGCGCCAAGCGGGGCATCGGCTTCACGCTCAAGTTCCTGCGGCACGCGGGCCTTCGCTGCACCATCTGTCACCGCGATCCGCCCGCGCGCTACTACAACGCGAAGATCGGCACCGTGGCCGTCACCATCCTGTCGATCCTCAAGCTGGGCGACGTGGCCGACATCTCCGAGTACGACGAGGTGCTGCGCTGCCTGGGCGAGGAGCTCCTCTACGTGCAGGACAAGAACGGCCACTTCTGGCAGTACGACGTGCCGCCCGACCACCCGTACTACGGCGCCGAGAGCACCATCGCGCCCGGCGAGATCGTCTTCGCGCTCTCGCGGCTCTACTCGCACTACAAGGACAAGAAATACAAGGACGCCGTGGATCGCGCCCTGCCCTTCTACATGAGGGCCTGGCGCAAGCTGCTCGGCGAGCGCACGCCCGAGGGCATCTTCGACGAGGAGCACCGCGTGAACCTGATCGGCATCGTGCCCTGGCTCGTCACGGCCATGAACGATCTGCACAAGACCACGGGCGACCGGAGGTACGCGGATCTGGCCTTCGAGCAGCAGGACTGGATCGACCGCGAGTTCTACTGGTACCCCTCCCGCTCCCAGTACCCGGACTACGTGGGCGCGTCGTTCAAGACGCACCGCGAGCTGCCCGCCATCAACTCGTGCCAGTACATCGAGGGCGCGGCCGCGGCCTACGCCATCGCCAAGCGCACCCACAAGAACGAGGAGCTGCGCCGGCAGGTGGTCGTGCACGGCGTCAGGTTCTGTTTGCAGCTCCAGTACGACGGCTACGACTCGACCTTCTTCCTGCCCGTGCCCGAGGAGGCCATGGGCGGCTACCGATACACGCTCGGCCACACCCGGCTGCGCAACGACTACAGCTACCACGCCATGGCCGCCCTGGCGCAGGCCGTGGACTACCTGGAGCCGGATGACTACCCGGCCGAGCGGCCGCTTCGCATCCCGCTCACCTTGCGCGAGCTGCTCGGCGGGCTGCCGAGCCCGGCCGCGGACGCGCCCCGCAAGGACGGCCAGGTGGCCGCGCCGATCCTGCCCGCGTACTCGTACGAGACCGCCATGAAGGGCGGCGGCGGGGCGGTCCCGTCCGCGCCGGCCGTGCCGCCTTCGGGCGACGAGGTGGAGGAACAATGATCCGGATCGGACGTCTCCTCGCGGCCTTCGCGCTCACGGGGTGCGGCACCGGGGCGCCCGCGGCGAGGCCCGGAGACATGGCCGAGCCGTCCCACCTCTCGACCCGGGGCACGGCCGACGCAGAGCCCGCACGGGCGCCGGCAGCCGCGCCGGCTCCGTTGATCCGGAATCCGGCCGACGCCTGCCCGGACGCGCCGTTGCCGGCGGACGCGCCTTCGGACGCGGCCGCGCTGCACGCCCTGGGGCAGAAGAAGATCATGGCCGGCGACGGGGCGTACGCCATGGCCGTCCTGCGCAAGGCGAGCGAGATGACTCCCGGCGATCCGGCCGTGATGGGCGATCTGGCGACCGCCTACCTGCAATGTCACAGGCTCCGCGAGGCCGTGGCCACGGCCGAGAAGGCCGCCGCCATCGCGCCCGCCGACGTGGCGCTGCTGTCCAACCTGGCGCAGGCCTACCAGATGGCGGGCCACGTGCGCCTCGCCATCGCGACGCTGCGCAAGGCCGTGGGCATCGCCCCGGACGATCCCGCGCTCCACAGCGATCTGGCCGTGCTCCTCGCGGCCATGAAGGAGCTCGACGAGGCCGAGGCCGAGGCCCGCGTGGCCGTGCGCCTCGACCAGACCGAGGTCGTCTCCCTCGTCAACCTGGGCTCGATCCTGCACCGCAAAGGCCGCGACACGGACGCCGAGATGATCCTCAGGCGCGCCGTCGCCGCGGCGCCGGGCAACGCGAGCGCCCACAACCAGCTGGGCCTCGTGCTCGCGGCGCAGGGGAAGAACGGGCAGGCCGCCCTGGAGTTCAAGACGGCGCTCACCATCGATCCCAACCACCCCACCGCGCGCGAGAACCTGGAGGCCGTGAGCAAGGGCCTCGACATCACCGGCCCCTGGAACAAGCAGCCCTGAGCCTTTGCCTCGCCCGCCTACTCCCGACAGGCACCCCTTCACGTTGCCGTTCGACTCGATGCCGATGTTGGTCAGGCCTGCCTGGCACCCTGCGAAGCGCGTGGGGATGCCGGACGCAGCAAGAGCTCGTGGCCCGGAGCGCGCCGAGGAAACGTCCTTGATGCGATCCTCACCCGGCCCTACAGCCCCAGCTCGGAATGCGAGCCGAGGCGGACGAGTTGCAAAGTGCCGGGATCGGGTTTGCGGTAGACCAACACCAGATCGGGCTTGATGTGGCAGTCCCGGTGGTCCTTCCATTCGCCGCTCAAGGCGTGGTCGCAGAGCCGGGCTTCGAGCGCTTGATCGCTCACCAGGACCGCGAGGACGGCGAGGAAATCGGTGTCCAGCGTCGCCTTGTAGCGGCCCCTGGATTCGCGCTTGTAGTCGCGCTTGAACTGGCCGGTGCGCTCAATCGTCCGCATGCAGATCGGCCATGAGCGCTGCGGCGTTCTTGAACTTGGCCGTGCGACCGGCGCGGGCTTCCCGCATGGCCTTGATGGTCTTGGCGTTCGGGGTGAGCGGCTCGAAAGGCAGGGCCTTCTCCCGCGCGACGCGTGTGAGCAGCATGCGAACCGCATCCGACACGGTAAGCCCCATGGCTGCCAGAACGGCGGCGGCCTCGTCCTTGACCTCGCCGTCGACGCGCGCCTGCACTATCGTATTTGTGGTCATGAATGCTCCTCCTTCTCTGAATGACAATGTACTTCATTCTGCGGCTTTGTCAACTCCCCATGCCATCTGCAACCGGGAGAGCAGGGACCAGGCGCCGCGCACGGGTGGCATCTCGGCAAGGCGCGGGAGCATTGGACCTGGCTCTTCGAGCGGTGGGAGAGAAGCGACCGTGGCTGGCAGGCGGCTTCGTGAGGCCGTCACTTCGGACGCTTGGGGGATGCCGGACGCAGCAAGAGCTCGTGGCCCGGAGCGCGCGACTCGCCCGCGGCCGTGACGCGGATGGCGGCCCGGTCGTACACCGGACACGCGAACTCGCAGGCGCCGCAGCCGTTGCACGCGGCCGGATCCACGTAGGGCCTGCGCACCTTGACCTTGAGGTCGCGTACGTCGACCTCCTCCTCGCGGGTCCAGACCGCCTTGGGCGACGTGGGGCAGAACTCCTCGCAGACCATGCACGGCGTGCCCATGGCCCACGGCAGGCATCGGCCCTGGTCGATGAAGGCCGTGCCGATACGCACCATGGACGCGCCGGAACGGCCGAGCTTCTCGTTCTCGGTGATCGTGCGGATGGCGCCCGTGGGGCAGACCTGGGTGCACAGCGTGCACGTGGGCTCACAGTAGCCGATGCGCGGCACGAGCACCGGGGTCCACAGCCCCTCCACGCCCGCCTCGTCGAGCGCCGGGTGCAGGGCGTTGCGCGGGCAGATCTTCATGCACTGGCCGCAGCGGATGCACCGCGACAGGAACTCGTCCTCGTCGCGTGATCCGGGCGGACGGATGCAGGCCGGATCCGGGCGCCCCAGGCCCGAACCGAGGGCGCCTGCGCGCATGGCCGGGACGAGCGCCACGCCGGCCGCGGCTCCTGCGAGCACAGCACGCCGTCCGAGATCCGGCAACGGTTGCTCGTCGGTCGTGCGCCCGGCCAGCCGGAACGCGATGGCGCCGTGCGGGCAGGCCGCCACGCAGTTCATGCACAGATCGCACTCGGCCCGCTGCCACCTCTCGCCCGGCCGCGGGGAGGCCGCCCCCTGGCACGCCATCTGGCACAGCCCGCACTGGTCGCAGCGCTCCGCGTCCTTGTCGAGCAAGAGCATGCCGAAGCGGCCGGACGCGCCGAGCATCGCGCCGAGCGGGCACAGCCCCCGGCACCAGAAGCGCGGCACCCAGCGGTTGACCGCGAGGATCGCGACGAACAGCACGCCGATCGCGAAGCCGCCGCCGTAGATGAGCCCGCGCCCGGCAAGCAGCGAGCCCGTTGCGCGGTAGGCGTTGTCGGCCAGCCGCTGCACGCCGGCCACATGGCTGCCGGAGGCCGCGTCCATGACGCCTCCGAGCGCCCACTCGATCCACGGAAGCAGCACGAGCGACACGCCGCGCGTCACGAGGCTGAGCGGATCGAGGACGCCGCCCGCGGCCGAGCCGAGAAGAGCGGCGCCGAGCACCGCGGCGAGAATCACGTACTTGGCCTTCTGGTAGGGTTTCGTCGCGTTCGACGCGATCCGGCGCTTGCCCCTGGCGAAAGGCCGGATCTCGGAGACGAGCTGGTTGAGCGCCCCGAGCGGGCAGGCCCAGCCGCAGAACGCGCGGCCGAGCAGCGCGGCGCTCGCCAGCGTGACGAGCCCGAAGATCATGGCGCCGGCCACCGTGCCGGTCGCGAGCAGCACCACGGCTCCCGCGAGGGGATCGATGTCGAGGAACGCCTCCACGGGCCAGCGCACCCGCGCGGAAGAGGCCGCGTCGAAGCCCGCGCCGGTCAGGGCCGCGGTCGCCGCGATGAGCGCGAGGAAGAGCCCCAGGAAGGCCGCCTGGCTCGCGCGCCGCAGCCACCTCAGCGCACGCCAGCGCTTGCGGTCGGACCTCCCCGCGCCTCCGTCCGGCATCACGAGACCTCCCGCCTCTTGAGCCCCTCGAGCCTCGTGGTGCCGAGCCCGCGGCTCTCACCGAGCGCGAGATAGGGCAGATCGGCCGGCTTGAGGCCGATGAGGCCGCACGAATAGGTGTCGACCGCCACCTGATCGACCGAGGCGATGACCTGGTTCCTCACCTCGGTGTCGGCCACGTCGCCGCCCTGCGGTCCATTGCGGACGAGGACGCGCGTGGCGTCCATGATCGTGAGCGTGGGCCGCACGAAGTCGGCCAGGTCGGCCAGGGAGTCGTCGATGCGCTGGTGCAGGCGGTTGCGGCGGCCTCCCAGCACGCCGTAGAGGTTCTTCATGGCGCCGGTGAAGCCCGCGAGGCCGTGGTGCTTGGCCACGGGCACGTTGATGAAGCGATCGGCGCGCACGGCCGGGCCCAGCACGGGCATGCGCCCGAGGATCACGCCCCCGAGGTCCTGCTCGGCGAACATGTGCGCGGCCGGGACCACGACGTCGGCGCCCGCTTCGGACGCGGCCTTCCAGATGCCCGAGCGCGTGAAGCAGCGCTTGGCCTCGTTGCAGCTGTTGTCGGTCACCACCACCCGGCCCGCGCCGGCCGCGAGGCACATGCGCACGATGGCCGCGACCACGAGCGGGTTGGTGTTGGCCGCCTGCACGGGCGTGCGATCCCAGCCCACGTTCGGCTTGACGACCACCACCTCGCCGGGCCGGACAAAGGCCTTCATGCCGCCGAGCGCCCCCACGGCCGCGCGCGTGGCCGCGTCCGGATCGCCCCTGGCAACGACCAGATCCACGTCGGGCCTGTCGAGCCCGCGGCGAAAGTCCCTGCGCTGTCCCGTGCGCCGCCCGGACGGGGGCTCGTCGCGGCCCCGATCACGCGCGAGCAGGCCGATGCCGGAGGCTGCGGCCACGCCCGCCGCGGCAACGCCCATCCGTTTGAGGAAGCGCCGCCTGTCCCAGGTGTCATTCATCATCGATGACAATACACGCGCCTGGGGTTGTTTTCAAAAAGCCGAGGCAACGATCAGCGCTTGCCGGGCCTCGTCGCTTTCGACGGCTTGCCGGGCTTGGCCGGTTTCACGGGTTTGGTCGGCTTGGCGGGCTTCGCGGGCTTCGCGGGCTTGACCGGCTTCCCCGGTTTCACGGGCTTGGTCGGCTTCGCGGGCTTGGTCGGCTTCGCGGGTTTTGCGGGCTTGTCCGGTTTCCCCGGCTTCAATGGATGCGCCTTGGGCTTGACCGCGACCGGGGGCTCCTTCTTCGGAGCGGGCATGACCGGAAGGTCGACCTCGGACTCCAGGTCGCCCTCGTCGTGTTGGTCCATGTCCGCGTCTTCGTCGAGATCCTCCTCGTCCGACTCCTCGTCCCGCTCGTACGACCGGGTCGCGGTCACGATCGGCGCGACGCCCGTGTTTTCGAGGCGCGCCACCATGCGGCCGCAGGCCGGGCAGGCGGGAATCATCTCGCCGCGCAGCACCCGCCCGTGGATCGCCGTGGGCATCTGCATGCGGCAGATGGTGCACACGCCGTCGCGCAGGATGGTGAGGCCGATGCCCGACCGGGACTTGCGCAGGCGGTCGTAGACGCGCAGCAGGGCCTTGGGAATGCCCTCGGTCGCGGTCTGCCTCTGCTGCTCGAGCTTCCGCGACTGGCTCTTGATCTTGCGGATCTCGGCCTCGGGTCCCTGCTGCCGGGTGCGCACCTCCTGGGAACGGGAATGGATCTCGGTCACCGTGCGGTGGCGCTGCTCCTCGAGGGTCTTGAGCTGGTTGTCCGTCTCATCGATAAGGACCGAGAGCTTCTCCTCCTCGATCTTGAGCGCCTCGGTCGACGAGCGCGTGCGCGGCTTGAACCCGCCGGACTTGCTCTGCGCGAGCCCCTTGATGGCGCCTCGGATGTCGTCGAGGGTGGTCACGTACATCTGCCGCTGCGCATCGACCGTCACGGTGCGCTCGTCGATTGCCTTGAGCGTGCGCTGGAGCTCGATCAGCCTCGGATCCTCCTCCACGGAGCGGCGGCACAGGTCCGCGACGGCGTTCTCGAGCGCCCGGATCTTCATATCGATATCCTGGACACGGAGGAGACGCTCCATTGCCTTGGAATCCCACTGATACATGTTTAAAGCCCCTCCATTTCGTGAACATTTATCCGATATTGTCATTTCTGTCAAAACAGACTGTATAAATTCATGATTTTTCGTCCAATTCACGATAAATGAATCCCTCGTGACACACTGTCTGGATGTTCAGTTTGCCTTTGGGTCGGCGACATGCCAGAGATAGGCAACACGGGTGCGCAAGAAAGGTTCGAATGGCGCAACATTCCGACATTCTTGATGTTATCGTGATCGGAGGTGGTCATGCGGGTTGCGAGGCCTACGCGGCGGCCACACGCATCGGCGCCCGAGCATCCCTCGTGACCCTGTCTCAGAGCCGTATCGCCTGCCAGCCGTGCAATCCGGCCGTGGGCGGTCCGGCCAAGGGACACCTGGTCCGTGAGGTCGTGGCCCTCGGCGGTCTCATGGGCCTCGCTACGGACCGTTCCGGGCTCCAGTTCCGCACACTGAACATCAGGAAAGGTCCGGCCGTGCGCGCGACGCGCGTCCAGACCGACTCGGAGCTCTACGTTCAGGAGATGTCGGCTCTCGTGAGGGGCCTCACCGGCGGGACGATCATCGAGGATCGCGTCGTGGGCTTTGCGTGGACCGGCTCCGGCCAAGAGCGGCGCGTCATTGGCGTGCACCTCGAGCGCGGCGGTGAGCTTCGTGCCCGCGCCGTTGTCGTGGCGGCCGGCACGTTCCTGCGCGGCATGCTCCACATCGGCTCGGAGCAAACGCCCGGCGGTAGGCGCGGCGAGGCTCCGGCCGTGCGCCTCGCCCGATCGCTCGAGGAGGCCGGGCTGCCCCTGCTGCGGCTCAAGACCGGCACGTGTCCCAGGCTCGACGCGTCGACCATCGACTTCGAAGGGCTCGACGCGCAAAAAGGGGACGAGCCCCCGCCGTTCTTCGACCCCCGGACGCGCGAGCACGTCCTGCCCCAGCGCGCGTGCCACGTGACCTACACCGGCGAGGAGACCCACACCGTGATCCTCGAAAACCTGTCGCGCTCGGCGCTCTACGGCGGCGCGATCACAGGCATCGGCCCCAGGTACTGCCCGTCCATCGAGACCAAGGTCGCGAGGTTCAAGGACAAGGACCGGCACCAGATCTTCCTCGAGCCCGAGG
>JAQTNF010000020.1 GCA_028713995.1 Deltaproteobacteria bacterium | reverse complement strand
CTCGCGCGGTCGAGCCTGTCCGGGTGGAGCCCGAGATCCACCTTGGCCGCGCACAGGGCCCGTATCAGCTGCGCGCGCTCGCCCCAGCCGAGCTGGGTGAGGCCGCCCATGGCCGAGAGCGCGTGGCAGGGCGCGGGCAGGGGGCCGAGGCGGTAGGGATGGATCTTCCCCGGGCCGGACAGGAACGGCGTGGTGCCGGTCACGCGGCGCAAAAGCGCGGCCGAGCCGAGACGCTCGACGAAGGACAGGGTCTCGCGGTAGCACCCGAGCATGAGGTGCTGCCCCCGGTCGATGTGGTCTTGTCCTGAGGGCGTCCGGATCCGCCTCACGCGCCCGCCCGGTCCGGGCCCGCTCTCGAGCACCGTGACCTCGATCCCCTTGTCCGCGAGGCGCACCGCGGCACACAGCCCGGCGAGGCCCGCGCCCACCACCACGACCTTCACGGCTCGGCCGTCCGCAGGAGCCCGGGCACGCGCAGCCGGTGCTTGAGCGCGATGCCGAGCTTCTCGAGCCTGCTCACGCGGACGCGATCCGCGAACACGTCGAGATCGCTCTCGACCAGGCGATCAAGCAGGCGGGAGTACGTGTCCCTCAAGGCCTCGGCGAAGAAGAGCTTCCCTCCCGCCTTGGGTGGCAGCGCGGCCGCGGCGAGATCGTAGAGGTGCCGGGCGCGCGCGGCCTCGAAGCCGAAGAGGGCGCGCAGCTGCGGGGTGGCCCGGCGATCGAGGATGTCGCGCTCGGTCACGCCGAAGGCGCGCAGATCCTCGGCCGGCAGGTAGATGCGTCCCAGCCCCGCGTCCTCGCCCACGTCGCGGATGATGTTCGTGAGCTGCACCGCGGTGCCGGTCAGCTCGGCGTAGAGCTCCGCTTCGGAATCCTGCGCGCCCATGACCGTCACGCACACGAGCCCCACGGCCGCGGCCACGCGATAGCAGTACTCGTGCAGCTCCCCGAACGTCTCGAAGCGCGCGAACGAGAGATCCTGCTGCACGCCGTCGAGGACGAGCTCGACGTGCTCGCGCCGGATGCCGAACGCGCGGACCGCCCACCCGAGCGCCTCGCACACCGGGTTCGCGAAGTCGCCGAGGTACAGGCGCTCCACGTTCGCACGCCACTCCCCGATGCGTGTGCGCCCGCTGGCCTTGTCGGGGGCCTCGTCCACCGCGTCGTCCACCTCGCGGCAGAACGCGTAGAAGGCGGTCATGGCGTCGCGCTGGTCCTTGGGCAGAATGCGGAACGCCGACGCGAAGCTCGACCCGGAGCGCTCGAGCACGTTGCGGCAGTGGCCGATGGCGAGCCGTGGGGCGCTCATGCCAGCACCGCGAGCCGGTCGCGGCCCGCCCCGGCCGCGACGCGAACGAACGACCGCGCGCAGAGCACGGGCCTGCGGTGGAGGACCTGCTCCCCGGCCTCGCGCACCATGCGCAGCACGGCCCTGCCGCCCAGCCAGACCGCGGAGAAGTACAGCGTCCCGGGGAACCCGGCCCGCGCGAGCAGCGGCCTGCCCTCGAGGAAGAGGGCCTTGGTGCGGGCCGCCTCGAAGCGCACGAGCGGGCCGAAGCCGAGCGCGCCCCGGCGATTGAGGATGGCCGCGGCCGGGACCTTGAACCGCTCCAGATCCTCGTCCGGCAGGTAGATGCGGCTCTTCTTCGCGTCGACCGAGATGTCCTGCCAGAAGTTGGTGAGCTGCAGCGCCGTGCAGATCCGGTCGGACCACGGGACGAGCTCGGGCTTTTTTGCGCCGAGCACCTTGAGCACGAGCCGCCCCACCGGGTTCGCGGACCTCCGGCAGTAGTCGAGCACCTCGTCGAACGTCGCGTAGCTCGTCTTCGAGCAGTCCTGAACGAACGCGTCGAGCAGATCGAGGAACGGCTCGATGGGCAGATCGTGCGCGGCGACGGCCTCGCGCAGGGCGATGAACACCGGGTGGGTCGCCTCGCCCTCGAAGCACGCGCGAAGCTGCCGCTCCCAGTCCGCGAGCATGCGCTCGCGCAAGCCCGAGAAGCCGCTCTCATCGGCGAAATCGTCGGCCGTGCGCGCGAACGCATAGATCGCCGCGAGCGCCCGCTGCTGCCCCTTGTCGAACAGGGACAAGGCGACCGGGAAGTTCTCGTAGTGGCCGCGCGCCATGCCGCGGCAGTAGCGCCTCGACGCCTCGATGCCAAAGCCTTGCCCGTGCAGCAGGTTTTCATCACAGGCCCACGGCGCCACCGCCAGCGTCATCTCGAAGCCCTCCTCGCGTGATCGCGCAACTTCTTCGTACGAACCTTGTGCGAAAAGCGTGCCACGGTGCGCCGCCCGCGTTTTCGCCCGCAGTTCATGATTCCGGTGCGATTTCCCGCTCCGCGGGACGATCTCTGCCGTGCGTTTTCGCACGACGGCACATGCTTCGCGGCGGGCCTGCGCTTGTCGCGCTCGCGGCGCCGCTCCAGGATCTTCGCGGGAATACGTGCGATCCGGACCTCCGGGCCGACTCTAGGATGCGCTGGCAGGGTTCTTGCGTGTCGTCGTTCCCGGATGGGAGCAAGGCGCCCGTCCAAGGAGAAGCGCCATGCAGTACCCGGAGATCCTGGATCAGTATCGGCTGCGCGCCGAGCAGGGATTGAAGGAGATCTTCGACAGGAGCACCGGGCCCGCGCCCCTGCTGCAGGCCATGGGCTACTCCCTGTTCGCGGGCGGCAAGAGGGTGAGACCCGTCCTCGTGCTCGCGGCTTGCGAAACGTTCGCGCCGGGCGGGCCGGATCCGCTGCCGGCCGCGTGCGCGATCGAATACATCCACACGTACTCGCTCATCCACGACGACCTGCCGGCCATGGACAACGACGACTTCCGGCGCGGCCGGCCCACGAGCCACAAGGCGTTCGGCGAGGCCATGGCCATCCTGTCCGGCGACGCGCTCCTCACCGAGGCCTTCGGTCTCGTGGCGCGCTCGTACCGCGACGCGGGCGGCTCGCTCGCGGCCGACCTCCTCGCCGAGCTGGCCATGGCCGCGGGCTCGGCCGGCATGGTGGGCGGCCAGGTGCTCGACACGCTCTACACCAACCGGCACGCGAGCCAGAGCGACGTCGAGACCACGCACGGAATGAAGACCGGCGCGATCATCACGGCCGCGGTCCGCTGCGGCGCCATCCTGGGCGGCGCGGACGAGGACGAGCTCGCGGCCCTGACGCGCTACGGCAATCGCATCGGGCTCGCCTTCCAGGTCGCGGACGACGTCCTCGACGTGGTGGGCAGCCGCGAGTCCCTGGGAAAGACCGCGGGCAAGGACGAGGCCCAGGGCAAGTCCACGTTCCCGGCCCTGCTCGGTCTCGAGCGGAGCCTCGGATACCTGCACCGATTGTCGACCGAGGCGCACGCCGCGATCTCCCGCTTCGGAGTGCGGGGCGGAGCGCTTGCGGCCATGGCCGAGTTCATCGAGGGGATGCCCGAGCCGAGGCCGAACGGGCGTGCGATCCCGCACGCGACGCCCCGGACCGCGGCGCACCGCGCGCCGTGATTGCATGGAGGTTTTCGTGCCCGAACCGAATCTCGAGAAGCTGCGCGACGAGCTCCAGCAGATCAACTACGGCCTGCTCGAGCTCCTGAATCGCCGGGCGCGCGTGGTGACGCACGTGCACGAGGTCAAGGTGCGCGACGGGGTTCCGCTCTTCGTGCCCGAGCGCGAGCAGAAGATGATCGACGACCTGCTCGACCGCAACCGGGGCCCGTTCACGAACGACACGGTGAAGCACCTCTTCAAGGAGATCTTCCGCGCCTCGGTCGCGCTCATGGAGCGCGAGGACGGCAACGTGCTGCGCGTGAGCCGGGCCTTTCGCCCGCAGGACCTCGTCGTCCGCGTGGGCGATCTCGAGATCGGCGGCGCGCAGCCGGTGGTCATCGCCGGGCCGTGCGCGGTGGAGAGCGAGGAGCAGATGGACTCGGTCGCGGCTGGGCTCGCGCGGCTCGGCGTGAGGCTCCTGCGCGCCGGCACCTTCAAGCCGCGCTCGTCCCCGTACGCCTTCCAGGGCCTCGGCGAGGTGGGGCTCAAGATCCTGTCCGCGACGGCGAGGCGCTACGGGCTCGCGACGGTCACGGAGGTGATGGACACGCGCATGGTCGAGCTCGTCGCCGAGCACGCCGACGTGATCCAGATCGGCGCGCGCAACATGCACACTACCGCGCTCCGGCGCGAGGTCGGCCGCGCCGGCAAGCCGGTGCTCCTGAAGCGGGGGCTCGCGGCCACCATCGGCGAGCTCCTGTGGTCGGCCGAGTACGTGGTCTCCGAGGGCAACCCAGAGGTCATCCTGTGCGAGCGCGGCATCCGCACCTTCGAGACGCAGACGCGCAACACGCTCGACATCTCGGCGGTCCCGCTCGCGCGGCAGGCGAGCTTCTTGCCCATCATCGTGGACGTGAGCCACGCGGCCGGCCGCAAGGACATCCTCCCGGCGCTCGCCCGCGCCGCTCTCGCGGCCGGGGCCAACGGCATCATGGTGGAGGTCCACCCCTTCCCGGCCGCGGCGCGCTCCGACAGCCAGCAGCAGCTCGACCTGCCCGAGTTCGCCCGCTTCCTCGCGGCGCTCGACCTTTCAACGGCCGGCGCCGGCACGGCGCCCGCGAAGGAGATCACAAGATGAAGCTCTCGGTCGCATGCAACTTCGACGACGCCCTGCTCGACGGGCTCGCGCCCTACCCCGTCTACGAGATCTACGGGAAGCTCACCGCGGACTACTTCGGCGGCGGGCGGCCGTCGTTCTACCTGCCCGAGGTGAACCGCAGGGTGGTGAAGCGCTACGCGGGCAAGGCCCACGAGCGTGGCATCGGCTTCAACTACCTGCTCAACGCGTCCTCCATGGGCAACACGGAGTTCTCGAAGGCGGGCCAGCGCCACCTCGAGGGCATGCTCGAGTGGCTCGACGACGCGGGCGTGGACTCGGTGACCGTGGCCAACGTGTACTTCCTGCGCCTCGTCAAGCGCCGCTACCCGCGGCTCAAGGTGCGCGTGAGCTCGCACCGCTTCACCGACACGCCGCGCAAGATCCGCTTCTGGGTGGACAACGGCGCCGACTACATCGTCGTCTCCGAGGTCAACATCCACCGCGAGTTCGCCGTGCTCGAGGCCATGCGCAAGGCCGCGGGCGACACGGAATTGCAGCTCATCGTCAACAACTGGTGCCGCACCGACTGCGCCATCGCCGGCAACCACGCCGTGGCGCTCTCGGCCGCGTCCCAGAGCGGCAACAAGGGCTTCCCGCTCGACTACTGCTCCGTGGTGTGCAACGAGCTGCGCCTGCGCGAGCCGGTCAACTACCTGCGCGCCAACTGGATCCGCCCCGAGGATCTGCACATCTACGAGGCGCTCGGCTACGAGAACTTCAAGATCGTCGAGCGCAACACGCCGACCCGCATCCTGCTCGACAGGGTGAAGGCCTACGCCGCGCGGCGCTACGACGGCAACCTGCTCGATCTCGTGCAGAACTACGCCTACCCCGAGGAGAAGATGGGCGAGCAGGCCAAGGACGCCTACTCGGGACGCAGGATGCGCAAGTACTTTTTCAAGCCGCACAAGGTGAACCTGCTCAAGTTCGACAAGATCGTGCGGTTCGGCAAGACGGCCAGCGTGCTCTACCCCCTGCGCGGAAAGAACCCCGTGCAGATCGACAACCGCTCGCTCGACGGCTTCATCGATCATTTTCTCAACCAGAGCTGCCAGGCGCTCGACTGCGAGGAGTGCCGCTACTGCCACGAGTGGGCCGCGCGGACCGTGAAGATCGACCCTTCGTGGCGCGGCGAGATGGAGCCTATCTACGACGACCTGCTCGGCGAGATCGACGGCGGCGGGCTGTGGGAGTCGTACGCCAAGACCTCCAGGGAGAAGGTGGGGCAATGGCTCGGCCGGCTGACCGGCAAACGCCCCTGACGGGGACCCACCTCGACGCGGCCGTGGGCACCGCGATCGAGCGGGGGCTCGACTTCCTCGTCTCGCGCCAGGAGCCGGACGGCCGCTGGCAGGGCGACTACGGCGGCCCCATGTTCCTTTTGCCCATGTACGTGGCCGCCTGCCGCGTGACCGGCGCGCGGATCCCGGACGACCGGCGGCAGGGGATGATCCGTTATCTCCTGCACGCGCAGAACGTGGACGGCGGCGTGGGGCTGCACACGGAGGATGCGGGCTCCATGTTCACCACGGCCCTTTCCTACGTGGCGCTGCGCACCTTGGGCCTTGCGCCCGACGATTCCAGGATCGTCCGGATGCGCGCGTGGATCCACGCGAACGGGACCGCGCTTCGCGCCGCGAGCTGGGGCAAGCTCGTGCTCGCCGTGCTGAACCTCTACCCTTACGAGGGCCTGAGCCCCATCCTGCCGGAGCTGTGGCTCCTGCCGTACGCCGCGCCGTTCCACCCGGGCCGCCTGTGGTGCCACTGCCGCCAGGTGTACCTGCCCATGGCGTACCTGTACGGCACGCGCGCCGCGGTTCCCGAGGACGATCTGGTGCGCGAGCTGCGCGCGGAGCTCTACGATCGGCCTTACGAGGAAATCGACTTCGCGCGCGCGAAGTACGCGGTCGCTTTGAGCGATGCGCGCTTCCCGACCACCCGCGTGTTCCGGGGAGCGAGCGGCATCATGGGCGCGTTCGAGCGCCTGGGGGCGAAGTCCTTGAGAAAGAGGGCCCTCGACGAGGTGCTCGAGCACATCGACTACGAGGATCGCGCCACGAACCACATCGACATCGGCCCGGTGAACAGCGTGCTCAACACCATGGTGCACCACTTCCGCGAGCCGGGTGGCGAGCGCGCGAGAACGAGCTTCGACGCTCTCGAGGAGTACCTCGAGACCGGACCGGACGGCGTCAATTTCAACGGCTACAACTCCACCGCCTTGTGGGACACGGCTTTTGCGGTGCAATCGATCCTCGCGACGCCCCATGCGGACCGGCGCGGGGAGCACCTGAAGCGCGCCCATCGGTTCATCCGCGACAACCAGATCCTGGAGGACCTGCCCGACGATGCCAGCCATTACCGCCACATCTGCCGCGGCGGCTGGCCGTTCAGCGACCGCAGGCACGGCTGGCCGATCACGGACTGCACGGCCGAGGGGTTCAAGAGCGCGGTGGCCCTCGAGGGCATCGCGGAAGAGCCCATCGGCGACGAGCTGCTCAAGGACAGCGTCCGGCTCATCCTGTCGTTCCAGAACCGGGACGGCGGCTTCGCCACGTACGAGAAACAGCGCGGCGGGGCCTGGCTCGAGCTGCTCAATCCCTCGCAGGTGTTCGGCGGGATCATGGTGGACTACTCCTATGTCGAGTGCACCTCCGCCTGCCTCCAGGCGCTCGTGCGGGCCACCGTGCGCTTCCCCGGGTTCCTGGAACGGGAGATCGCCCGGGCCGTCAGAAGAGGAGCCGGGTTCCTGCGCAAGAAGCAGCGGCCGGACGGCGGCTGGCAGGGCGCGTGGGCCGTGTGCTTCACCTACGGCACGTGGTTCGGGGTCTCGGGACTCCGGGCGGCCGGGGTTCCTGACGGCGCGCCCGAGATCGCGCGCGCGTGCCGCTTCCTCCTCGAGCGCCAGAACCCGGACGGCGGCTGGGGCGAGCACCATTCAAGCTGCGTCACGGGCCGCTACGTCCCGGACCAAAGCCGAGCCGCGCAGACCTCATGGGCGCTCATGACGCTCGCGCGCGCCGGGCTCGGGAACGGCGATGCGGCGCGCCGCGCGGCCGCGTTCCTCGTCGGCTTGCAGCAGGACGACGGCGACTGGCCCAAGGAGCCCCTGGTCGGCGTGTTCAACCGCACCGCGCTCATCAACTACGAGAACTACAGGCGCTACTTCCCGATCTGGGCCTTGGCCGAATTCGCGCGCGCGGGGGGCGAGGTGCAGATGCACAGCGAGAAGTGACAGCGTCGGATTGAGATGGATTACGTTCCCTAGCGTAGCAGGTGTGGCACGTCGCAGTTCTCGCGAATGCTTATGCTCCTGTCAGTCTCAAGATCGAAAGAGAGATCGAAATCCTCCCTTGCTGAGACCGATTTTGGGCTATCATCGGTCCCGAAACGAGTTCTTGAAAGGAACATGGAGCGCCGATTTAGCCCCACCACGAACGTCGTGAGGATGGAAAGCAGGTGCTCGGAAGCCGTTCGACGGCGGAATATCGGGAGGCAACGTGCTCACAAAATTTGAAGTATCGAACTTTAAATCGATCAAACATCTGGAACTCGACATCGCCCCGTTCATGGTGCTCGTTGGGCCCAACGGTGCCGGTAAAACCAATATTGTGCAGGCATTGGAATTGTTCGGCGAGCTTCTGCGACAAGGGAGCATCGAACCGATCCGAGACCTAGGCTACTACGAACTCATCCGACGCGAGCAGAAACCCGCGCGTTCTGGGCTGCTTCTAGGGGGAACGTTCCGCACTACAAATGCGGATATTCTAATGCGTCACGGGGTTACCCGTGCTGGTTCCCGGTCAGGACGTCCACAGGAATCAGATGATCGAGAAATACTCCTCTCTGTTCAGTTCTCATTGAAGGTCAAGGATGGCGAGGTTCAGATTTCTCGAGAGAAAGTAATCATCGAAATTGAAAGCACCCATCTCAGCGCCCTTTTCGGCACAGACAATAGCGTTGATAAAGTTGAGGTCGAAGCGGACGGCGATCCGGAAGCACTGAAGCTGGCGAGTAGAGTGCTCGGAGTTTTCTCTTCGATAAGCGCCAGGGTGTTCGAACTCAAATCTTTTAAAAAAGAACTCCGGGAACGGCTTGAAATGATGCGCTCACGTGGCCGTGGCTCCTGGCTCGTCGTCCCGAGGATCCTTCCTTCCAGGATTACCAGGCAATGTGAGGTGACGCATTTGCGTCTCGACGCGTCGACTCTTCGGAGCGATGCCGTTACCGGCGAGCGTCCGCGCGGCTTCATTGGCCCTGCAGGCCAGGGGCTTGCGCTCGCGGTGGAGTGGCTCAAGGGGCACGACAGATCGCCTTCCGATAGCTACCAACTCCTAATGAAGCATTTGACAGAGGTCTATCCCCGCATCGAGGGTGTCGACACGGTTTCCTTAGCCCCGGGAAGGCGTGCGCTCCAGTTCAAAGAACGCGGTATCAAGGAGCCTTTGGCGCAGTCGAGCGTCTCGGACGGGGTTCTTCACGCGATCGCGTTGCTGTTGGCTCTGGAGCCACGGATTCGAAAGGCGGGGATACTCGCCATTGAAGAACCGGAAAACGCGATCCACCCTTGGGCGCTGCGGAAGATGATCGAGCAGGCGCAGACACCGTCTCTAAAGGCTCCACTGCTCATGACGACGCACTCGACGGTCGTCGTGGACGCCATTCAGAATCCGAGCTCGCTATTCATTGTAGAGCAGGAGTCCGACGCCGGAACGACCGCAACGCCCGCCTTGGACAAAGAGAGCGCCCTGAAATCGATCCTCGAGGACTCCGGAAAGAAGCTCGGTGAGTACTGGTTGGAAGGAGGGCTCGGTGGTGTCCCAACGATCGACTAATCGCCGCCGGCGTCCAAGGCGCACCGGTATCGGCCCTACGGTCGGGCTCGTGGTGGAAGGGGATGCCGAGTATTACGCCCTCCCCCGCTTGCACACGAAGAGCCTGTTTCCAGGTTGTCCACCTCTCAAACCGAGAAACCTTGGAGGCATCGGCTCGCACCTCTCCCCGCAGGCCATCGCCAAGCGGAGCGTCAGGACGATCATCGGTTTGAAATCAGCCGGGTGTTCGAAAGTCGTGTTCTGTCTCGACCGCGAGCAACGGTCGGAATGCGTCGGGGGCTTCGCGACATCGGTGCTCGCCGCTCTTCACAATGAACTCGCCGCGCTTAATCAACCCACGGACGGGATTCATGTCGTCGTAGCAGACCGCGCCTTCGAAGCGTGGATTCTCGCGGATGCGCACGGGCTTTACAACCGCGGAGTTCTCCCGATCAAACCAAATTTCACACGGTTTGAAGGGCAGATAGGCGAGAGGCAGGAAAAGGGAACACGAGAGATCTCAAAGCTACTTCAAAGGGACTACTCGAAGACTCGGGATGGCCCGCAACTTTTTGAACAGATCAATTTTAAAGAGGCCCGCAAGTTCAAACCGCCGCATCATGGGTCGCGGAGCCTCGACAAGTTTCTGCGTACTCTGGGAATCTGACGAGTCGGCGTGTTCAACCGCACCGCGCTCATCAACTACGAGAACTACAGGCGCTACTTCCCGATCTGGGCCTTGGCCGAGCTCGCCCGCGCGTCGGACGCGGCCCAGTCGCGGCCGAGGTCTTCCTGAGCCGTGGTGTAGACGCGCTGGTGATCGCGGATGCCGTCGAACGAGAACCGCCCCGGGACCGGGCGTGCGACCCCGGCCGCGAACGAGCCGTCCAGGGTCATGCGTGCGCCGGCCCGGCGGAACTCCAGGTACTGCTCGTAGTCGAGCTCGATGCGGCTCTCCATGGCCTCACGGGCGCCGATCTTGCCCTCCCAGGCTGTTGAGCGCGGACCGAGCCTGCCGCTGAAGAACTCCCCGCAGCAGCCGCTGCCGTAAGAGAACAGCCCGGCGCGCGAGCCCTGCACTCCGGGCCCTCCGGCCTCGAGCAGGCTCGCGAGCGACAGGTAGAGCGAGCCGGAGTAGATGTTCCCCACCTCGGCGTTGACCCACAGGGCCGGCTGGGTGCGCGCGATGAACGCGTCCTCGAGGCTCGCGAGACCGGCGCCGCTCGCACCCCGCACGAGAACCTCGCGCTGGTGGAGCATGTGGAACGCCTTGTAGGCCATCTTGGGGAACGGCACATGGAACAGCAGGTAGTCGTAGTCGTCCCAGCAGAGGCCCGAGGATTGCTCGTACGCGGCCCACGTGTGGCCGAGCGCCCGCAGGTAGCAGTCGATGGACACCTGTCCGTCGACGATGGCCTCCCTGCGGTAGTGCGGCCGCCAGAAGTCCATCACGTCCTTGGTGTAGACGGCCTCGGGGAAGGGATCGAGCTCCATGACCTCGGGATCGCCGCCCACGACCATGGCCACCGCGCCGGCGCCCTGCGTGGGCTCGGCCGCGGACCCGACCGGATAGCGCGCCACGTCCGTGGCGATCACGAGCGCCACCTTGCCCGTGCGCGTCCCGCGTACGGCGTGCCAGTCCGAGGCCAGACGCAGGGCCGCGGTGCCGCCGTAGCAGGCGTGGGTCGTGTCGAACGTGCGGCAGTCCGGGGACAGGCCGAGCATCCCATGCACGAACGACGCGATGGGCTTGGCCGCATCCACTCCCGACTCGGAGCCCACGACCAGGAGCCCCACGGTCGCGGCATCGATGTCGTATCGCGCGAACAGGTCGTGCGCGGCCGCGGCGGCCATGGTGACCGGATCCTCGTTGGGCGCGGCCACGGCCATGCGGCGGATGCCGAGGCCCAGGTGGTACTTGGCCGGATCCACGCCCGTGACCACGGCCAGCGTGTCGAGGGACAGGAAGTGGCGCGGGATGTAGACGGAAATGGCCTTGATGCCGATTCGGGGGTGTGTCTGCAAGGTTGCTCTCCTGTTGGCAATCGATATCCCGGGAAGATGCACAGCAACCCTGATGCCAGATCCGGTCGCCTCACGGCATGGGCTTCAAAAAAAAGAGAACGTTTTCAATGGACGCTGAAACCGGGCGAATTCGTTGGGTTTATCTTGGCGGTGGCCGCGGTGTCCGCGCTGAGAACAGCCGCGCTCGAGGTCAGACTTGCTTCCCGGCACCACGATGCCGGCCCCGCGGCGTGCGATTCCACACGAATTCCGGGCGCTTCGTGTGTTTTAGCACCTCGACTCTCAGCCGAAGAGCTTGAGCTGGCTCACGCGCGTGGCGGCCTTCGGGGCGCGGCGGCGACGCGGCTCGGGGAGCGCGGGTTCGTGCGCGAGCTCGTCGTCGTCCCCGGACGGTGCACCCTCCGGCGCAGGCGCCTCGGACTCCGGGCCGAGCGCGATCACGTCGGGCAGGGGCTCGGCCGCGATCGGGGCCTGGCCGTCTGCGGACAGCCTGAAGCGCTCGCCGCGCGTGACGGCGATGGCGTGGATGGCGTTGCGGCCGGGCCTGGAGACCCACAGCATGCCCTTGGGCGTACCGCGCACGACCCACCACTCGCGATCGAGGAGCACCTCCGCCGCAACATGGTCACCGCAGGCGAGGCGCAACTCCCTGAGGGTTTCGTACTCTTCCATGGCTGGTCATTTGAGCAGGGGCCGACGGGAAAATCAACAAAATTGCGGGGCTTCTTCAGTCTTTGCTCTCTTCGAATTCGGCGTCGATGACGTCGCCCTCCTTCTTGGAGGGCTCGGAGGCGCCGGCGCCCGGGCCGGGCCCGCCGTGAGGCGCGGCACCACCGGGCGTGTTCGCCTGCACGGCCTGGTACATGAGCTCGGCCAGCTTGTGCGAGGCCTTGGTGAGGTGCTCCATCTCGGTCTCGATGCGCGCGGGATCGCCGCCCTCCACCGCCGCGCGCAGCGCCTTGATGGCCTCGTCGACCTTGCCCGCCTCGACCGCGGGGAGCTTCTCGCGGTTCTCGCTGAGCGTCTTCTCGGTGGCGTACGCCAGCTGCTCGGCCTTGTTGCGCAGCTCCGCCTCCTTGCGACGCTTCTCGTCGTCGGTCGCGTTCTGCTCCGCCTCCTTGACCATGCGGTCGATCTCATTCTCGACGAGGCCCGAGGAGGCGGTGATGGTGATCTTCTGCTCCTTGCCGGTGGCCATGTCCTTGGCGGACACGTTCACGATGCCGTTGGCGTCGATGTCGAAGGTCACCTCGACCTTGGGCACGCCGCGCGGGGCCGGCATGATGCCCTCGAGGTGAAAGCGGCCGAGCGTGCGGTTGTCGCGGGCCATGCTGCGCTCACCCTGCAGCACGTGGATCTCCACCGAGGTCTGGTTGTCCGCAGCGGTCGAGTAGACCTCGGCCTTCTTGGTGGGGATGGTCGTGTTCCTCGGGATCATGACGGTCATCACGCCGCCGAGCGTCTCGACGCCGAGCGAGAGCGGCGTCACGTCGAGCAGGAGCAGGTCCTTGACCTCGCCGGACAGCACGCCGGCCTGCACGGCGGCGCCCATGGCGACCACCTCGTCCGGGTTCACGCCCTTGTGCGGCTCCTTGCCGAAGAACTTGGCCACGGCCGCCTGCACCATGGGGATGCGCGTGGAGCCGCCCACGAGCACCACCTGGTTGATGTCGGCCGAACGCTTGTTGGCGTCGCTGAGGGCCTTGCGGCTCGGTTCCAGCGTGCGCTCCACGAGATCGCCCACCATGGCCTCGAACTTGGCGCGCGACAGCCGGATGTTGAGGTGCTTGGGGCCGGACGCGTCGGCGGTGAGGAACGGCAGGTTGATCTGGGTCTCCATGACCTGCGACAGCTCGATCTTGGCCTTCTCCGCCGCCTCCTTGAGGCGCTGCAGCACCATCTTGTCCTTGGACACGTCGAGACCCTGGTCCTTCTTGAACTCGGCCACCAGGTACTCGATGATCCGCTGATCGATGTTGTCGCCGCCCAGGTGCGTGTCGCCGTTCGTGGAGATGACCTGCACCACGTTGTCGCCCACCTCGAGGATCGAGATGTCGAAGGTGCCGCCGCCGAAGTCGTAGACCGCGATCACCTCCTCCTTTCGCTTGTCGAGGCCGTACGCGAGCGCCGCGGCCGTGGGCTCGTTCACGATGCGCTTGACCTCGAGGCCCGCGATGCGGCCGGCGTCCTTGGTGGCCTGGCGCTGGGAGTCGTTGAAGTAGGCCGGGACCGTGATGACGGCCTCGGTGACCGGCTGGCCCAGGTAGTCCTCGGCGGCCTTCTTGAGCTTCATGAGGATCCGGGCCGAGATCTCGGGCGGCGCGAGCCTCTTGCCACGCACCTCGACCTGGGCGTCGCCGTTGTCGGCCCGCACGACCTTGTACGGCACCATATGAATCTCTTCGTCGACCTCATGGTACTTGCGTCCCATGAAACGCTTGATGGAGTAGACCGTGTTCTCGGGGTTCGTGATCGCCTGCCGCTTGGCGATCTGGCCCACCAGGATCTCACTCTGATCGTCCCAGGCGACCACCGAAGGGGTCGTCCTTCCGCCCTCTTCGTTGGCGATGACCACGGGGTCCTTGCCCTCCATCACGCTGACCACGCTGTTCGTGGTGCCCAGGTCGATGCCGATGGTCTTTCCCATGAAATCTCCTCCTCGCGGCCGTTTCCTCGGGCCTTCCGGGGCCCATAAGCGGGCTCAATGTATCCATGGACCCGGCCAAGTCAAGGTGCGAGGAACCGGGCCTTTCGGGGGCCGCCCGGTCCCCGCCGAATTGCGGTGGAACACCCGAAGGGCCCGTGGTATAGGACCTTCAAAATGCGCACGTTTGCGCGGGCTTTGAGAGGGCCGCAATCGCGTCAAACGGCCTGCAGCGGAGGAGAAAATGGCCATCCCGAAAGTGAACAAGGAAGAATGCACCGGCTGTGAGGAATGCGTGGAGGCGTGCCCGGCGGAAGCCATCAGCATGGTCGATGAGGCCGCCTGCATCAACGCCGATCTCTGCACCGAGTGCAGCGCCTGCGTGGACGCCTGCCCGGCCGAAGCGATCTCCGAGGAATAGCTCACCTCCCTTTCCATCACGCCCCCTCTCCAATAGACTGCGGTTCATGGACGACTGCGGACGCACCATACCTCCGTCTCGGGAGCGGCTCGCGGCTGCGGCCCGGGCCGGGTGGCCCACGGGCTCGGGGCTGTTCGTGTCCGGCCTCGTGCTCATGGCCGCCGCGGCCTCCCTGGCTTTTTTCGGCGAGCGCGCCGCGGCCGAGGCAAAGGCTCTCGTGGCCGGAGGGCTGCGCTCGGCCGTGTCGCGGGCGGATCCTGCAGAAGCCGCGGCCGAAAGCCTGCGCTCGGGCCTTTCGATCCTCGCCCTGCTCGCGGGTCCGGCAGTGCTCGCGGGCATCGCGTTCGCCGTGATCCCGGCCGTCTCGGCCCGCCGCGGGCGCGGGCGCACGGCCGTGGCTTTGCCTCGACCGCGGCCGCCCCGCCTGATCCTGGGAACCATCGGCGCGGCTTGCGCGCTCGCGATGCTGACCACCGTGGCCCTCGTCTGGCGGCGGCACGCCGGGGTCCCGTGGCGATTCGCCGCGGGCGAGCCGGGCGCAGGAGCGGAGCTCTGGTCGTTCTTCGTGGAGCTGACGGCCGCGTCAGGCGCCATCGCCGCGCTGTTCGGGCTCGCCGCGCTGGCGGTCGGAAGGCACGCCCGTTGGCGGGCCCTGCACCTCACGCCGTCCGAGGCGAAGAGAGAAGAGCGGGCGTCCGCTGGCAGCCCGCGCGCGCGTGGCGAGGCGCGCGGCAGGCTGCGAAGCGGGGCGGCATCGTGAGCGGCGGCCCCATCTGGGAGGTGGCCGTGCCCGTGCCCCTGCGCCGGGTGTTCTCCTACGAGATCCCCGCGTCCCTGGGAAAGCCGGAACCCGGCGCGCGTGTGCTCGTGCCGTTCGGCCGCAGGCGTATGACCGGCGTCCTGCTCGGCCCGTCCCGCGCCCTGCCCGCGGAGCTCGCCGTCAAGCCGGCCATCGCCCTGCTCGACGACGCGCCGGCCCTGCCCGAGGATCTGCTCGGGCTCCTGCGCGAGGCCGCGGCCTATTACATGCACCCCCTCGGCGAGGTGCTGCGCGCCGCGCTCCCGGCCGGCACCGACGTGGTCGAACGTGGCAAGCGTCTTGCGAAGCCTCGGATCTCGGGTCGGCTCGAGCGGATCGTGCTTCCCACGGCCGAGGCCGCTTCGGCGCTCGAAGCGCTCGTGCGCCGCGCCCCGGCACGGGCAGCCGTGCTCCAGCGCGTGGTGGATCTCGGCGAGGTCCCCATGTCGGAGCTGCGAGCCGTGCGCGCCGACGCGTCCGGACAGGTCAGAAGGCTCGAGGCCGACGGGCTCGTCGCGATCCTGGAGCGCGACCGGCCGCCCGATCCGTTCCTCACGACGATCGTGGCGCGCGACGTGCCGCCCGTGCTCACCGCGGAGCAGGCCGTGGCGGTGGCGGCCATCTCGGCGCGCCTCGAACGCGGCGGCTACGAGGGCTTCCTGCTGCACGGCGTGACCGGCTCGGGCAAGACCGAGGTCTACCTGCGCGCCGTGGACAAGGCGCGCGAGCTCGGCCGCGGCGCCTTGGTGCTGGTGCCGGAGATCGCGCTCACGCCGCAGCTCGTGGAACGCTACCGGGCGCGCTTCGGCGACGCGCTGGCCGTGCTGCACTCCGGGCTCACCGAGCGCGAGCGCTTCGAGCAGTGGCGGCTTCTGCGATCGGGCCGCGTGCACGTGGCGGTGGGCGTGCGCTCGGCCGTGTTCGCGCCGGTGGAGCGTTTGGGCATCGTAGTGGTCGACGAGGAGCACGACGGCTCGTTCAAGCAGGAGCGCGGGTTCGCGTACAACGCGCGCGATCTGGCCCTGCTGCGCGCGGCGCGGGCCCCCGCGGTCGCGGTGCTCGGCTCGGCCACGCCGTCGCTCGAGTCGCACCGCAACGCGGGATTGGGCAAGCTCACGCGCCTCGTGCTCGCCGCGCGGGCCACGGCGCAGCCTTTGCCCGAGGTGGACATCGTGGACCTGACGCGCCACCGCTTCGGGCCGGGCGGCCAGAACGTGGTCTCAGGTCCGCTCTACGCGGCCATCGAGGAGACCTTGCAGCGGGGCGAGCAGGTCATCCTCTTTTTGAACCGGCGCGGGTTCGCCCCCGGGCTCCTCTGCACCGCGTGCGGCGAGGTGCGCAAGTGCAGCTTTTGCGCGGTCTCGCTCACCTTGCACCGCAGGCCGCCCGGGCTCGTGTGCCACTACTGCGGGGCGCGCGAGCCGATTCCGGAGCGCTGCGGCGCGTGCGCATCCCCGGACATCGAGCCCGTGGGCACGGGCACCCAGCGCGCCGAGACCGTGCTCGCCGATCTCTTCCCGAACGCGCGCATCGCGCGCCTCGACCGTGACGTGGCGTCCGGGCGCTCGGCCGAGGCCGTGCTCGACCGCCTGCGGCGCCGCGAAATAGACATCCTCGTGGGCACCCAGATGGTGACCAAGGGCCACGACTTCCCGCTCGTGACGCTCGTGGGCGTGCTGCTCGCGGATGTGGGCCTGCACATGCCCGACTTCCGCGCGGCCGAGCGCTCGTTCCAGCTGCTCACCCAGGTGGCGGGGCGCGCCGGACGTGCCCTGCGCTCCGGCAAGGCCATCATCCAGACCTACAGCCCCACGCACCCGGCGGTGCTCCTGGCGCGCACCCACGATTTTCTCTCGTTCGCGGCGGCGGAAGCCGCGGAGCGCGAGGAGCTCGGCTACCCGCCATTCGGCAGGCTCGCTCTCGTGCGCGTGAGCGGCCCGGACGCGGGACGGGCCGAAGCGGCCGCGAGAGATATCGCCGCCTCACTTCGCGCCTCTTGGCAACGTCTCGGCCGGCCGCCCGTGTCCGTGCTGGGCCCGGCGCAGGCGCCGCTCGCCTTCGTGCAGGGGCGCCACCGCTTCCGCGTGCTCGTGCGCTCGCCGAGCCACGATCTCCTCGGCAAGGTGCTCGAGCCCGCGCTGCCGTTCTTCGAGTCCCCGCCAGCGGGCGTCCATGTCCGGCTCGACATGGATCCCATGTCCATGCTTTAGAAAGAACATGCGGCCGAGCCCACAGTCCCGCTTCTTCACCCTCTCTCTCGCGCTCGGCCTCGCGGCTCTCCCGTTCGGTTCGTGCGGCATCGTCGATCCTCGGGCGCCCTACCGCTTCTCCGAAATGGACTACGCCGAGACCCCCGGCGCGAGCATCGACCCGCCGCCCGCCGATCTGTCCCTCGTGGTCTTCGCGCGGCCCGGCCTCGACCTGCCCATGAGCGCGACGCTCGTCTACGACGGCGACAAGCCCGCGGCCATGCTCTCGGCCGGCACCTGGGCCTCGTACCTCACACGGCCCGGGGAGCGTGTGTTCATGAGCGCGGCCATGGACCACGATCCCCAGTTCCTGCGCGCGCGCCTCATGCCGGGGCGCATTTACGTGGTGCACGTGGCATTGATCTACCGCAACGATGTGTTTTCGTACGGGCTCATCCCGCTACGCCCGGGCTCGCCCGAGCTGGCGGACATGAAGGCGCTCCTGCCGGCGTGCACACACGTCGAGATGAGCTCGTCGGCGCGCGAGTGGGACGCCGACAATCGTGCCACGATCATCGCGCCCCTGCGGGCGCGTTACGACAAATGGCTCCTCGGGGAGGGCAAGGACCGGGCGGTCATGGACGAGCCGTACGGGCTCACGGTGCTGTGACCGTCGACGCCCTTTCGCGCTTCAACCCTTCGGGCCCCCGATGTCGGCGTACACCTTTCGCAGCGCCGCCGCCGACGCCTCGAGCGCGGCCTGCTCCTTCGCGTCGATCGACATGGCCAGGACCCTCGTGCACCCCTCTTGCCCCACGACGCACGGAAGCGACAGCGCCACGTCGGCGAGGCCCTGCTCGCCGTGGAGAACGGAGCTCACGGTCAGGATCGATCGCTCGTCGCGCAGGATCGTGCGCGCGAGGTTCGCGGCCGCGAGCCCGATGGCGTAAAAGGTGGCGCCCTTGCGCTTGATCACCTCGGCTCCCGCCGTGATGACCTGTTTCTCCAGGTCGCGCTCCAGATCGGCGTTCCAGTCTTTTCCGGCGGCCTTGGCGTAGTCGCGAAGGGTGAGGCCCGCAATCCTCGCCGGGCTCCACAAGGTGACCTGGGAGTCGCCGTGCTCGCCCACGACGAAGGCATGCACGTTGCGCGCGTCGACGGCGAAATGCTCGGCGAGGATCGCCCGGAGCCTCGAGGTGTCGAGCGCGGTTCCCGTGCCGATGACCTGCGACGGGGGAAGCCCCGAGATCCGCTGCGCCGCAAGGGTGAGGAGATCGACCGGGTTCGACACGATGACCAGCACGGCCTCGCGCGTCTGCTCCGTGATCTTCGGGATGATCTCCTCGAAGAGCCCGAGGTTCCGCCTGGCCAGCTCGAGCCTCGTGTCGCCCGGCTGCCTGGCCGCGCCCGCGGTCACGACGATCACGTCGGCCTCGCGGCATGCCTCGTACCCGCCCGCGCGCACCGAAGCCGGCGGCACGTACGGCAGCCCGTGCACGAGATCCATGGCCTCGCCCTCGGCGCGCTTCGGATCGAAATCGACGAGCGTGATGGTGTCGGCGATCCCCGAAACGAGGGCCGCATACGCCGTCGTCGCTCCGACCCGTCCCGCGCCCACAATCACGATCTGGTGTCTGTCGTCCGCGTGTCCCATCCGTCCACTCTCCTTATATAGAAATCGTTCGATTCTCGCTCACGTCCAGCGCACCTCGGTCACGCCAGGGATCGCGGCGACCGCGCTGACGAGCTCGCCCGCGTCGACCTTGAGGCTCGCGCGAAGCAGGAACGTGAGGTCCGCGGTGTCGTCGAGGGGCAGGAGGCGCAGATCCTGGGACTGCACCTTGACGCCGCGCTTCTCCAGGATCTCGCGGCACAGGCGGTCGGAGTCGCGCGTGTCGGCGCCGCGCGTGACCACGACCATGGTGCGATAGGCCGGGCTGTCGAAGTGGTGCTCGATCTTGTCGAGGAACGTGAGCGTCACGAGCGCGAGGGCGGTCGCCGCGCCCGCGAGCATATACGCGCCGAACCCGACCGCGATCCCGAGGGCCGCCGCGAGCCAGATGCACGCCGCGGTGGTGAGCCCGCGCACGAAGTTGTCGTGGATGCGCAGGATGGCGCCCGCGCCCAGGAACCCGATGCCCGTGATGATGCCCGCCGCGATGCGGCCCGGATCCACGTTCAGATTCACGCCCGGCCGCGCCATGAGCCCCGAGAAGGCCTCGGTCTGCGAGGCCACGATGAGCAGCGCTGACGCCAGGCACACGAGCATGTGCGTGCGCAGGCCCGCCGCGCGCCCGTGGAGCTGCCGCTCGAGCCCGATGACCCCGCCGAGTGCCACGGCCAGGAAGATCTTGAACAGCGCCTCCAACTCGAAGCTCCCCATGTCCCGGAGAATATCACAATTCTTTTACAAAGCTTTTGCGAGCCGCTGACCATTTTCGCCTCGCTCGGCCGTACCTATTCCATGGACGCGGGAAACCGCGATAAAAGGAGGCAAGGCGTCATGGGCAACAAGGGATTTCACGTAACGGGCTTGGCGGCTCTCGCGGCCGTCGTCTTCATCACGCAGGTCGCGCCCGCGGTGGCCGAGGACAAGGTGAAGCTCAAGATCGCGACGGGCTCGGGCGTGGTGCAGGCCGGCCGCACGGAGCGGGCGTTCCTCAAGGTCAGCCTGACCGGCTTCGCCCTGCCCGAGGGCGGGGCGCGCGCGCCGGTCAACGTGGCCATCGTGCTCGACCGCTCGGGCTCCATGAGCGGCGAGAAGATCGCCAAGGCCAAGGAGGCCGCGCTCCTGGCCGTGGACAGGCTCGGCGGAGACGACACCGTGGCGCTCGTGGCTTACAACCACACGGTGAGCGTGCTCGTCCCCTCCACCAAGGTCTCGGACCGCACCGGGATCCGCAAGGCCATCTCCGAGCTCTTCGCGGACGGCAACACGGCCCTGTTCGCGGGCGTGAGCAAGGGAGCGGAAGAGGTGCGCAAGTTCATCGATCGCAACCGCGTCAACCGCGTCGTCCTGCTCTCGGACGGCCTCGCCAACGTGGGCCCGAGCTCGCCCGGCGACCTCGGCTACCTGGGCTCGTCCCTCTTCAAGGAGGGCATCTCCGTGACCACCATCGGGCTCGGCGGCGGCTACAACGAGGACCTCATGGCCGAGCTCGCGCGGCGTTCCGACGGCAACCACGCGTTCGCCGAGAACGCGGTGGACCTCGCCCGCATCTTCACCTACGAGTTCGGCGACGTCCTGTCCGTGGTGGCGCGCGAGGTGGTTGTCGAGGTTCGCTGTGCGCCCGGCGTCCGGCCCATCCGCGTGCTCGGGCGCGACGCGGAGGTGAGCGGACAGAACGTGTACGCGCGCATGAACCAGCTCTACGGCAGCCAGGAGAAGTACCTGCTCGTCGAGGTGGAGCTGCCGCCCGGCGCGGACGGCGCCACCCGGGAGCTCGCCACGGTGCACGCTTCCTATGCCAACACCGTCACGCGCACCACCGACGTGCTCGGCGGCTCGGTGAGCGTGCGCTACTCGGCCTCCCCGGACGCGGTGGCGAAGAGCGCGGTCGACGACGTGATGGTGTCCGCGGTGGAGCTCGTCGCCAACGAGGCCAACAAGAACGCCGTGCTATTGCGCGACCGAGGCAACGTGGTCGAGGCGCGGCGCGTGCTCGACAACAACGCGTCGTTCCTCTCGGACAACGCGGCGCGCTACAAGTCGAAGAAGCTCGACAGGGCCGCCACCATGAACAGGGGGCACGCCGAGGCGCTGAACCCCGCCGCGGGCAAGGACTGGAACGTGCAGCGCAAGGCCATGCGCGACGCCGAGTTCGAGGCCGACATGCAGCAGGCCTGGTAGGAAGGGAGCGACGCACCTTGAAGCCCGGTCTTTTCGCCATCCTCGCCCTCATCGTGCTCATCCCGGTGGGCCTGCTCGCCGCGCTCGGCGTGCGCCTCGCCCGCGACGAGCGCGAGATGGTCCGCCACAGGCTCGACGCCCTCGTGGACGGCCGCCTCGCAGACGTGGACGCGTCCATCGCGCGGCTTCTCGAGCAGCGCGGCCGCGAGCTCGAGCGGGTGACGGAGATCGGGTCGTTCGACCCGGCGTCGATCCGGGCCGCAGTGCGCGGCGCGAGGCTCGTGCGTCAGATGTTCGTGCTCGACGGGAAGGGACGCCTCGAGTTTCCGAGCGCGGACAAGGAGCCCACCGAGACGGAGCGCGCCTTCCTTGCCCGCACCGACCGCATCTGGAAGGACAAGGAGCGATTCGCGCGGCCCTCGGACGGCACCACGGCCGCGGCCAGCGGGTGGTACGCCTGGTATGCAGACAACGATCTCAACCTCATCTTCTGGCGCCGGGCCGAGGGGGGCAAGGTCGTGGGCACCGAGGTGGACCGCATCGCGCTCGCGGCGGACATCGTGGCCGCCTTGCCCGACACGGCCGCGGCGAGATCCGGGACCGCGGACACACGCCTCTCGCTCACCGACTCGGCGGGCCGCGCGGTCTACGAGTGGGGCGCCTACGAGCCGGGAAAAAAGGAGAAGCCCCGTGCCGCGCTGCCGCTCAGCGCGCCGCTCGGCTCGTGGAAGCTCTCCTACTTCGCCCCCGCGTCCGACCTGGACGCGACCTTCGGGAAAAGCTCGCTCCTGCCGGCCATGGCCGGGGCCGCGGCGCTGGCGCTCGTCCTCGGGGGGCTCGCCGTGCTCGTCTACCGCGAGAGCTCGCGGGAGGCCCGGCTCGCGCACGAGCGCGTGACGTTCGTGAACCAGGTCTCCCACGAGCTCAAGACGCCGCTCACCAACATCCGCATGTACGCCGAGCTGCTCGAGGACAGCCTCGACGAGGGCGACGAGAGATCCGCGGCCTACCTCAAGGTCGTGGTGGACGAGAGCCGGCGCCTCACGCGCCTCATCGGCAACGTGCTCGCGTTCGCGCGCAAGGATCGGCACAAGTTGGCGCTCAGGCTCGCACCGGGCTGCGTCGACGACTTGGTCGCGGCGGTCATCGCGCAGTTTCGGCCCGCGCTCGAGGGCAAGAACGTGAAAATTCGTTTCGAGGCGGGCGCGCCGGGGATCGTCATGCTCGACCCGGACGCGGCGGGCCAGATCCTGGGCAACCTGCTGTCGAACGTGGAGAAGTACGGGGCCGCGGGTGGGCTCGCGCACCTGGAGACCCGGGCCCAAGGAGGACGCACGACCATCCTGGTCGCGGACAAAGGGCCCGGCGTGCCTGCCGCCGAGCGCGAGCGCATCTTCGAGCCGTTCCACCGCCTGAGCGACAAGGCGACCGACGGCGTGAGCGGGACCGGCATCGGGCTCACCATCGCCCGCGAGCTCGCGCGCCTGCACGGCGGAGACGTACGGCTCGTCGATGCGTCCGAGGGCGCCGCGTTCGAGGTCACGCTCGATACGCCGCCGGCCGAGGGAGGTTGCACATGAAAGTGCTCATCGCCGAGGACGACGACAACATTCGCAAGGGGCTCGCCGAAATCCTGGAGTCCGAGGGCTACGAGCCCGTGCAGGCGCACGACGGCAAAGAGGCGCTCACCTTGTTCAACGAGGCGCGGCCCGACTTCGTGTGCCTCGACATCATGATGCCGGGCGCGAGCGGCTACGACGTGTGCCGCGAGATTCGAAAACGCGACGCGCGAGTGCCGATCGTCTTTCTCAGTGCAAAGTCCGAGGAAATCGACAAGGTGATCGGGCTCGAGCTCGGTGCGGACGACTTCATCGTGAAACCCTTCGGCGTGAAGGAGGTGGTGGCGCGCATCCGGGCCGTGACGCGCAGGTGCATGGCCGCGCGCGAGCCCGAGGCCAGCGTCGCCCCGTTCACGATCGGGGATCTGGAGGTGCTCCCGAACGAGTTGCGCGCCCGCCGCGGCGACACGATCATCGAGCTTTCCTTGCGCGACGTGCGCATCCTCGATTGTCTGGCGCGAAAACGCGGCAAAGTGCTTGACCGCAACACGCTCTTCAACGAGTGCTGGGGGGCGAGCTACTTCCCGAACAGCCGCACCCTGGACCAGCACGTCTCCAAGCTGCGCAAGCGCATCGAACGTGATCCCCGGAACCCGGCCATCATCAAGACCGTGCACGGGGTGGGGTACCGCTACGACGGGTGATCGCCCGGCCGTACAGGGTCGCGGTAAAAGGGTTGACACGCGTCTTCGGTTCCCATAAATTTTGGGCCTCAGAAGCGCTCGGTGCCAAAGGGGATGACCCCCGCCGCCCGGGCTGAAACCACGGAGAGTCTGACAAGACGGAGGAGATCCATGAGGTTCATTGCCGAGGCGTTTCAAGGTGGTGGGTTTTTCATGTGGCCGATTTTGTGCACGTCGCTGGTTGTGTATGGAATTGCGATTGAGCGATTTTTCTATCTGTTCATGAAGGCCAATTTCAACAAGGATACCTTCTTGAAAACGCTCCACAGCACGATCTTCGCCGGTCAGTTGGACAAGGTCGTCAAGTACACCGCGGCGCAGCCGTTCCCGCTGGCCCGCATCATCCACGCCGGCCTGCTCAAGGTTCGGGGTACTCCCGAAGACGTGCAGGCTGCCATGGACGGCGCGGCGCTCCGCGAGCTTCCCCGGATTGAAAAACGCACGCCCTACCTCGCCATGCTCGGAAACATCGCCATGCTCCTCGGCCTCCTCGGCACCATCTCGGGCATGATCGTTTCCTTCGCAGCCGTGGCCAACGTCGAGGCGAGTTCGAAAGCGGCCGAACTGGCTCGCGGTATTTCCGAGGCCATGAACTGCACGGCGTTCGGACTCCTCACGGCCATTCCGTCGCTCATCTTCTACGCCATTCTGCAGGGCAAGACGCAGTCGCTCGTCGATGACATCAACGAGAGCACGGTCCGCGTCCTGAACCTGATCCTCGAGAACCGCGAGAAGCTGGCGAACTGAAAAAACGACGCGGCGTTTCCCCCTCAGGGTCGCGCCGACCACGAACTGCGGCTTTGTGAAATCAGGAGGTAGTCATGGCTGGTGGTGGCGCACCTACCCCGAGCAAAGGCGGAAAAAAGTCGGTCGATTTCGTGGTCAACCTCATTCCGACCATCGACCTGCTTTCCGTGCTGATCTCGTTTCTCCTTATCACGGCGGTCTGGACGCAGCTCGCCCGCATCGACACGGATCAGGCCATCTCCCAGAACACCAGCGCGCCTCCCGAGAAGCAGGAGAAGGAAAAGAACATCAACATCCTCATCACCGCGGACGAGGCGGTCATGAACCTCACGGGCGAGAGGCCGCCCAAACGGGTTCCGCGGCTCCCTGAGGATAAGTACTTCAAGGAAGTGCGCGCGGGCCTGAAGAACCTCAAGGACCGCGCTCCGGAATCCCCCAAGGTGATGCTCGCGGCCGAGGACAAGGTCCTATACAAGAACATCATCCAGATCATGGATATTTGTCTCGACATCGGTCTCAGTGGCATCACGGTCGCCAACACGAACACTGTCCAGGGCGAATTGCTCTAGGGATATCGGAGGGTTCGAATGCCCGTCAAAAAACCCGGCAAGGTCTTGGGCAAGTCCATCAAGCTGAAGAACATGAAGCTGGCCATGGGCCACGGCAAGGCGAGTCCTATCTCGGATCTCAACGTGACGCCCATGGTGGACATGCTCACCATGCTCGTGATCTTCCTGCTCATGACGTTCAGCGCCACGGGTGAGATCCTTTTCGTCACGAAGGACATCATCCTGCCGCCCGCGTACCACGCCACCACGCTTGAGCGCGCTCCGGTGATCGCGGTCTCCAAGGCCACGGTGGGCTTCGAGGGTCAGTTCATCATGAACTCGTCAGACGTCAACGAGAGCTCCTATCCGGACTGGAAGCTGACGCCCCTCTTCACGCTGCTCGACGCCGAACGTGAGGCCTGGAATGCGTCCCACGCTGGCGAGGAGTTCAAGGGCGAGGTCATCATCCAGTCGGACAACGAGGTGCAGTTCTCAATCCTCAAGCTGATCATTGCCACCTGCGCCAAGGCGAAGTACATCAACATGAATTTCGCCATCCGTCAGGTGGGCAAGAGCGAGACGTCCCTCGGCGAGTGATCACAGCTCCAAGTCAGCGGCGGAAGTCGATCCGATGGGCTCGGGCAGAGGTTCGGCGGCGCGAACCACGCGCAGTGGCTCGGACAGCCAGCCCTTCCACACAAGCGCTTTGATATCCTCGAGCCGTTTTGGAAGGACCTTGACCCGCGGCTGACCATCCTCTGTGACCCCTTCGAAGCGGAGCAACTGGTCCGTGATGGCCTTGACCTTCTTGGCCTCGAAGATCCCTGCGTAAATCTCGAAGATCTTCCGCTGATCCTTGGGCCCGCCGGCCTGGATCGGCTCGAGCGGCCAAGCCGCATAGCCGTCCATCCCGGTCCCGAATCTGCGGTAGCGCGTGAGGGGCGCTGCGATGACCTCGAATTTCGAGACCGAGCCCGGACGACCCGATACCTGCAGCACCGGCATGTCGGCGCCGAGGACCTGCACGAAGAAGAGGACCAAATAGTTCTTGGGATCCCCGTCGACCTTGAGCGCGCCTTCGACATAGGGAATCACTTCCTGCGGCACCATCAGGTTGGCGAACGGGCGCCCTTCGCGCGTTCCGACATTGCGAATCCGCAGGTAGGTGCCGGCTGGAATCGGCCGGACAAGCGACTCCCAGTGATCGATCTCGCGCGTCAATCCGCCGGGGCTACGGACGGAGTAATCGAGCCCCACGGTCTGGGTGGAGCCCAGATCACCCGGGATCGGGATATCGAGTTTGCACATGGAACGCTCGTACGTCTTGCCGGCAACGTGAAAGCGGTACATGGGCCGCCCCATGTCAGTGGGCGGGGTGATGTTCTCACAGGTCAAGGATACCGGCCTTCCGGCCATGACATCGACCGGTTTCTTGCCGCCCTTGGGAAAAGGGACCTCGTCGACGCGCATCATGAGCAGCTTGGGCACGTAGAGGTGCTGCACGCGCTCCTGGCCCCGGTAAAGGAAATAGACGGCCGATCCGATCGACGCGAGCACGATCAGGACAAAGAAGACGGCGCCCCATTTGTGTCGTCCGAGGTAGCGAAACACGAACCCCTCCTCAAGCAGCGAGCGTTGAGAGAGAACGGAGTGATGTCAAGCGAACCCGAGGGAAGATCGGATCAACCCTCGCCGCCCGACTCGAGCTGGAACGGATAGGTGACGATGACGATGCCGCCGCCTTCCGGCTGCGGGAAGACCCAGCGGCGGACAGCTTGGGCGATGCAATTTTCCACACCGGGCTCTCCGATGGTGGACTCGGCCACGGCCGCCATCTGTACGGCGCCGCTGCCCGAGATGATGAACTTGATGGACACGCGGCCGGCCAAGTCCGGCCGCGAAGCCAGCACGCGCTCGTAGCAGAACTTGACCTCGTTGATGTGCCTGTGAACGATACGACGGATGACTTCCTTGGACAACGAGCCCTGCACCATCGCGGCACCGGAACGAATCTGCGGCACGCCGCCGCGCCGTCCGCCGAGGCCGCCCGCGCCTCGACCGTAACCCGAGCCGCCCTGGCCGGCACCGTGGCCGATGGTGCCCAGGCTGCCGAGGCCGATAGTGCCTTCGCCCGTGCCGCCACCGCCGCGACCGGTGCCGCGCAGACCCAGCCCGCCGTAACCAAAATTGTCGCCGATCTGGTTGCCGAGCAGGGCGCCGAGCGCGTTCTCCGGATCGACTCCCAAGGGCTCCGCCCCGAACGGAGACACCGGCGTATTGGCCGCGGTGAGGTACTTCAGGATGCCGGCTTCCTTGGCCATGTCACGCGCCATGCGCGGGTCCGGGTTGGTAGGTGGGCCCTTGATGGCATAGTGCTTGTCGGTCTTTGCCGAATCGCGCTTGCCCATCTGACCTTCCTCGAGCTTGTGCTTCTTGCCCTCGTCGCCCTTGTCCTCCTTCTTTTCCTTTTCCTTCATCTCGAACGGCGTCATGTCGTACTTGACCGAACGATTGGCGTCGTCGAGGAAGTCGAGCGACAGGCCGAGGAGATCCGGCACGTCGAAGAAAGCGAGGAAGACCAGCAGAAAATGGAGCACGAAAGAGGCCGCGTTGAAGATCTGGTTGCTCCAGTCGAACTTCATGGGAACAACCATCCTGCGCGGATTGGGCACCGAGTTCACGAGAAACGTGAAATCCCCCACGTCGATCTTCACTCGGGCCTTCGGCGGAAGAACGAAGCCGTAGCAGCCGCTGGCCTCCGCACTGGCCTGCGCCTGGCCGTTGCGAACCATGTCGGCCAGATCGACACGGCGGCCGTCGTCGTATGTGACGTCGCCCCGCTGATCCGGTGGGATCGTGACCGTTGATCCGCCTCCCAGGTGGTTGACGACCAACGGCAGCTTGGTCTGGCCGCGCAGGACCTCGGCGGTGATCGGGAACGTGCAGGTCGGATCCTCGCCGATCGTGAAGTTTTTGGGCTTCTTCTCGCCCGCCTTGAAAATGTTGACCAGCAGGACCGCGTCCTTCCAAAGAGTGATCACCTCGGTCGCATGCTGGGACGCGTCCTCGAGCGAGTTGATGTCGACCTGGACCGCCGGCGGCGTGGCGATACGGCGGCGAGACGCCGGGGGGGCCGGTTGGGCCCCATATGCCCTGCCCTGTTGCATGCCGAAGCCGGGAGGCATGGCCGCGGGTGGAGCTCCGAACCCCATCGGCATGGGCGCCACCTGGGGCTGATAGGCGGCCATCTGGGGCTGCTGGGAACCAGGCATCTGGGGTTGAGCGGCCAAAGCCTCGGGCATCGCCGACACCTGCTCGGCAGCCGCAACGAAGGTCACGAGAATCTCGACCCCACCCAGCGTGATCGTGTCGCCGCTGTTGAGCGGAGACTTGTTCACCTTCTTGCCATTGACCAGGGTTCCGGTCGCGCTGCCGAGGTCGATGACGAAGACCTGGCCGGGACTTTCCGCCTCGATGACGGCGTGCATGCGCGAGACGAGTTCGTCGTCGACCTGCAAGTGGCTCGAGGCCATGCGGCCGATCTTGATGACATTCTGGGACAGGGTGACCTCGCGGAGCACGGTGCCGCCCTTCGAGACCTTAAATTGAATTGCGAATGCGCTCATGATCCCTTCCTGTCTATCGCAGCGCGCAAAGCCGCCGCGCCCTTTCGCCGCCTTTCGCGGCGCGATCCCGACCTATGAAACAACACTTTCCAGCCAAAGTGAAGACCCTAAAATGCCTTCTTTGTCGCGCCACTGGATCAGACACCGTTCCCGGACAAAAGTTCCGATCTGGCGTCTTTTTTTCAGGATCCTGGGTTTGTTGAATGATTCCAGATGCCTGTTCCTCGATCGGGCAAAGCGGCGTACAACGATTCCCATGGGCAGTTGGGGAGCAGCGCAGTGATCCCGTATTCGGAAAAGCGGCTCATACGCAGGCTCAACGCAAGGGATCCGCGCGCCTTCGACCAGATCCTTTCCAAATATCAGACTCCCATCTTCAACCTGCTCTACCGAATGACCGGCGTGCGCGAAGAAGCCGAGGACCTGGCCCAGGAAGTGTTCCTCACGATTTTCAACAAGATCGATCTCTTCCGCAGCGAATCTCCCCTGGCAACGTGGATCTATCGCATCGCATACAACCTCTGCAAGAACAGGCGAAAATACCTCGGCCGCCGGCACGATCGGGAGCGACAGGTTTTCGATGAGATCGCGGAGCGCAGCATGGTGCCGTCCGGGACGATGAGCACCTCGTCCCGCGTTTCGAGACCGGATGAACTGGTCGAGGGATTCGAGATGGAACGGTTCGTCCAGGACGCCATCGGTGCGCTCGACGAGGAGCACCGGATGATCCTCGTACTGCGTGACATCCAGAACATGTCTTACGAGGAGATTTCCGAGATTACCGGGCTTGCGGCCGGCACGGTGAAGAGCAGGCTGCACCGGGCGCGCATGTCGCTCAAGGAGAGACTGGCTCCGCATTTGAGGTGAGCATGGACCACGAAAGAGCAAGAGCCAGCTTCACATGCTACCACGACGGCGATCTGCCCGACAACGTCCGGCAAGAGCTCGAAGAGCACCTCGCGGCGTGCCCCGAATGCCTGGTCGAGTGGGAGGCCTACCAGAGGACGGTGGGAGAGGTGTCCGGGCTCCGCGTCCTCGCGCCCCCGGACGACTTCGCCACCAACATCGCACGGGAGATTCGCCGCCACTCTCCCCGCCGGGTGCACGGAGAGCAGATCTTCCTGGGCCTCAGGATCGCTCTGCTCGCCTTCCTGCTCATCATGCTCTTCGTGCTCGCCTATCTCGTGCACATGTTCCTGTTCGCCGACGCGGGTGCGGACGACAAGGGCGGAGCCAAGAAGCGCGAACATGATTCCTTCCAACTGATCGGGCCGGTGAAGCTCGAACCGCCTGCCACGGCGAATCCCCAAGGAGCCGCGAAGAAGGAGTGAGCGGCGCCTACTCGACCTGCACCGCGTTGCGCAGCTGCATGCCGGTCATGTCGCTGTAAGTGTAGGGGTGCGGGCCGATGGGCACGGTCATCTTCTGGTAGGTCACCGGATCGACGCGGTAGGCCTCGCTCCCGCCCTGGGAGACCACCCATACGTAGCCGTCGCAGTCGACCGCCACGCCGACCATTTCGGCCTTGCCGAGCCCCTTGTTGTGCTTGATCTGCAACGTGTCCTCGTCGACCTGCACCAGGTTGCCGCTGGTTCCGGCCGCCCACACCGACCCGTTGCCGTCCACGGCAACACCGCGGTTGAACCCGAGCACGTTTGCCCACACGTTCTTCGCCGGCGTCACGTTCGGGTCGAGGCGCGACACGCAGTTGAGCCCCGCGGTCCACACGCGCCCTTTGGAGTCGACCGAGATGCCATAGCCGCAATGGACCTTGAAGACCTGAGACGTGAGGTCGGACATCTTGACCCGCGCCACGTTGCACAGACCCACCGTGCACGTCATCGCCACGATCCAGAAATTGCCCTGGCTGTCGACCGCGCCTCCGTAAGGCGGGACCGATGCCGGCGCCGTGCCGGTGTCGAGGATGGCGCCCGTGTCGCCGTCGATCTTGAAGATCTTGCGCGTGTCCATGGCGCCGATGAAGACGTGCCCTCCCTTGCCCGTGTCCGGATTTTCCTGGCCGTCCCAGGCCGTGGCCCTCGCCCCGCAGGCCGAGTTCGCGCCGAGCGGCCCGGGCAAGGGCGTGTTCCAGATCATGCACTCGTCCTCGCCCCAGGGCAGCACGTCGTTCGGCCCGATCGACGTCTCGATCACGCTGTCGCTGTCCCGGTCGATGCAGTCGTCGGTGTCGGCCGCGAACTTGGTCACCGACGACTTGCCGTATGCCGGGCTGCGGTTCGTCACCACCATGTCGCCGTGCAGGTTGACCGAGGTGCGGGACGGGTCGCCGTCTGCTCCCTGGGGGCTCGTGATGTAGCGGCCCACTTCGATGCCGGTCGCGGTCTCGACCTTCGAGAGGGTGCCTTCATCCGGTAGGCTGGCGTCCGGGTCGCCGGTGTTGGCGATCCAGATGTACGAGATCGCGTTCGCCGGGCACCCGTTGCTGTTGGTGTCCGTCGTGACGCCGTCGTCCTCGTCGGTCTCACCGTCGCAGTCGTCGTCAATCCCATTGGTCTCGTTCTCGATTTGGTTGGGGTTCACGTTGACGTCGCTGTCGTTGCAGTCGAGCGGCGCGCACCACCCGTCGCTGTCCTTGTCGACGCAGTCATCGGTCGTGCCGCCGTCGAGATTCACGTCGCTATCGGTATCACTGTCGGTATCCGAATCGGTATCGGTATCAGTGTCGGTATCAGTGTCCGCGTCCGCGGTGGAGCCGGTGTCGGTGCCGCCGGAGGTCGTATCGTCCCCTCCCACGCCTCCTCCCACGGATGTCCCCGACTCACAGCCGAACATCGCGAGCACACCGACCGTCGCGAGCATTGCCATGTTCCTCATGGTTCACCTCCGTGGTGAAGTTTCATTGTACCGCAACGTCCGGAAACCCTCAAAGACCGCGGGATGGGCTCTCGTCCGGGAGGGCGGGTGAGGCTTCACCTTGTGGCGTGCATGCGGAGGCGCTCTTCTCCCTGGTGTCGGCCGGTTCCCAGCCGAGGAGCGCGAGGAGCAGGAAGAACCCGATGACGTAGCCCGCCGCGACATGCCAGCCCCGACGCAACCACAGGAACACGTTGCGCCCCTCGGGGAACCGGTTGCACAGAGCCACTCCCGCTGATGAGCCGAACCAGATCATGGACCCGCCGAATCCCACCGCATACGCGAGCATGCCCCAGTCGTAGCAGCCCTGGTCCAGGCACAGCTTGGTGAGCGGGATGTTGTCGAAGGCCGCGGACACGAACCCCAGCGCGAACGCCGTGCGCCACGACGCTGGCGGAAGCTCGTCCACGGGCATGAGCGACGCGCACATGACCAGGCTGAGCAGGAACGCGGCGCCGAAAAGCGCGCCTCGCGCCTCCTTCCACGGTATCGGGCGCAGGAGGCGGCCGAAGAGGATGGCGACCCAGACGCCGACCGCAGGCATGTCGAAGAGCACGTTGCCGAGGATGGCGCCCACGAGGATGAGCGCCACCACCGCGAGCCGTCTCCAGTCGACCCTGGCGCCGGGCCGCGGATCCTTTTGTATGCGGCAGTATCTGTCCTGTTGCCGCGAGGCGAAGAAGGCCAGGAAGACGAGCGCGGCGAGCGCGGCCACGTAGGCGTGCAATACGTTGAACGGGCTCACGCCGTCGATCCACATCATGGTGGTGGTGGTGTCGCCCACGACCGAGCCCGAGCCGCCCGCGTTGCTCGCCGCCACGAGGGCCGCCAAGTAGCCGAGGTGCACCTTCCCATCGAACACGGCGAGCGCGATGGTGCCGCCGATGAGCGCCGCGGCGATGTTGTCGAGGAACGAGGACAGCACGAAAACGAACACGAGCAGCACGAACGGGCCCTTCCAGTCGTCCGGGAGCCAGCGCGGCATGACGTCGGGCACGCCCGACTCCTCGAAGATCCTTGCCAGGATCGCAAAGCCGAGGAGCAGGCCGAGGAGGTTCACGACGATGGGCCATTCGCCCTCGCGCAGCTCCTTGTGGACGATCTGGTCGAGGACGGGGCGCGCGCCGAGGAAGTGTTCCGCGAGGTGGAAACCCGGATCGAGGATGAGCTTGTACGCGAGCACGACCGCCATGCCACCGATCGCGACCCAGAACGTCCGCCTGTGGAACACCGCCACGCCGAGGAGCGTCAGGCCGAAGAGGATGAACTCGAGGCGGATTCCGGCGACCACGGGCATCTGCAAGCCGCTTATGGGGGATCGAGCAGGTCGCTCGCGTAGCCCGTGAGCTCGGTGTAGCCCACCCCGACGACCGCGGTGCCGCCGCGCCAGCCGGAGATCGCCGTCGCGCCTTCCCAGTAATTCTGGGCCGGGTTGTACATCTCCTGGTCGTCCACACCCACGAGGACGTCGAGAGCCCAGTCACCCGCGACGATCGCGATGTCCCAATCGAGCGGGTAGACGCCGTCCGTGTGCGGGCTCGGCCACGTGCGGCGCGACGAGATGGAGAAGGAATCGAGGCCCTCGAACGTGACTTGGTTTCCCTTCGGATCCATCACGGTGCCGGCCTGCGTGACGAGCACATCCTGCCAGTTGCGGAACTGGAACAGCATGATCTCGTACCCGTCGTCGAGCTGCATGCTCCACCAGTCCCAACCCTTGAACGCGGTCATCACGTCGAACGCCCCCCATTGGTGATCCATCCATCCGATGCCCGCGACGTCGCGCACGCCGTCCGGGGTCGCGATCGTGCCAACGGCGTCCATCCGCGTGTAGGAATAGTACCAACTCGTGCCCCCAGAGTCGCTCATGGGGATGAAGCCGCCGTCGCCGTGCAGGGCCGGCCGCTTCTGGGGATCGAACGAGAGGTCTACGATCCACGGCGCGCCCTTCTTGTCCTTCTCCTTGCCCTTGGCGATGGTGCCCTTGATGTGATCATGCCCCTCGCCGTCGAGCTCGAAGCGGCACGAGCCCACGGCGAGCACGATCGGGGCGCTCTGCCATTTCGAAGGAGCCACAGCGATCTCGTCCGTGTGGTAATGCTCGCCCGCGTTCACGTCGAGCACGGCCACGTGACACATGTAGCCCTTGAACACGCTCAAGTTGTATTTGAAGATCGTGACCTCGAAGCCGTAGCGCTGCTCGCCGTCCGCCACATGGCCCGTGTAGTACCACCACTCGGACTTGAAGTTGTGGGGCGCGGCGTCCTTTGGCAGATTGACCTGCGACTTCTCGCACGCCCCGTAGTTGCAGAACGTACCCTTGCCGCACGGCGTCTCCTCGCGCGAACCGTCCACGCACGAGACAACCGTCTCGCCCGCGCACAAGGGCTCCTCGCCCGTGCATGCGCCGGCATCGGCGCTGGCGTCGGGGCCGCCGTCGGGGCCGGACGAATCGGGGCCGCCGTCGCTCGCCGTGTCGAAAGTTTCCGTGTCCGCGGTGTCGGAGGTGTCCGTGCCCGCGGTATCGGAGGCGTCCTTCCCGGCGTCCGCGCGGTCCGGAGCCCCGGCGCACCCGGAGAGCGCGGCCACGAAGGCGAGCGTCGCACCGAACGCGAGGCGTCTCGTCGCGGAAGCCATGGCTAGAACGCCGCCTTGGCCCGGAAAAAGGCCAGCGACGGGCCCGCGGCCGGGCGCGCGAACGCCGACTCCTCATGCCCCATGAGGAAGTAGCCTCCCAGCCCCAGCTCGAGGCCGTCCACGGGCTTGACCGTGATCGATGGGTAAAGAACGTAGGATGCGATCGTGCCGTCGTTGTGGGCGCCGATCGCGGGCGAGTCCGGCAGCCCGTCGTGGTCCTGGTCGAGCTCGATGTCGTCGTCCTCGTGGGGCACCTCCCCCACCACGAAGACGCGCAGGAGCAGCCTCTCGGACAGGAGCTTGATATCGCCGCCGCCCACCCAGTAGTTGTGGATGTTGTAAGCGCCGAACTCGTCGATGAACCCGTGGATGAACTGGCCCGTGATGAACACGTACTTGTTGATCGAGTAATCCATGCCGGTCGTGCACTTGAAGAACGGGTCGGGCGAGACCACCTCGCCGTGGATGATCCTCGCGCCGGCCGCCACGGCGGTCACGTCGAACTCCATCTCGATGCGCTCGGGGAAGACGAACGCGCCCTCGAACCAGAACCCCGCGTCGTCGAGGAAGCCGATCTGGCCTGCGAGGTCGAAGCCCAGCACCTTCTGCTTGGGGTAGACGAGGTCCACGTCCGAGACCACGCCCACCACCGGCGATCCGTCCGGCGCGAAGGACGTGGTCTTGCGCGTGGACGATACGCTCCGCTTGGGCTTGGGCAGGTCGTCGTAGCCTTGGTAGTAGGACAGCGACATGTCGAAGAGGCCGGCGAGCCATTGGACCTTGAGGCCGAACTGGGAGTTGGCCAGCGTGGTCTTCGGCATGTGGGCGGTCACGTTGGGGTCGTCGACCTCGTAATACGCGGGGTTCGCGAGCCACAGGTTGCGGATCTTCTCGCCCTCGAGCCTGACCTTGGGGTCGATGAAAGGCATCTCGGCGCTCGTGTCGCCGATGGCGATGAGGGCGGACGACGGCAGCTGCGCGGGCTGGAAGACCGGCACCCAGACCGCGGTGAAAATGAAATTGTCGCCGAGCGCGTAGTCGAGGCGGATCATCTCGTTCGCGATGGCCTCGCCGAACTTGAGCGGATCCTCGAGATCCGTGGAGTTCAGGTTGTCGGTGGGGTTGAACATGTCGGCCACGCCCCAGTGCACCACCTGCCGCCCCACCCGCAGATCGAGCCCGGGCAGGACGGACAGCACCTCGATGTAGGCCGCGTTGCTCTCGAGGTAGTAAGGCGAAACCTTGTCGCGCATGGTGAGCCCGTGGAACTCCATGTCCTGCGTGAACCCGACCCACGCGAACTGCACGTTGCCCACGAAACGCAGCTTGTCGGGCAGGAGCCCGGCGTTCAGGTTGAGGCCGATCGAGGTCGTGTTCCGGTTGATGCCGGGGTCGTCCACCCGATCAACAGCCACACGAAGATCGTTCTCGAGGTACGCGCCCCAGTCCACGGTCACCTCGGCCCGCGCGGGGGTCGCGGCGAGCGCGAGAAGCAGGACGGCAGGCAAGAAGGGTTTGCGTTTCATGGACGTTCCCGCGTTGAATGTTCCGTCTCGCCAGAGGGCCGGCAGAATATGTCATCTAGGCCAAGGACCGTCAACCCGCGCGGGGGGTCGGCTGCGTTGCCTCGCCGGGGGGCTCATAGGCGATTGAGGAAATCGCGTGGCGTCACGACCGGAATGCCCTCCCAGGAACCGAGTTCGAGGAGATGATGATCCCCACTCACGATGAGATCGACTCTGGCGGCAGTCGCGACCGCCAGGAACTTGTCGTCGTCGGGATCCGCCTCGATGGCGCGCACGGGTTCGGTCACGGTCACGAACTCCGCCCTGCGCAGAACGAATCCGAGAACGGTCTCCACGATATCGGCCGTAAGCCCGAACCTGGGCCGTCCCAGGACCACGGCGTACTCGCGAACGATCTCGTCGTTGACGACAACCTCGAAACGGCCTTCCTTCCATCCGTCGATGACGGCCGCCACGCTGCCCCCGAGGATTCCAGAGATGAAGACGTTTGTATCGAGGACGACCCGCATCAACCACCGGACCGGGCCGCGCGGATCTCCGAGGCCACTTCGGCCTCGCCGATGCCCTGTTGAGAGGCGATGAGACGGGCGGCGCGAACCGCCGACGAGAAACGACGCTCCAACTCGCGCATGTCACCGAGCCCGATCTTCAAGAAGCGCACAAAGGCCAGGACGTCGGCCTGGGCCTTCTCCGGCAGTGCGTCAACCTCGCGCACGATGGCTTCCTTCACGTTCACGGCGGATCCTTCGATCATGCTGCTCCCTCCGTCTTCTCCTCCATTCTATACCACTTTCGAATCCGCTCGTCGCAGGACATGAACGAGGACATGAACGAGCTGGGTGAACCGCTACTTCGTTCCGGCATCCGCGCCGCCATCCTACCCACCGTCCACGCCACCGTCGATGTCCGTGAGCGGTCCGCATTGGCTTTGTCGCTGCCGCAAGCGGCAAACGACATCGTGGCCACCATGGCCAAAACCATCATCCAAAACGAGGTTTCTTCATCTTTCTTGAGGCGGATCAGGGGGCCGCTCCCTCGGGGCGGCGTTCGTAGAGGAGGAAAACCTGGTCCTCGGCCGTTCGGAAGGTCCTCACCAGCGTGTACCTGGCCTTGAGGAGCTCCTGAAGCTGCGGCAGGCCCGCCACGCCGAACCGCGGACGCACCAGGATGAGCCTGGTCGAAGGGGTGTCGATGCGGCGCACCATCTCCTCCGGATCGGCGTTGCCCGAGCGGTAGCGCTGGATGTTGGTGTCGACCTCGTTGCCCGCGATGCGCCTGCCGGTCATGAGCGCGAGGAGCGGGACGGTCCCGGAGTCCCCGAAGATGGCGTCGCCATCCTTGGTCCGCGATGCGATCTCGCGGGCCATGTCGTCGGCCACATCGAGGACGCGGCTCTCGTGCCACAGGAGGTAGGTGAAGCCCGAGTACCGATCGCCGATCACGCGCTCGTCGCTCCAGACCGTGGCGCGCACGAGAGAGTTCATGAAATCGGGCAAAAGGCCCGGGCGGAACGTGTAGGCATGGGCCGACTTCTCGGACTCGTCGTCGAAGTAGCGGAGGCTGCGCTCGAGCCTGGGCGCCAGCGCGAAGGCCGCCGCGAGCAGGATGAACAGGACCATACCGCCCGCGAGCTCCATCCTCGTGAGGCCCGCGTCGGCGATCCTGCCCCGGGCCCTGACGAGCCGCGGGACGACGAGGATCCAGCGCGAGACCAGATAGCCTGCCGGGATCGCGGCAAACGGGAAGGGCGGGATGAAGTAGTACATCCACACGCGGTTCATCCGCAGGAGCACGGCGAGGAACAGGATCGCCATGAGCGACGCGAGCACGAGGAGGCCGGCGCCGGGCTCCCGCAGCACGCTCGCGAGGCGCGCAAGGAACGATGGCCGCGTGACCGAGGACTGGTGCGCCCACGCGCCCGACGCACGAGCCAGAACCGCGGGCAGGGCCAGGACGAAGAGCGCGGCGAAAGGGGCGTTGTGGAAGAGCACCGTCATCTTCATGTTCTCGAGCGTGGCCTCGGCCATGGGCGTCTTGCGGACCTGGTAGAGCAGCACGTTGTGGACCATGTCGCCGAAGCCCGCCCACAATCCCACGGCGACGAACGCGGCTGCGCCGATCGCGAGCCCGTACGCGGTGAGCCGAAGTCCGGCGCGCCGGTCGGCCAGGAGAGCGAAGGCCGCGAGGGTCAGCACGCCCGGGACGGCGTACAGACGCGTGAGGACCGCTGCGGCGCACAAGGCCGCTGCGGTCCGGATCCGACCGGTGCGATAGGCGAGGACCGCGCCGAGGACGAGGGCCACGGTCATGTTGACACCCGTGAAGTGCGACGCGGAGCGCAGGGGCTCGTAAGACAGCACGTACACGGCCGTGGCCGCAACGGACGCAAGCGCGCCGAGCTCGCGGCGCACGAGCGCTGCGAGCGCCACACCACCTGCGAGGCAGAACAGGACGGGCAACAGGCGGGCGAGCAGGAAATGGTACCCGAAGAGCTTGATGAGCAGCGCCGCGAACAGGGTCTGCAGCGGCGGGTGCGCCATGGCGAAGCCCGAGTAGGGTGCCACGCCCTCGGAGACGAGCTTGGCCTGGTAGAGGTAGATGTGCTCGTCGCCGGCCACAGGGTTCACGGAGAACATCTTGAGGACGAGGAACACGCCGAAGACCACGGCGAGCCCGGCGATCCAGAGGAGGAGCGACACGCGCGGCGGCGCGAACGGCGCCTCTATCCTGGGCTCAGGATCAGCGGGCGCCTCTGCCTTGCGATCCTTGGGCTTCCTGCCCTTGCGCTTGGACATGGATCGCCATGTACCACTTTCCGCGGCGGCGCTTCCAGATCACGGTTTCGACGGTTCGCGGCTCAGCTCTGTCCGGAGGCGGCCGAAGCGGGAACGCGCGGCCTCGACCGGCGGGACCAGCGCCTCTTGCCCGACTCCTCGCACGTGCTCTTCGCTGGCTTGCCGAGCGAGGACATTGTCATGCGCGAGAGGGCCTCGGCCGAGAGCGGGTCGTGGTACTCGATGACCTTGCCGTGAAAGTTGCGCAGCACCGCGCGGCCTTCCTTCTCGCTATAATAGAGAAGGTAGTCTGGACTCACGGGAACCTTGCCGCCCCCACCGGGTGCGTCGATGACGTAAGAGGGCACGCCGAGCCCGCTCGTGTAGCCGCGCAAGCCCCCGACGATCTCGATGCCCTTGGCCACCGGCGTGCGCAGGTGCTCCGTTCCGCGCACCGGATCGCACTGGAACAGGTAGTAGGGGCGGACGCGCATGCGCATGAGGTTGTGCACCAGCTCGCGCATGGTCTCCACGTTGTCGTTCACGCCCGCGAGCAGCACGCTCTGGTTGTTGAGCGGGATGCCCGCGCGCAGGAGCCGCGAGCACGCCTTGACGGCTTCGGGCGTGCACTCGCGAGGGTGGTTGAAGTGCACGTTCAGCCACACCGGGTGGTACTTCTCGAGCATGGCGCACAGCTCGTCGTCCACGCGCTGGGGCATCGTGACCGGCACGCGGCTTCCGATGCGGATGACCTCCACGTGCGGCACGGCGCGCACCTTGGAGAGGATGCGCTCGAGCTTCTCGGTCGAGAACGTGAGCGGATCGCCGCCGGACACGATGACGTCGCGCACCGTGGGTGTGCGGGCGATGTAGTCGACCATGCGGTCGACGTCGTGGTCCGCCGGCGGATCCTCACACTTGCTCACCATGATGCGCTTGCGCGTGCAGTGGCGGCAGTAGACCGCGCACGTGTTGGAGACGACCATCAGCACTCGATCCGGGTAACGGTGCGTGAGCCCCGGCACCGGAGACAGCTCTTCCTCGGCGAGCGGGTCCTCTTCGCCCACCTCGCGGTAGAGGTACTCCTCCGGCCTCGGCACGGACTGCCGCATGATCGGATCCTTGGGATCGCTGAAGTCGATGAGCGACAGGTAGTACGGCGTGATCCCCATACGGAAGTCGCGCAGGACCGCTTCCATCAGGCGGCGCTCCTTGTCCGCTACGCGCACGAAACGGGAGAGCTCCTCCAGCGTCGTGACGCGATGGCGAAGCTGCCAGCGCCAATCATTCCATTCTTCGTCGGGGATGTGGGAGAACCAGCGTTGCTTTCCCCATCGCTGGGGAGGGTGCAGCGACTCGCCGTCTGACTGCTCCATTTCTGTTACCTACCTCTTTTCGTTTTGCCGGCCCGCGGCCGGGTCTTGTTTGTCCCAATCGTATCCGTCAACGCCATCATCATAACGTTACTGAACGCGGGTTCAAGAAGATTTTTGCGTATCACCCACATTTTTTCTCCGGCAACACCCAATATCATAATCCCATAATACCGTTGAGTTTCAAGAATTTGGCTATTGATGAACCAAAATCAGTTGTTTCCTGTCCAGGTTCAATGTCTGGCGAGAGGAAAATAATTCCTGTCCGGCACGTTTTTCAACGGACATATTCGTAGCCGAAATCACGCGGACTGTCGTCCGGAGACCGCGTATCTTGCATCCTGTATCCGTGGCCATGTGTTCACTGACAATACATGACACTGCATCTATCCTGCTGCTCAAGAGCCGCCTGGAATTGCTCGTCGGCACGGCGCGGGTCGTGATAGGAGTCGCGCTCATGCAAGCCACGCGAATCGCGAGTCGGATCGGCGCGGAGGTCACTTACCGGCTCTTCGACGACGGAGGAAGAAGCGAGACGCTGCTGTGCAACGGCGGGCTGGGCGGCACGCATCTCGTGTGGAGCGGGCTCACGCGCCTCCTGCGCGATCGATACCGCATCCTCATCTGGGACTACCCCGGGCTCGCGGCGGGCGAGAGCCTGTCACCCGGAATCGCTCTCGACGTGGAGGGCCTCGCACGCACCTCGCAGGACGTGCTCGACGCAGCGGGCGCAAGGGAAGCGGTGATCGTCGGATGGTCGCTCGGTGTGCAGGTGGCGTTCGAGCTCGCGCGGTCGTCACCCGATCGCGTCCGTGCCGTGGTTGCCATGTGCGGCACAGCGGACAGTCCGTTCACCGACGATCCGGACTGCGCGACGATCGCCTCCGCGCTCGGCCTTTGTGGCGCGCTCCCGGGAGCGGTCGGCTGGATGACGGGCCGCGCAGGCATGTTCGAGGCCGTGCGCTCCATGCTGCGGCGCGTGGAACACCCGACCAGATGGGCCAAGCGCCTCGACCTAGTCGACCCCTCGATCGACGAGCTCACATTCGACGCGGCGATCCGCGACTACCTAGCGCTCGACCCGCAGACATTCCTCCGCTACGTGGAAGCCGCTGCGGTGCACGACGCCACGGCTACGCTCGGCCGGATCTCGCTCCCGGTGCTGGCTCTCGCGGGCGAGCGCGACCGCTTCGTGCGGCCCGGCCGCGTGCGGGCCATGACCGGACGCATCCCGGAGGCTGAGCTTCTCGAAGTGCGCGGTGCGACCCACTACCTGCCGTTCGAATACCCGGAGCTCGTGGCCCTCACCGTGGGCGATTTCCTCGCAAGGCGCCTCGGATGAGCCTGCGCTACCCGCTCGTCTGCTTCGATCTCGACGGCACCCTCGTCGACGACACGATCTACATCTGGAAGACCCTGCACGAGGGCTTCGCCACAGATCCCGACGCGCGAAAACGCGCCCACGACGACTTCGCATCCGGCCGCATCACGTACGAGCGGTGGTTCGCGCACGATCTCGCCCTGCTCGCGGCCGCGGGCGCCACGAAGCCGCGCATCGAGACTCTGCTCGACAAGCTGCGGCCCATGCGGGGTGCGCGCGAGGTGCTCGCCTCTTTACGCGCCGCGGGGCACAAGATCGCGATCATCTCGGGCAGCCTCGACATCGTGATCGACCGCCTCTTCCCGGACTTCGCGTTCGACCACGTGCTCGTGAACCGCATCCGTTTCGCGAGGGGCGGCCGCATCGCGGGCGGCGAGCACACACCCTACGACCTCGAGCGCAAGGCCGACGGCCTTAAGGAGCTGTGCCGCCGCGAGGGGCTCTCCGCCGCGCAGGCCGCGTTCGTGGGCGACAACGTGAACGACGTGTGGGTGGCGCGCGCCGCGGGTCTCGCGATCGCTTTCAACTGCAAGAGCGAGGAGCTGCGAAAGACGTGCGCCGTGGAAGTGAAGGGCAGGGACCTGCGGGCCGTCCTTCGCCACCTCGCGGGCTAAAGGACGACCCCGGTCAAATCCGGATCACGGGCAGTTGCAGTCGTTGCGGCTGCAGCCGGTCAGGCTGATGGACATGGAGTACGTCGAGGGGTTCGACGTGCGCGAGTCGACGAGCAGGGTGTACCAGCCGTCCTGCGTCGCCGTGTAGTTGATCGACTCCGCGACGTCGAATCCGCCGTTGTTCGTGCAGCCCACCGCCGCCGTGTCGCACCCGGTTCCGGTGCACGCCGTGTTGGAGCGGTAGAGCCTGATCGCCGCGTTCCACGTCGATGCGGGGTCCACGGTGATCGCGACCGACTCGCCCGTGTACATGAAGAAGCGGAAGAACTGGTCGTTCTTGTTGCTGCCACCATTGTCGCAGTTCTTGTCGTCATCGCCCGAGCCCACCAGGGACCGGCCCGTGATGCTGTAGCCGCCGCGCGCGCCATTGATCTGCTTGCGCGTGAGGACGAGCGCCGTGGCGCAGGTGTAGGAGGTGCCCGAGCCGGCCGTGCATGCCGTGGGATACTGCGACGAGCAGTTCACGGTGTTGCACGTGCCGGAGCTGCAATACTGGAGGGCCTGGCAGTCGTTGCTGTCGAAGCACGGGGGCTGGCCGCCCTTGCAGCAGCGGAACCCCAGGTTGGGCATGCGGAAGTCGTTTCGCGCGGCCCAGAAGTCGAAGGTGCAGGTCATGCCCGGGCCCAGATTGTTGTAGGAGCCGCCGCGGATCTGGTAGAGCGTGTCCGCGCCCACGAACCTCGAGCTGCTGGTCCACTCCTCGGCGTTGCCCGACAGGTCGTACAGGTCGTCGGCCTGGCCGGGCTTCCACACCGAGATGCACGGGGTCCTCACGCCGCAGCCCATGACGTGGTCCCACGTCGCGCTGTAGTCGCGGCCGTTGCACGTCTGCTCGTTGCCCGCATAGGTGTCGCCGTATGGGTAGAGGTGCGGCGGGGCGGGCGGGTTGCCGTACTGGCAGGCGTACTGCCACTGGGCCTTGGTGCACAGATCCCAGCCTCCCGCCACCTGGACCTGCGTGGGGTTGAGCTTCCAGCACGCCTGTTCGGCCTCGGTCTTCGTCACCATGGTCCACGGGATCTTGCCCGCCACTGAGCACGCGGCAGTCGACAGGCCGCCCGGGCTGTTGTACCCGCTCGTGCCCCAGTGCGCCTCGTCGTAGCTCTGCGCGTCGGGCCGCGACGCCTCGTAGTCGAAAATCTGGTAGCTCCACGCGCCGCCGTTCGAGACGGTGATGGCGTTGACCGCGGCCTCCTCGTCGGTGCGGCCGTCGCAGTCGTCGTCCGAACCGTTGCACAGCTCGCTGCCCGTGGCAGGGTTCCACTCGACTTCGGTCGAGCACATGACGCCGCTCCACGTGTTGCAGCACTGCAGGAGAGGTGTTCCCGAGACGCTGCACTTGTACTTGCCGGTCCTCAGGCACGTGCCCTGCTTGGAGTTGTTGCAGTCCGTGCCGAGGAGCGCCGTATCGAACCCGGTCGAGGGCTCGTCCGTGAAGCCGTCGCAGTCGTTGTCGTACCCGTCGCACAGGGTCTCGTTCGCCACGGGCGCCCCGCCGCTCAGCTGCACGTGGTTGCCGAGCAGGTCGTAGTTGCAGTCCCAGCCCGAGACGCCGGCGCATTGGGCCAGGGTCGGGATGGTCGCGCACTCGCCGAGCCGCTTCGTGCACACGTTGGGCGGCAGGGTGGCGCCCTCGTCGGTCTGGCCGTCGCAGTCATCATCCACGCCGTTGCAGATCTCGGTGATGCCCGAGAAGCCCTCGTCTGTCGCGCCGTCGCAGTCGTTGTCCTGCGCGTCGCACGATTCGATGCCGCCGTTCGACTGGGTGCATGGCCCGACGTTGCAGTCCTGGTAGTCCGTGGGCGTCTGCGGATAATCCCAGTAGCCCGCGTTGCACGCGTTGATGCGGCACTTGCCCACGCCGAGAAACGGCGTGCAGCCGAACGTGGCCACGTGGGCGGGCACCACATTGCCCTGATCGGGCCACAATGAGCCCATGGTGGCGCAGTCGTTGCCGCACCCGCCGCAGTTCGCGCTGTCGTACTGGGTGTTGAACACCTCGTCGGTCGAGCCATCGCAGTTGTTGTCCCAGGTGTCGCACAGCGACTCGACCGGCTTGGGGTTGCCCTGGGCGTCGCACTCCACGTGGCCTCCCTCCGTCGTGCAGGCGTAGTCGCAGTCCCAGCCGTAGATCCCGTTGCAGTACGGGCTCTTGGGGTTCGGGCAGTCCGGATCGCACGTCGTGCCGGGCGCGGCCTCCAGGCTCGGATCGCTCTGGTCGGTGAGCCCGTCGCAGTCGTTGTCCGCGCCGTCGCACACCTCGGGGCGCTCGTCCACGTTGCCCTCGCAGGCGAACCAAGCCGGGAACCCCGGATCGGAGAGCGCCGGGTCGCAGCTCTGGAGGCCGGTCTGGCACTCGCCGGCGTTCGGATCCGCGCCCGAGCCGCCGCCGCAGACCCGCGTCACGAACTCGTCGGTCGAGCCGTCGCAATCGTTGTCCACGCCGTCGCAGATCTCGGAGGTGGGCGCCGTGGCGTTCTGGCAGACCAGGATGCCGCCCACGCAGGTGCGCGTACCGTCGTTGCAGGGCGGACCGCACGAGCCGGCGGTGAGCTGGTCCTCGTCGGTCGTGCCGTCGCAGTCGTTGTCCACACCGTCGCAGTTGTCGCTGCCAACGACCGGATCGGTGTTGCCCTGGCACGCGAGCCACACAGGCGTGGAAGGCGTCGAAGCCGCCGCGTCGCAGTACTGGATGCCCTGCCGGCAGATGGAATTCGGGGCGTTGACCGCTCCGCCGCCGCACACCTGCGAGATGCCCTCGTCGGTCTGGCCGTCGCAGTCGTTGTCGCGGCCGTCGCACACCGCGCCCTCGACGCCCGGTGCCGACCCGTTGCAAACCAGCAAGCCGCCGGTGCACGCGAGGTGGCCCGCGCACATGCCCGTGCCGCAGTCCGCGCCGCCGCCGGGGTTGCCCTCGTCGACCGTGCCGTCGCAATTGTCGTCAAGGCCGTTGCAGGTCTCGCCGCTCTCCGGCGGGGTCGCGCCGTGGCAGGTCGTATCCGAGCCGGAACAGTACTGGTAGCCCTGGCGGCAGATGGCAGGCGCCACGTTGAACGTTCCGCCGCCGCACGGCTGCGTGATGAGCTCGTCGGTCTGGCCGTCGCAGTCGTCGTCCACGTTGTTGCACAGATCGGGCTCCGGGATGGGGTCGGTGGAGCCCACGCAGCTCACCGTGTGGGTGGCACCGTTGCACGTCCAGTGGCCGTGCTGGCAGCGCCCCACGTCCCTTTCCGCGCCGGGCGCGCCGCCGCACTCGCCGGTCGGCAGGAACTCCTCGTCGGTCTGGCCGTCGCAGTTGTTGTCGAGGTTGTCGCACACCTCGGTCTGCACCCCCGAAGCGGGCACGCACAGGTTCGAGGTGTCCACGCTCGCGCAGCAGCCGATGGTCTTGCCGCCCACGCCGTTGCTCACGCATCTGAACCAGGCGTCGCCGCACACACCCTTGCCCACCGCGCACTTCGGATCGCCGGGATCCATGCCCACGCCGGGCATGTCGATCTCCTCGTCGGTCGTGCCGTCGCAGTCGTTGTCGAGCCCATCGCACTCCTCGGCGTCCGGGTTCACGGAGCCGATGCACGTGTTCCACGCCGGGAAGCCGGGCTTGGCGTTGGCCTTGTCGCAGGTCTGGGAGCCCTGGTGGCAGATGCCGTCGTTCTCGTGGCCCGGGATGGTGCCGCCGCCGCAGAGCTGGGTGACATCCTCGTCGGTCTGGCCGTCGCAGTCGTTGTCGACGCCGTCGCACGCCTCGGGCCCCTCGGTCCCGCTGCTCTGGCAGATGATGGCGCCCGCGACGCAGGCTTCATTGCCCGCGCACGCGCCTTGGCCGCAGGCCGCGCCGCCGCCGGGGTTGCCCTCGTCGGTCGTGCCGTCGCAGTCGTCGTCGAGCCCGTTGCAGGTTTCGCCCCCCTCGGGCGGCGTCTCGCCGTGGCAGGTGGGATCCGTGCAGTGCTGGTAGCCCTGGCGGCAGATGCCGTCGTTTTCGTGGCCAGGGATCGTGCCGCCGCCGCAGGCCACGGTCACGTCCTCATCGGTCGTGCCGTCGCAGTCGTTGTCGAGCCCGTCGCACACCGTGCCCTCGCTGACCGGGCCCCGGGGCGGATTGCCGAGAGCGTTGTTGCCGCACACGACCTCCCACAGGCCGGGCGAGGTCTGGTCGCACACCCACAAGCCCTGCCGGCACAGGCCGTCGTTCTCGTGGCCCGAAAGGGTGCCGCCGCCGCAGGGATAGCCTTTGGCCGAGTAGTGCTCGTCGGTCTGGCCGTCGCAGTCGTCGTCGAGCCCGTTGCAGCCGTCGGTGCCGGCCGGGCCCTGGGGCGCCACGCAGTGGTTGGCGCCGTCCACGCTCGCGCAGCAGCCCACGGTCTTGGCGCCGGCTCCGGTGGTGACGCACCGGTAGACCGCCGTGCCGCAGATGCCCACGCCTCCCAGGGCGCCCATGCAGTTGCCGCCTACGCCCGAGATCTCGGCTTCCTCGTCGGTCTCGGTGTCGCAGTCGTTGTTGAGGCCGTCGCAGGTCTCGGCCGTCGGATCGATATTGCCCTCGCAGCCCTTCCACGCCGGGAAGCCGGGCTTGGCGTTGGCCGGGTCACAGTCCTGGTGGCCCTGGCGGCAGACGGAGCTCGGGTAGTTGACCGTTCCGCCGCCGCACAGCTGGATCACGTTCTCGTCGGTGAGCCCGTCGCAGTCGTTGTCGAGCCCGTCGCAGCCCTCGGCGACGGAAGGCGAACCATCGCACTTCTGCACGCCGTTCACGCAGATGACGTGACCCGCGCAGATGCCCGTGCCGCACGTGGCGCCCGTGCCGAGCGCGTCCTCGTCGGTCTGGCCGTCGCAGTCGTTGTCGAGCCCGTCGCAGATCTCGGTGCTCGACCCCACGTCGTTTTCGCAGGGCAGATAGGACGGGGCGCCCGGCTCGGCGGTCGTCGGGTCGCAGTACTGGTACCCGGGCCGGCACTCGCCCTCCTCTGCCCCCTCCGGGCAGGGCTGGTCATGCGCCGGGCCGCAGCCGTCGGGATCCGCTCCGCCGCAGCCCTGGATGAGGTTCTCGTCGGTCTCACCGTCGCAGTCGTTGTCGAGCCCGTCGCACTTCTCGGGGATCGGATTCTTGGCCCCCCGGCACTCCCAGCCTCCGAAGAAACACGTCAACGTGCCCGGAGGATCCGCGCACTCGCCTTCCGTGTCGTTGACGCAATCCCCGTTCGTGATGCGCCCGGTGTCGGCCAGGTCCTCGTCGATGCGGCCGTCGCAGTCGTTGTCCTCACGGTCGCAGTCCGCCACCGCGCCCTCGGCCGGAGGACGGTCGGCGGGATCGGGCGCCTGCGGGGAGATCGCGTGCTCGCACACACCGTCCGTGTCCACGTTCGCGCAGCACAGGATCTCGTGCGCGGTCGCGCCCGCGCTCGGCAACGCGCACCGCTGCCGCCCCTGCCGGCAGGCGCCGACCGACGACCCGCACAGCGTGCCGTCGTCCCCGGCTCCGCCGTCGACCCCCGCGTCCCCGGTCGCGGGCCCGGGACCCACCTGCGGGATGTCCTTCTCCTCATCGGTCACGCCGTCGCAGTCGTTGTCCAGGTTGTCGCACGTCTCCTTTGATGCCGGCCCCACGGCGCCCTCGCACGTGAGCTTGCCAGCCACGCAGTTGAGGACACCCGCTGTGCATTCGCCCTGGTCTGCGCCGTCAGGGCACACGCCGCCATTGTAGATCTCGGGATCGCACCCGCTCGGGTTCGCCCCGCCGCATGGGCCACCGCCCTCCGGGTTGCCCTCGTCCTTCTGCCCGTCGCAGTCGTCGTCCCTGTTGTTGCACGACTCGGTCGCTGGAGAGGCGGGTGTGCACTGGTACTCGCACCCGGGCGTGGCCGTGTCGATATCCCAGAACCCCTCCGCGCACCCGCCCTGCTTGCACGCGCCGCCCTCGCACAGCGCCTGTGCGTGCGGGAAGTAGCACACGTGACCGCACCATCCGCAGTTGAGCGGGTCCGTGTCGAAACCCACGTCCTCGTCGGTCTCCCCGTCGCAGTCGTCGTCGAGCCCCTGGTACGGGTTGTCCGTGTCCTGCAGGTCCGCGCCGTTGCAGTAGTCGTGCTCCGCCGTGGGCTGGCAGAACACCTCGCAGCCGTCCGTGTCCGAGCCGTTGCGGTCGTACCAGAACGTGGAGCAGTCGCCCATCTTGCACGCGCCGCCCTCGCATGTCGCGAACGCGTTCGTGAACTCGCACGCCTTGCCGCACTTCCCGCAGTTCTGCGCGTCCTTCGCGGTGTCCACGTCCTC
>JAQTNF010000019.1 GCA_028713995.1 Deltaproteobacteria bacterium | reverse complement strand
ATACGTACAATGTCAATCTGAACGGCCTCTTCGTCCGCACCATCGCTCCGCCGCCTCTCCAGTCGATCGTCGAATGCCGCTTCCGGCCGCCGTGCGGCGACGGCGAGGTGGCGCTGCCCGCCCAGGTGGTCTGGCGCAAGGAGTTCGCGGCCGCGGGGAAGGTGCTGTCGCCGGCCGGGATCGGCCTGCAGTTCCTCGATGGGGCCAAGCCCGCGGATCACGCAGGGTACGAGGCCGGGTACCAGGCGCTCCTCGCAGCCACAAAGCCCGACGACAACTGACGATCTCTCGAAATCCACGGTTGGTCAGTGGCAGGAGGGCTCATCGCCGTCGGGGGCCGGCGGGGCAGCCGAGCGACGGGCCGCGAGATCCCGGATGCGCTTGACGAGATCCTCTCCCGCGACGGCCGCGCCCATGATCTGCTCGACATCCTCCTTGAGCTGCGGATCGTGCACGCATTCGCGCAGAAAACGGCAATGGGTCGTGATCACGGCGAGGACGTTGTTGAGCTCGTGCGCGATCGTGGTGACCATGCCGAGCATGTCCTGCTCCGGCATTTTGCCCGTCTCCATCCTAGGCCTCCTCGGCGGCGCGACGCGCCTCGGCGATTTCCGACTCCGGTATCGCCAACCACGCCTCGGCCACCTCGGGATCGAACTGGGTTCCCGACATCTTCCGGATCTCCTCGGTCGCCGTCCCGTGGGGCTGCGCCTTGCGGTAGGGCCGATCCGACGTGATGGCGTCGTAGGTGTCGATGACCGCGAAGATGCGCGCGCCCAGGCAGATGTCGTGGCCCGACTTGCCCTGTGGATAGCCCTTGCCGTCGAACCGCTCGTGGTGCTCGAGCACGATCTTGCGCGCCTCCTTGAGGAAAGGAATCCCTTCGAGGATGTCGTGCCCGTACTCGGAATGGCGGCGCATCTCGACCCACTCGTCCTCGGTGAGCTTGCCGGGCTTGAGGAGGATTGCGTCGGATACGCCGATCTTGCCCACGTCGTGAAGCAGCGCCCCGCGCTGCACGACCGAAAGCAAATCGCCGGGGACGTGGAGATTGAGCGCCAGCAGTCGCGAGTATTTCGCCACGCGCCGGGAATGATCCTTGGTCTCCGTGTCGCGGTAGTCGAGGGCGTTGATGAGCCCGTGGAGCAGGCTCTCGGTGCGCACCTGGACCTCCCGCTCGAGCTCGACCGCGGTGGCCCCGAGATCCTCGCACGTGGCCAGAAGCTGTCCGCTCAGGCGTTCCCTTTCCTTGGTTCTCTCGTAGGCCCGCACGGCGTCGTCCACGACCCTGCGAAGCTCGTTCGGATCCCACGGCTTTGTGAACATGCGCGAAACGCCGGCCCTGTTGACCGCCTCGAGCGCCATGTGAACGTCCAGGTGCCCCGTCACGAGGATGCGGTACGTCTCGGGTTGCATCGCCCGGGCGCGGCAGAGGAACTCGATCCCGTTCATGTGCGGCATCCTGACGTCGGCGACGATGACCGCCAGGCGATCCCTGCGGACGATGTCGAGCCCGTCTTCGCCGGTGCTCGCCTGGCAGACGACGTAACCCCGGTCGTCGAGCGTCCTCTTCAGCGCCTGCAGGGCGGGCGGATCGTCGTCGACGACGACCACCCGGGTCGGAACGGTCTCTTCCGATATCTGCCGCGGGGCTTCCTGCTGGATGGTTTCCATCAGGACTCTTCCTTCTCCTTGCCCCCGGACGTCTCCGGTTCCGCCGACAGGGCGGACCATCTCGCGTACATGCCGCAGACCGTGAGGATGTGCGTGAGCTGCGGGAGGTTCTCGATCCCGAGCGTCGTGCAGATGCGCGAGAACGTCTTTCGTATGTGTCCCTCGGTCTGCTGCATGCGGTGGGCCAGATCCTTGTAGCGCGGGAAGTCGACGGCGAACTCGGTCAGGATCTCGATATCCCGCTCCGTGAGGCCGATGGTCCGCAGGTAGCCGAGGTCGGCCACGTTCTCGGGCCGAAACTCGCCTCCCGCGTCGAGCTCACCCCGCGAGAGGATGCGCAGCGCCTCCTTGCCGAGATCGAGCCTGGTCCCCTTCACGAGAAAATCGTTGGCGCCGCCCATGGCCGCCCTGAAGAACTCGCTCGGCGACGAGTCGCCCGAGATGACGGCCGCGAGCCTGTCGAACCCGCGAGCACGCGCCTTCCGGAGAAATTCGAGGCCGTCCTCGCGTCCTCCGAGATGGATGTCGACGAACAGGAGGTCGGGAACGCCCGGACCGATGTGAGGCTCGGCCTTGGCGGCCGTCTCCGCGAGCACGACATTGATGAAACCGTACGAGACGAGGGATCTTTTGGACGCGGTCAGGAAGCGCAGGTTGTCGTCGAGAACAACGATCTTGGTTCCTACTGGCATCAGGTTCTCTCCAAAAATATGCAGAACGTTCTGTCTGCATGATATCTGCTGTTATCGTAACGCGCGCACGATTGATTGGCGATATCCAAGGTCCTGGGCCGCAAAAATAAATTGTCACATTTGTTCCCTTTGATCCCGTGTGATTGTAAATTTGATGCATCGCACGATGCATATGGCGTCACGGACGCAGAAGAGGATTCTCGTTTACTCGCCCATGACGCATCGCTATAGTCGGATCATCATGAATGAGGGAAAGAAGACCTTGTTGATTGTCGATGACGAAGCGCGCGTGGCGAAGGCGCTCACACGCGCCATGGGGCGATATTTCGACGAAGTGCTCTCGGCCGGAACGGCTTCGATCGCGTCATCGATCCTCGCGGAGAACAAGGTGACACACGTGATCTGCGATCACTGGCTCGGGGAGGGGGATCCGCTCGGCCTCGATCTGGTGCCGGAGTGGAGAAGGAGCTATCCCGCGATCGAGAGGGCCGTCATCATGACGGGCCTCGACGAGAAGACGCTCATCGCGGACTCCGGGATCGACGCGATCGTATCCAAGCTCACGCGCTCGGAGGAGCTCGCGAGGGTGCTCGACAGGAAGTAAGAAGCCGGTCTTTGATCCTCAATCACTCACCCCTTTGGATGCTCTAGGGAGAGTTGCTTGAAACGATGCCTCTTCAACGCCTGAAGATCCTCTGGCGGACCTGTGTCGAGTCGTTCGATGCCACCCTCGGCGCCCGCCTTCGCCGCGGGGACGCAGGCCACACCGCCCGCTCCGCCGAGGTGCTCAGGCAGCTCGACATGCTGCTCCTCGAACGCCACCAGGCCGCCTATTCGGAGCTGAACACCGCCATGGCCGGACTCCTGCAAGAGCTCAAGAACGAGATGGGCCCGGTCATGTGGAGCTTGGAGTTCGCGCACGCGAGTGTGAAGGACGCACCGGAGGCGCAGCAGGCCCTCACCGACGGCATCGAGAACCTCGGACTGGCGATGAGAGCCACGGAGCGTTTTCTCGTCGAGCTCCAGACGAAAGGCGGGGAGCGCCATTCGTTCTGGCTCGCCGACATGTTGCGTCCCGGCCGGTTCGAACAGAATCCCGCCCATCACATCGAGATCGTCTGCGAGAACCTTCCGAACGTGAGGGTGTACGGCCCGGGCGAACACTTGCGCGTGGCCCTTTGCAACCTGTTCGAGAACGCGGCCGAGGCCGGCGCGACCTGCCTCGTCCTCACCGGGGAGGTCCTGCTGGGCGGGACCAAGGTGAGCCTGCGAATCGCGGACAACGGTCACGGGATGCCAGGAGAGGTGAAAGGGCGCATGTTCGAGCCGTTCAACACCCACGACAAAAAGGCGGGCGCCGGTCTCGGCACGTACCTGTCGCGCCGCATGGTGGAGGCCTTGGGCGGGACGCTCACGCTCCTCGATTCCGACTCCGACGGAACCTGCTTCGAGATCGCGCTCCCGATCAGCAGCACGCGCGCCAGCCTCGCGCCGCCGTCCTTTGCGACGGGCTCCTGAAAGCCGAGAAAGTTACCATTCGCAAAAAAATCGGTATTATCTCGCAGTAGGAGGGCCCCATGGGCTGGTCCGGCGACACGGGCAAGAGCGCGATACTGGGCGGGGGACGCTTGTCCGAGGGGCAGGCCCGCCCGGCCCACACGCGGCTCGCGGGTACCGTGGTCGGCGGCAAGTACACCCTTGGGCGGCTGTTCTACAGCGATCGTGCGGGCTCTCTTTATGAGGCCAAGGCGACAGAGGCCGAGGGCAAGAAGAAGCTCGCGGTGTACGTCGTGTCCCCGGCCGCCAAGGTCGATCCGGACGTCAAGCTGGTCGGAGGCCACCCCAACTTCGTACGGCTGCGCGGCATGGTGCAGGAGGGCGGACGCACGACGCTCGTCGTGCTCGATCCCCCCATGGGGCAGAGCCTCCACAGCGTGCTCGTAAAGCGCGGCACGCTGCAGCCTGGGGCAATCGTGTCCGTCGCCGTGCAGGTGTTGTCGGCGTTGCACTCGCTCCATGTTGAAAACCGGATGAGCGGCACCTTGAGCTCGGAGTGCATCTTCCTCGACCGCGGCAAGGACAACATCCTCCGTGTGACCGTGGTCGACGTGGGATACAAGACCGCGGTCGATCTTCCGGAGGACGTGAGCTACCTCGCGCCCGAGGAGATCGACCGGGCGCCGGGGATCGACGTGCGCTCCGACATCTGGACCGTGGGCGTGCTCCTGTATGAGATGATTTACGGTCACAGGCCGTTCCGGGGGGCGACGCGATACGAGATCATGGGGTGGATCGTGCTCAACGACCCGGAGTATCCGCAGCCGCCGGGCAGGGTTCCGCCGGGGCTCCTCGATATCATCCGCAAGGCGCTCACCAAGGGCCCCGAAAATCGCTACCAGAGCGTGACCAACATGATCGGGGATCTGCTTCCGCTTCAGGAGGATCTCGAGAACACGCTGAACGACGACGTGGCCCAGGCCCTGCGCGAGACCGTGCTGCCGCAGGGCGCGGTCGACGCTCCTCCCGCCGCCGCCGCCCCGGCTTCGCTATCGGCTCCTGGCGAAACGGCTGCTTTGCCTGCGGAGCGCACGGCCGAGGCGACGCCGTCCGAGGGACCGCGCACGGCCTGGAGGATCATGCCCTACCGGCCGTACAGCCCGGCCGTGGTGAAGGCCACGCTCGTGGCCGGGATCTCGCGGTGTCCGGGGGCTCCGGCGCCGGCCGTTGAGGATTCCGTCAAGAAGGAGCCGGCTGATGGTGATACGCCCCGTCCCTCCTTGCCCCTGGCCGACGTGCTGTTCAGCCATCTCCCGGAGCCCGTGGCGCCCGAATCGCTGCGCATCTCTTCGATGGCCTGGCCCGTGGCGCCGCTCGATCCGCAGCCGATTCCGCATCCCAAGGTGCAGTGGATCAAGCCGACCAAGGAGCACGACGCACCGTTGAGGCCGGAAGCCTCTTCGGAGCCGGCCGGGCATCCGACGAAGAAAAAGAAGAAGAGGCGCAGTCTCGCCGAGCACGCGGGAAGGGCCAGGATCTCGCCGGTCCGGATCGGGATCGCGACGGCACTGGTCATCGCCGGTCTTTGCGGGGTGGGCTATCTGGCCATGGAGCTCGTCAAGGGCAGGGCCAAACCGGTGAGGCCCGTGGTTGTAGACTCCGAGGCCAAGTCCATGTCCGCGAGCGGGGTCGCCTCCACCGGCAAGGCAGCGGCCGATGCAAAGGCCGCCGCCGAGGCCGAGGCGGCCAAGCAGGAGCGCAAACAGCGCAAGCCTATGGCGCAGACTCCCAGGACGACCTATGATCAAGAGGCGAACCGGCCTCAGCCCAAGTCCGGACCGGGAACGAAGCAGAAGAAGAAGAAAATCGGCGGGCTGGCCGACAACCCATGGTGAGGCCAAGGGTGCTGAAACGAATCGTCACCGTCGTTGCGTTTTCGATCCTCGCGCCCGTTGCGCTCGCGGCACAGGAGACGGCTCCGGCGCCCGTGCCTGAACCTGGGCCCCAGGGCGCCGAACCTGCGGCCGTGGAAGCGGCGCCGGTGTGCCCGCCCGTTCCCGCCAAGGAGACCAAACGCCGCGATCTGGCCAAGGCGCACTTCGGGGAGGGGCAGCGGCTGTCGTACGAAGGCGACGTGGAGCCGGCCATGGCGGAGTTCCTGTGCTCGCTCAAGATGAAGGAGCACCCGAACACGGTCTACAACGTGCAGCAGCTCGCGCGGCTCTCCAAGAACCGGCAGGCGACGATCGCGACGCTCGAGGCGTTTCTGGCGGAGAACCCGGCGAGCGGCGCCGCGGTCGACATCCAAACGATTGTGACGTCCCTCAAGAACGAGATCGCGGCAGAGGAGCGCGCCGCGGAAGAGGCGCGACGAGCCGCGGAGCAGACCAGGCTCGAGGCCGAAGCAGCCGCCGCCGAGGCAGCGCGCACCCCGCCGCCTCCACCGCCCAAGCGGCACAAGGAACCGAAGAAGGACCTGGGGCTCTTCGAGCGCCAGACGACCATCTACATCCTGTGGGGAGCCGGAGGCGCCGCCGCGTTCACGGGGATCGTGCTGCAAGGGCTCGCGGGCGCAGCCAAGAGCGACGCCGAGGACGCCAAGAGCTTCACCGGGTTCAAGGACAGCAGGGACAGCATGCGCGACTTCCAGGTCGGCGCGATCGTGGGGTTCGCGGCGGCCGCCGTGCTGGGTGGCGCGGGCCTCACCCTGTTCCTGCTCGACGACACGGAGGAAGAGACCCAGGTGGCGCTCGTGCCGCGGTCCGGCGGCCTCGGGCTGGAAGGGAGCTTCTGATGGGATCGCGTGTCGGAACGCTCCTCGCGCTCGCGGTCGCGGCCCTGGCTGTGGGCTGCTTCAGCGTGGGCATTCCCGAAGGGCAGCTCGAATGCGCGTCCAACGCGGATTGTCCGTCGGGATGGGTGTGCGACACGGCCGGCGATCTGACGTGCTACTCGGACAGCGACGGCTTCGCGCCGACGGACACGGACACCGGGAGCGACGCCGATACGGATTCCGACGCCGACACGGACATGGACGCAGACACGGATTCCGATGCCGATACGGACATGGACACGGATACCGACACCGACATCGATACGGATACGGACACGGACGCTGATACGGATTCCGACGCCGATACGGACATGGACGCGGATGCCGACACGGATTCGGACTCCGACACGGACTCAGACTCCGACGCCGACACCGATGCCGATACGGACATGGACGCCGGTACGGACGCCGGGGATGCCGGCCCCGACGGAAGCGCGGACGCCGGCACGGACACGAACCCGCCATGCACGGGCGTCCTTTTCGACTTCGAGTCCGGAACCCAGGGCTTCACCCATGCGCCGGTGGGAACGGCCGGCGATCCGTTCCGGCACGGCACGCCGACCAACGGCGTCACGTGCGCTTCCGGCGAGCACTGCTGGGCCGTGTACAATTCCGCCACCGGCAACTACCCGGCTTGCCAGTCCGCGGCGCTCGCCTCGCCGGACATCGACCTGTCGAGCTGCGCGCTCGCCCCGTCCATGCTGCAGCTCGCGTTCAAACACCGCTATTGGTTCCAGACCATGAGCGGGGGCAACTGCCCGGACGGAGCCAAGGTCCAGGTGTCGAGCGACGGCGGAGCCACCTGGCAGGACATCGTCCCTACGCCGGCCTACAAGGGCCCCATCCAGGGCGACTACACGGGCGCCTGCGCCGGTCTCACGTTCGGGTTCAAGGGTGAGAGCGGCTGGGGCGGGAGCAGCGCCGGGACCGGCTGGCTCGACGTGACCGCGCCGCTCGGCGACGAGTACAAGACCTCCGCGTTCCGCGTGCGCTTCATGTTCGCCTCGGACAAGACGACCACGAGCCTCGGGTGGTTCATCGACGACGTGACGGTGCAGGTGCTATAGAGCACCATGCTCCTCATCACGGCCATCGCGGTCGGCTTCCTGCACACGCTCCTCGGGCCCGATCATTACGTGCCGTTCATCGTCATCGGCCGCGCCCGGCGCTGGGGCCTCGGCCGTGTTTCGCTGCTCACGTTCCTGTGCGGGCTCGGGCACGTGCTGTCGAGCGTGATCATCGGGGTGGCAGGAGTGGCGGCGGGAGCGGCGCTACAGCGCGTTGAGGGCATCGAGGCCACGAGAGGCGCCGTCGCGGGCTTCGCGCTCATGTTCTTCGGGTTCGCGTACATGGCGTGGGGCGTATGGCACGCGCTCCGTGGCAAGAGGCACGTGCACCCGCATCTTCACGAGGACGGCACGCTCCACAAGCACGACCACGACCACGATCACGTTCCGCTCCTCGCGCACCCGCCCGTGCACGTCCACGAGCACGCTGTCGGTGCCGCCGCGGCCGAGGGAGACGGCCCTCGCACGTGGCGCAGCCTCACGCCGTGGATCCTGTTCCTCGTGTTCGTGCTCGGCCCCTGCGAGCCGCTCATCCCGCTCTTCTTCGCCTCGGCGCTCATGGGCGCATGGGGTGAGGTGGCGTTCGTGGTGACGGGATATGGCGTCGCAACGCTCGCCACCATGCAAATCCTCGTGGCTCTCTCCTGGCTCGGCCTGCGCAAGCTGTCCCTGGGCCCGATCGAGCGCTGGAGCCACGCGGCGGCCGGCGCGGTGGTGGGTCTGGCCGGCGTGTCCATGACCTTCCTGGGGTTGTGATCACCGCGCGCGGGCCCGCATGATGCCTAAGAGCATGCCCGTCCCGAGCAGCACGAAGCCCAGCACGATGAGCGCGAACCCGGCGGCACCCACGTAGAACCAGGGCAGGATGCGGCGGCGATCCGGCGCGTCGAGCCTGTCGTGCAGGGACATGGGGCGCCAGATCCAGCCCCTGGGGAGCCCGCCCTTGGCGCGCGCCGCGCGGCGCAGCTTCACGTGGTACACGACGCCGGCCGGGATGCCGATCACGTGGCCCGCGATCACCAGCGCGAACCCGGCCACGAGGAGCTGGATCCACGACAGCGCGGACGCGGCGCCGGTGATGGACAGGATCGCCACGAGCACGAGGGCGAGGAGGATCTCTCGCATATCCCTTTTACTCCAGCTTTCGAGGCCGGGCGCAAGGTGCTACCTTGGGTTCGTCCACTCGACATGAACAAAAGGAAGAGAGGAACCCATGAAGCGCATCGCCATCGCCATCGCCGTCGTGGTCGTCGCGGCAGCCTGCCAGAACGGGACGGGCGGCATGCAGCCCTCCGCGAACACGGCTGACGTCCAGGCGGCGAAGCCGGCCGACACCGCCGAGGACGCCCGCAAGTTCGTTGACGCGCTCGAGCCGGAGCTGCTCGACCTGTGGATCGCGCGGGAGCGGACCGACTGGGTCAAGTCCACGTTCATCACGGACGACACGGACATCCTGTCCGCGCGGGCGAACGAGGCGGTCATGGAGCTCGTGGCGCGCAAGGCCAAGGAGGCCGTGCGCTTCAAGGACCTGGCGCTTCCCCCGGACGTGTCGCGCAAACTCGAGCTCCTGCGCCTCTCCCTGGACGTGCCGGCGCCGTCCGACGCGGCGAAACGCAAGACGCTCGCGGAAATCGCGGCGGGCATGTCGAGCGTGTACGGCAAGGGCAAGTTCTGCAAGGACGCGAAGGGCGGCAAGTGCATGGACCTGACCGAGCTCTCGCGGGTGCTCGCGAAGAGCCGGAATTACGACGAGCTGCTCGACGCCTGGAAGGGCTGGCGCACCATCTCCCCGCCCATGCGCCCGGACTACGAGCGGTTCGTGGCCCTGGCCAACGAGGGCGCGCGCGAGCTGGGGTTCAACGACGTGGGCGACCTGTGGAAGGCGCGCTACGACATGCCGTCGGAGGCGTTCGGGGCCGAGGTCGACCGGTTGTGGCGGCAGGTGAGGCCGCTCTACGAGCAGCTGCACTGCTACGTGCGCGGCAGGCTGGCCGAGCGCTACGGCGCGGACAAGGTCAAGGACGGCGAGCCAATCCCGGCCCACCTGCTCGGCAACATGTGGAGCCAGGAGTGGAGCAACATCCGCGACATCGTGTCGCCTCCCGGATCGACGCCGATCAACATCGACAAGGCGCTTGCCTCGAAAAAGCTCGACCCGGTCGGCATGGTGCGCGCCGGCGAGGCGTTCTACGTGTCGCTGGGGTTGCCTGCGCTGCCCAAGACGTTCTTCGAGCGCTCCATGTTCGTGAGGCCGCGCGACCGCGACGTGGTGTGCCACGCAAGCGCGTGGGACATCGACTGGAAGGACGACCTGCGCATCAAGATGTGCATCGAGGTGACGGGCGAGGACTTCACGACCATCCACCATGAGCTCGGCCACAACTACTACCAGCGCGCGTACGAGGCGGAGCCGCCGCTGTACGCGAGCGGCGCCAACGACGGGTTCCACGAGGCGCTCGGAGATCTCATGGCGCTCTCGGTCACGCCGTCGTACCTGGTGAAGGTCGGCATCCTCGACAAGGAGCCCCCCGACAATATCGGCGTGCTCCTCGACCGGGCGCTCGACAAGGTGGCGTTCCTGCCGTTCGGCGTGATGATCGATCGCTGGCGCTTCGACGTGTTCTCGGGCAAGACCTTGCCCGACAAGTACAACGCGCATTGGTGGGAGCTCATCCGCGAGCTGCAAGGGGTGGCGCCGCCCGTGCCGCGCTCCGAGGCCGACTTCGATCCGGGCGCCAAGTACCACGTGCCGGCCAACGTGCCCTACACACGCTACTTCCTGGCCGCGATCCTGCAATTCCAGATGCACCGGGCGCTGTGCAAGGTGGCGGGCTACGAGGGGCCGCTGCACAAGTGCTCCATCTACGGCAGCAAGGAGGCAGGCGCGAGGCTCGCGCAGATGATGGCGCTCGGGCAGTCGAAGCCGTGGCCCGAGGCGCTCAAGGTCCTCACGGGCGAGGACAAGATGGATGCGACCGCGATCCTCGACTACTTCAAGCCGCTCATGACCTGGCTCGAGGAGCAGAACAAGGGGAAGAAGTGCGGGTGGTAGAGGAGGCTCGTTCGTCATCCCGCCACGATCCCCGGGGTTGTCCGGCGCCCGAACTGTGATCGGAATGCCACACCTCGCGATGCTCCGGAATAGGCGTTTCCAAGTGATTACGGAACGTTGAGTGCTTGGCACGACTATCGCTTGTAGGAGAGACCGAGGGAATGAGCCCTTCACGACAGCCTCGGAGGAACGACGATGAAAACCTTGATTACGATTCTCATGACGTGTCTGGCGCTCGGCCTCATGGTCGCCGCATGCGGTGACGACGACGACAACGACACGGACACGACCGTGGACGGCGGCAACGACGCGGGGGATGCAGGTGACGGAGGCGACACCGACGTCGACGGCGGCGGCGACACGGACAGCGACACCGACAGCGACACGGATGGCGATACCGACACGGACGGTGACACGGACACGGACACAGACGGCGATTCGGACGTGGACGGTGGCACCGATGGCGGAGCCGACAGCGGAGCGGACGGCAGCGCCGACGGCAGCGCCGACGGAGGCAAGTAGATCGAGGCGTTCCCGCTCATGTCAGCTCCCGCCTGATCCACCGGATATTTGCCAAGAGCGTCGATCCCGAGCAAAATGGGCACAACTCGTTGAGCTCGAAAGGAGGCCTCTCATGGCGAACAAGGAGCAGAAGAAAGAGAAGGGGAACAAGCCCAAGCTGACGGCCAAGGAGAAGAAGGAGAAGAAGGCCAAGAAGAAGGCCGGGAAGCAGGACTGATCTTCGCAGGGACGTGGCCCGTTTGCCGATCGCGGGCGAGCGGGCCGCTCTCGCCGCATGGATTCCTTTCACGTCGTCACCGCGCCGGGGCTTGAGCCGTTTGTCGCACTCGAGCTCGAGCGCCTCGGGCTCGTTCCCGAAAAGCACACCGCGGGCATCGCGCCGGGACGCGTGGCGTTTTACGGCGGGCAGGGCGATCTGTGGTGCGCGAACCTGGGGCTCGCCACGGCCGATCGGGTTCTCGCCATCCTCGGAGAATTCCGCGCCGCCGCGTTCTCGGAATTGCGCAAGAAGGCCGCGCGCCTGCCGTGGGAGCGCGTCTTTGCGCCGGGTGGGTCCGTGGCCATCCGCGTGGCCTGCCACAAGTCGCGGCTGTACCACACGGGCGCCGTGGCCGAGCGCGTGGCGGGCGCCATCGCGGACAGGCTGGGTGAGCCTCCCAGGCTGCACGAGCCCCAGGACGACGAGGGCGCGGGAGCGGCGCAGACGATCTTCGTGCGCTTCGAGAGCGATGCATGCACCATCGCCGCGGACTCGTCCGGCGAGCTCCTGCACAGGCGCGGTTACAGGCTCGCCGTGGCCAAGGCGCCTTTGCGCGAGACCCTGGCCGCGGTCATGCTGCTCGCGTCGGGCTGGGATCGCGCGTCGCCGCTCCTCGACCCGTTCTGCGGGTCCGGCACCATCGCCATCGAGGCGGCGCGCATGGCCGAGGGAATCGCGCCCGGCAGGGGCAGGCGCTTCGCGTTCATGGACTGGCCGGGGTTCGATCGCGGGCGCTGGGAGTCGATGATAGCGGGCAAGGCGACCCCCGCCCCTGGGGGAACGCCAATCATCATGGCCTCGGATCGCGACGCGGGCGCCATCCGCATGGCAACCGCCAACGCGGAGCGGGCAGGGGTCGCGGACCGCATCCGGTTCGAGCGCCTCTCGGTGTCGGACATCTCGCCGCCGCGGGGCCAGGGCTGGGTCGTCACCAATCCGCCCTGGGGCGTGCGCACCGACAACGGCAAGGACCTGCGCGATCTCTACGCGCGGCTCGGCGACGTGCTGCGCGAGCGCTGCCGGGGCTGGAACGTCGCGATCCTGAGCGGCGACAAGCGCCTGCTCGATCGCACGCGCCTCGACCTCGACACTTCGCTCGCGCTCGTCAACGGCGGCTTGCGGGTGCGCCTGGCGCGCGGGGTCGTGCCGGAGGTATGATGGCCCGCGCCCGGGAGGGCCGGACAGAATGGAGGAGCGCCGCATGCACAAGATCGTCCTCATCAGGCACGGGGAAAGCGAGTGGAACAAGGAGAACCGGTTCACGGGCTGGGTCGACGTGGATCTGTCGGAAAAGGGCCGCAAGGAAGCGCACGAGGGCGGAAGGCTCCTGCGCGAGAGCGGATACGTCTTCGACGTTGCGTACACGTCGGTGCTCAAGCGCGCCATCCACACGCTGTGGACCGTGCTCGACGAGCTCGACCAGGCGTGGATCCCGGTCACGCGCTCGTGGCGTCTGAACGAGCGCCACTACGGCGCGCTGCAAGGGCTCAACAAGTCCGAGATGGCGGTCAAGTTCGGCGAGAAGCAGGTTCAGATCTGGCGCCGCAGCTACGACACCCCGCCGCCGGCGCTCAAGCCCACGGACGACATGTGGCCGGGCCGCGACCCGCGCTACAAGGACCTCGCGCCAGGGGATATCCCGCTCACCGAGTGCCTCAAGGACACGGTGGCGCGCTTCCTGCCGTTCTGGCACGAGACGCTCGCGCCCGCGGTGCGTGCGGGCAAGCGCGTGCTGGTCGTTGCCCACGGCAACACCATCCGCTCGCTCGTCAAGTACCTGGACGACGTGCCGCCGGACGAGATCGTGGGCGTCAACATCCCCACCGGCATCCCGCTCGTGTACGAGCTCGACGGGGCGTTGAAGCCTCTCAAACGTGCCTACCTGGGCGACGCCGAGGCCGTGGCCAAGGCCATGCAGGCCGTGGCCGGGCAGGGCAAGGCCAGGTAGCGTCGTTGCGGGGGCTGAACTGATTTCAGGATCAGTCCACGCCCGTGGACAATCTCGGCCGAATGTCCGCGGTTCACCCTCCGCGGAAACAAGCAAATACGGACAGTTGCACACGAGGTATCACCTGCCATCTCATGGCACGGTACATGCTGCTCCCTCGGGACAGCGGTGATACGATCAGCATCACAAGCCGTGAGAGAATCATGAAGACAAGGCTACGGACAATCGGATTCCTGGGATGCGTTGTCGCTGGTCTCGTGGCGGGCCGTGCCTCGGCGGACTCGGGTGCGCCGCCATCCATTCACTCCCTCATTCAAAAGGGGCAGGACGTGGTGCTGCAGATCGCGATCGCGGATGTCGATTACGATGCTTGTCACAACGCGAACACCACGTGCGAGCTCATCCGGGAAGGCCCCCAGGGGAAGGTGACGGTCTTCGACGACCCGGTGCTGTCGGCCAGCGAGCCGGTGTGGACCGACACGTTCTGCTACGGGCCCGAGGATATGGAAGGCTGCGACGGCGACGCCGGACCCTGCTACGACTGCGACGGCGACTCGATCGCGGGTTGCCATGAGCCGTGCTTCTCGTCCGCCATCTACGAAATCGTCGACGGCTGTGTGCCGCCGGGCGAGACGAGGTACACGCTCCTCGCCGCGATGTTCGAAGGCTTCAAGGCCCATGATGCGGGCACTGCTGACATCGCGGTGGAGGACACGGGCGATCCATGCATTCCAGGCGAATCAGCATGTAGCGTCGTCGGCGTGGGATCTCAGGCGTGCGAGGGAGGGCTGGCGCTTGTGATGCTGCTCGTGGGAACGGCGACTTTCGTGATCGCAAGGAGGAGAAGATGAAAGACCATACGAAGCTGCTTCCATGGCTCGTGATCGTGATCGCATGCGCGCCAGCGTGCAAGAACGCAGAGGACGCGACTCCGGACGGCGGGGACACGGCCAACGACTCCGGTCCCGACGGTGATTCGGACTCGGACTCCGACTCGGACACGGACGGCGATTCCGACACGGACTCCGACTCGGATGGAGACACGGACACCGCGACTGACACTGACACCGGCACTGGCACCGGCACGGACACCGCTTCCGAGCTGGACGGCGGACCGGATACCGGCGGAGAGGGCACGTGCACGGGGCTGTGCATCCACCCTGACCGGGGCTGTGGCGACGCCGGCTCGTCTTCCGATGCCGGCGGGGGCGGGGGCGGGATGGATGAAATCTGCCTCATCGCCGCAAGCGAGGAAGAGTGCAGGAGCGGGCTCGAGGAGCGCTGCTACGGCGACGCCGGGCCCTCGGGCTCGGAGAACTACCTCGAGTACAACGACCCGCCCGTGGACCTGGGCTGCAAAAGCTGCAGCGACGACTGCGTGAGTTATCCGTTGGTCGCCTCCGCCCCGAACATCTACCTGTATCCGGAGGCGACAACCCAAGTGAAGGGGACCCTCGGGCTCGCGCAGTCAGGGGACCTGCTGGTCTCGATCCCCGAGTACGGGAATGGCTGGAACGTGACCGTGGAGCCGTCGGGGCTGATCAACGGGATCTACGACTACCTGTACTACGAGTCCCGTGTCGAGGAGCCGGCGCAGGACACCGAGGGCTGGGCCGTCATGCAGCCGCAGATCTTCGATTTCTTCGAGAGCACGCTCGCGATCTACGGGTTCACGCAGAACGAGATCGCGGACTTCATCACCTACTGGAAACCCGGGCTCCAGAAGGCGACCTGCTATCTCGTTTACCCTCAGCTCGACGAACAAGTGTCGCAGATGATGACGCTGACGGTCGACCCGGCGCCGGACACGATGATGCGCCTGTGGTTCGTGGTGAAGCCGCGCGAGACGTGCGACGAGCTGCCCGCGCCAGCGATCGAGCCGCTCACGCGCACGGGGTTCACGGCGGTGGAGTGGGGCGTGGTGCTCCAGTAGGAGGAGGGGAGCCATGAACAAGCTGTGCATCGGAGCCCTGGCAGGCATCGTCGTCGCGTTCGCTACGAGCCGCGTCTCGGCCGACTGCGCGACAGAGGCGGATATACGGTCGCTCTCGCAGAAGGGACAGGATGTGACGCTCGAGATCGAGGTCTACTGTGTGAACATGTCAGGCTGCGTCAGCGAGAAGGTCGCGTGCGAGGTTACCCGCGACGGCCCGCAGGGGACAGCAACGGTCACCGACGGCGTGGTGATCACCAACACGGAGCCCGTGTCGAGCGGCACGTTCTGCTGCGACGACACCATGGGGGATTGCGGCGACGACGCGGGCCCTGGCTACGACTGCGACGGCGATTCCGTTCCCGAATGCTGCGATCCGTGCTTTCCGATCGAGCGCTATGAGGTCGTGGACACGTGCGTGCCGCCGGGGATGACGACCTACACGCTGCGCGCCGTGCGCTACGGGGACGAGCAAGTCGACACGGAGGGCATCGACGTGAAGGACGAGGGCGCCCCGTGCCTCAAGGACGACCAGGGCGGCTCGTCGGGGTGCAGCATGGTGGGCGTGGGCGCCCCGGCGGGCGAGGGCGGGCTGCCGTTCTTGATGCTGCTGGTCGGTGCGATCGGCGTGCTCGTGTCCCGGCGACGGGTCTGAAGGGAAAGCAAGATGAACAGGAAAGCGGCGAGTCCGATTCTGCTGATGGTTCCGGTGCTCCTGCTCGCGTCGGCGTGCGACAACGGGAACGGCACCTGCGCGGGGCTGTGCGACCGGACCAACGGGCCGATGATCGAAATGTGCTTCATCGCCGGAAGCGAGGAGGAATGCCGAAAAGATCTCCTCGAGCACTGCACCGCGCAGCCGGGAGCTCTGCAGGGATATCTGGAAACGAACTTCAATCCGGGCTGCGACAGCTGTAGCGCGGACTGCGTGGAATACCCTCAGCTCGCCGCGGCTCCGAACATCTACCTGTACCCCGAGGCGACCCGCGACGTGCACGTGACCCTGGAAACCGATCAGGGGCGGAGCATCCCGGTATCGGTGCCGGAGTACGACCATGGATGGAACGTGAGCGTGGAGCCGTCAGGGTTGATCGACGGCAAGTATGACTATCTTTACTACGAGGCCATCGTGAACCTCGACGCGCAGAACGCGGAGGGGTGGACGATCGAGCGCGCGGGGATCTTTCCGTTCTTCGAGGACACGCTCGCGGCGTACGGGTTCGAGAACAACGAGATCGCGGACTTCCTGGTCTTCTGGGAGCCCGCGCTGCCGCGCTCTGCCTGCTACATGATCTATCCGCAGTTGGACCGGCAGGTCTCTCAGATGGTGGGGCTCAAGGTCGACCCGGCGCCGGACACAGTGAGACGTTTGTGGTTCGTGGTCGAGCCGAGGGGCACGTGCGACGAACTGCCCGCGCCCGCGATCGAGCCGCTCGCGCGCATCGGGTTCACGGTTGTGGAATGGGGCGTGGTGCTCCAGTAGGCGGAGAAAGGCGGAAGACACAATGAGGATGGCATGGCTTGCGATCATCGCGATGGTTCTCTTTGCGGCTTGTGGCCCGGACAAGGGCGGATATGTCGAGCACGATGCGGGTTATTTGTGCGACGCGTCGTGTGGTGCCGACTCGGACACGGACGGCGATTCCGACACGGACTCCGACTCGGACGGAGACACGGACACCGCGACTGACACTGACACCGGCACTGGCACCGGCACGGACACCGCTTCCGAGCTGGACGGCGGACCGGATACCGGCGGAGAGGGCACGTGCACGGGGCTGTGCATCCACCCTGACCGGGGCTGTGGCGACGCCGGCTCGTCTTCCGATGCCGGCGGGGGCGGGGGCGGGATGGATGAAATCTGCCTCATCGCCGCAAGCGAGGAAGAGTGCAGGAGCGGGCTCGAGGAGCGCTGCTACGGCGACGCCGGGCCCTCGGGCTCGGAGAACTACCTCGAGTACAACGACCCGCCCGTGGACCTGGGCTGCAAAAGCTGCAGCGACGACTGCGTGAGTTATCCGTTGGTCGCCTCCGCCCCGAACATCTACCTGTATCCGGAGGCGACAACCCAAGTGAAGGGGACCCTCGGGCTCGCGCAGTCAGGGGACCTGCTGGTCTCGATCCCCGAGTACGGGAATGGCTGGAACGTGACCGTGGAGCCGTCGGGGCTGATCAACGGGATCTACGACTACCTGTACTACGAGTCCCGTGTCGAGGAGCCGGCGCAGGACACCGAGGGCTGGGCCGTCATGCAGCCGCAGATCTTCGATTTCTTCGAGAGCACGCTCGCGATCTACGGGTTCACGCAGAACGAGATCGCGGACTTCATCACCTACTGGAAACCCGGGCTCCAGAAGGCGACCTGCTATCTCGTTTACCCTCAGCTCGACGAACAAGTGTCGCAGATGATGACGCTGACGGTCGACCCGGCGCCGGACACGATGATGCGCCTGTGGTTCGTGGTGAAGCCGCGCGAGACGTGCGACGAGCTGCCCGCGCCAGCGATCGAGCCGCTCACGCGCACGGGGTTCACGGCGGTGGAGTGGGGAGTGGTGCTGCAGTAGGGATTCGGAGGAGAAGATGAAAGACCATACGAGGCTGCTCCTGACGCTCGCGGTCGCGATCGCTTGCGCGACCGGCTGCAAGAACGTGGACGAGGTCGCTCCGGACAGCGGCGACATGGCGACCGACACCGGGCCCGGCATTGACGCCAGCCCAGACGCCGATGCCGATGGCGACAGCGATACGGGTGGTGATACCGACGCCGACACGGACGGGGACACGGACACAGATTCGGACAGCGATTCGGACACGGAGACGCACAAGAGCACCGATTCGGTCCCGGACGGCGGCCCGGACACGGATACGGATTCGATCATTGATACGGACGTGTTCATGGAGACCGGCTGCGTGAGGCACGTGGACGCGGAGTCGACCGCCGCGTCACCGAACGGGGCCTCGTGGGCAACAGCCTTCAAGACCGTGCAGGAGGGCATCGACTCTGCTGCCGCGTTCCTCGCCGACGACTCGACCTATGCCGCGTGTCAGGTGTGGGTCGCGCAAGGGACGTACTACGTGTGGAAAACCGATTTCACCGACACGCTCCGGCTCGCGCCCGGCGTGGGGGTCTTCGGCGGGTTCGCTGGGACCGAGACCTCGGTGGACGATCGTGACCCCGCCGTGCACGTCACGGTGCTCGACGGGCACGAGGGTCCGGACGAGAACATGCTGGCGTTCCACGTGGTGACCGGCGCCAAGAACACGCTCATCGACGGCTTCACGATCCGGCACGGCAACGCCATCGGCAAGACGCCCAACGATCACGGCGCCGGGCTCTACAATCACGACGGCTCGGTCGCGGTCATGAACTGCGACTTCGAGGACAACCACGCCGCGATCGAGGGCGGGGCGATCTTCAGCATCTACGGCTCGCTGCTCGTGGCGGGCTGCCGATTCTCGGGCAATACGATCGGCGAATCGGGCGATGCCATAGGTGGCACGAGCATCCTCACCGCGTACGGGCCTCTTCGCGTCGAGAGCAGCGCCTTCATCGGGAACGGGAGCAGGCCGGTCGTCATCTTCGAAGGCGGCTCCGTGGAAGTGGAGGGCAGCACGTTCGAGAACAATGCCGGCGCGGCCATCTCCAGCGATAGCGGCAAGCTCACTGTCGTGAATTGCACGTTCGTAGGAAATACCACGATGTTTTATGAGGGAATTATCGATACAACGACCATAGATGTCGTCCTACGTGGGAGCACATTTTCCAAGAACTCCGGGCCCGGTATCAACCTGAGCAATGGTACGGCGGAAGTCTCCAAATGCCGCTTCCTCGACAACATCCCAGGAGGTGCGTGGTTCTTCCACAACAATCCGGTGGTAAAAGACAGCATCTTTTCGGGGAACCAAGGTGGCGACAGCTTGCTCCCTTGTGGCGGAGGAATGCTCCTTTTCAGCGACTGGGGAAACACCATGTCGTTCGGCAACAGCGTCTTCACCGGAAACTCGGCCGGCTTCGGCGCCGGCGTATGCGTTTCGGGCGAGACCGACGCGACATTCGCAAGTTGCGTCTTCGCGGGAAACGTGGCCGCGACCTCGGGCGGTGCGATCTACAACCAGCACGATTCGAAGGTGACGAACTGCACCTTCGCGGGCAACGAGGCGGGCACGAGCGGCGGCGCGATCTTCAGCGAGCATCTCTTCACCGTGAACGTGGCGAACTCGATCCTGTGGGGCAACGGACCCGAGGAGATCTCGTCCCAGAACGCGATCACCACGGTCACCTACAGCGACGTGCAGGGCGGCCACTCGGGCGCCGGGAACACGTCAGCCGATCCGCTCTTTGCCGGATACCCCGCGCAAACCGGCAACACCTGGACCGCGGTCGCGTACGACGCGGCCACGTTCCAGACGGTCCTCACGGACTCCACGGCGTCCTGGACGCCCGCCTCGCTGACCGGACTTTTCGTCAAGCCCGACGCAGCAAACGACGCGCGCTTCGCGTACGTCGCCTCGAACACGACGACCGAGATGCGCGTATGGGGCGATGTGAGTGCGTTCGTGAGCGTCGGAGACGGCTACGAGATCTACGACCTGCGACTCTCCGCGGGCTCGCCCTGCATCGACGCGGCCGACGACGCGGTCGCGCCGGCCAAGGACGCGCTCGGCCACGACAGGGTGGACGTCCCCGGCAAGGGCGCAAGCGGCGTCCTCGCGGACATGGGCGCGTACGAATTCGAGCCGTGAGGCGGAGGAGTGGACAGCATGGGAGGAACGAAACCATGACCATGGGCAGATGGATGCTCATCGCGCTGCTGCTCGGGCTGGGTGGGTTGGCACTCGGCTGCGGCGATGATGATGACGACAAACAGCCTGCGGACGGCGGAGCGCCGGCCATCTACCTTTATCCCGAGACCGCCGAGCGGGTTTCGGTCGCGCTGGAGCCGGCCGACGGATGCGCGCTCAAGAGGACCGTGCCCGAATACGGCGACGGTTGGGACGTGTGGGCCGAGCCGTCGGGTCGGCTCGATGGCAAGTACGACTATCTCTACTACACGGCCCGCGTGCACTGGGATTTCCAGCTCGAACACGGCTGGGCGGTTCCGGCCGAGCGGATTTTCTCCTGGTTCGAGGAGACGCTGCCCACACTCGGTCTGACCGCGAGCGAGACAGGCAACTTCCTGGGCTACTGGAGCGAGCATCTGCCTTACGCGCCGTGCTATCGCGTGTATCCGCAGGACAACGTGTACGTGGATCGGCAGATCGGCCTTGATGTCGAGCCACGGCCGGACAGCGTGCTCCGATTGTGGCTCGTCATCATCGGCGAGGAGACGTGCCCGGTCATGGATCAACCCTTGCCCACCGGGTTCGACCGCAATGGGTTCGTCGTCGTCGAATGGGGCGTGGTGCTGCGGGAGAGCTCGTTCGTGTGGTGAGCTTCGTGATCGCAAGGAGGAGAAGATGAAAGACCATACGAGGCTGCTCCTGACGCTCGCGGTCGCGATCGCTTGTGCGACCGGCTGCAAGAACGTGGACGAGGTCGCTCCGGACAGCGGCGACACGGCGACCGACACCGGGCCCGGCATTGACGCCGGGTCCGACGCCGATGGCGATGGCGACACGGACGGGGACGGGGACTCCGACTGGGATACCGATCCGAACCCGGCGTGCCACCGCTACGTGAACGTGGCCGCGACGGCCGTGAGCCCGGACGGGCTCTCCTGGGGGACCGCGTTTCCGACCGTGCAGCAGGGGATCAACTCCGCGGCGGGCCAGACCGGCGGTTGCGAGGTGTGGGTGGCGAAGGGTCTGTACAGCATCTTCGCGGACAACTGGAAGAACACGGTCAAGCTCGCGCCCGAGGTCTACGTCTACGGCGGCTTCGCGGGCGATGAGACCAGCCGGGACGAGCGCGACTGGAGGCAGAACGAAACCATCCTCGACGGCCACGATGTGGGCGGGAGCAATCAGGTCTTCCACGTGGTGACCGGCAGCGACGACGCCATCCTCGACGGGTTCACGATCACGGGGGGCGACGCGCGGGGGAATTCGCCGGACACCAATGGCGGCGGCATGTACAATGTGGACGTCGCGCCCACGGTCCGAAACTGCCGCTTCGTGGTGAATGCCGCCTCGAAGGGGCGGGGCGGCGGGATGTACAACGCGATGAACGGCTCGGTGGCGGGGGTGCTGACCATCGAGAGCTGCGTGTTCGAGGACAACGACAATGGCGGCATGGTCAACGACACGGTGACGGGGACGATACGGGGCTGCGTGTTCACGAGGAACCACGGCGGAGGGCTCGCCATCAACGGCGGGAAGGTGACGGTCGAGAACAGCCTCTTCATCTCCAACTACGGGGTCGGCGCGACGAACTCCTTCACGGAATCGGACTCGTGCCGTTACAAGGGCTGCGTGTTCGCGGGCAACTCGTCGCCGTATGCCGGCGCCATGCTGAGCGTGGAGCCGAGCACGCCGGTCATCGAGGACTGCGTCTTTTCGGGCAACTTCTGCACCGGCCAGTACAGCGGCGGCATCGAGAACTACGACGGGGGCGCCACGGTCAGCCGCAGCATCTTCTCCGGCAACTGGACGCAAGGCGACGGCGCGGCCTACAGGCTGGGCTACTCGGCGCACGTGCCGAGCGTCACGCTGACGAGCAACGTGTTCGTCGGGAACGTGGCTCGCGGATCGGGCGGGGCGATTTGGAACACGATGAGGACGGTCGGGATCGCGAGCTCCACGTTCCACGGCAACGAGGCCTACGCGCAGGGCGGCGCGGTCTACAGCGACGACTTCGGCACCGTCGACGTGCAGGGCTCGATCCTGTGGGGGGACGGCCCTGTGGAAATCGACAAGGCCGATACCGTGATCAACGTTTCGAAGAGCGATGTGGAGAACGGCGGCTACACCACGAACGGCAACCTCGACGCGGACCCGCTGTTCGACGACCCGGCCATCGCGGGAACCTGGTCCGAGGTGACGTACGACGAAACCGTGTACCAGACCGCGCTCGGGGACGATTCCAAGTCGTGGGTCGTGGGCGCGCTCAAGGGCATGTTCGTCACGGTCGGCGTCGCGGCGGAGGTCGATGGCGGTGCCGAGGACGAGCTCAGCTTCTACATCGCGGACAACACCGAGGACACGATCTACGTCTGGGGCGACATGTCCGGGCACGTCCCGTCCGGTGGCTTCTACTCCGTTCTCGACCTGCGTCTCTCCGCGGGCTCGCCCTGCATCGACGCGGCCGACGACGCGGTCGCGCCTGTCACCGACATCCTGGGTCACAGCCGCGTCGACGTTGCGGGCAAGGGCGCGGATGGGGTGCTGGCCGACATGGGCGCGTACGAGTATGAGCCGTGAGCCCGTATGTGAGTCCGGATGAGGACCGCCGGACGAGCGGGCCGAATCGAACTGAATAAAACGGCGACCTGAGGTGTTCGAACCCGAGGGCGCGCGCGGGGCTCGCCCCAGGAGAACCGATCAAGGTCGAAGAGGAGCGGGTGCCTCCATGAATCGGCGGCCAAGGCTCGAGGCATGGTGCGTGTTGGCGGCGGCCGGCTGCGCCGCGCTCACGATCTGGACCGTTCCCGCGCTCGCCAGGAAAGCGGGCACCGCACCCGCACGCACCCCTCGATCAACGAGATCGGCCTCGAGGCCTATCTGAAGGATATCGAGGACGACGAGCCGCTCGTGCGCGAGCTCGAAATCCGCGTTCACCAGCACGAGCGTTTCTTTCGCGCGCCCTACCTCGAAGAGGGCGACACCGAGGCGGAGCGCCGTGGCTGGTGCGGCCGCTATCGCTGCTGAGCCTGGCCTGCAGGTGAGAGGCGCGTGATGTCCGCTCGCGGAGGCGCAACGGATCGCGATTCCAGGAGCCTCCCGTGCGCCTCTGCTTGCAAAACGCCACCCGCCCGGTAGGCTCGTCGCATGGACTGGACGACAATCTTCGGGGGAAAGAGCCCGCAACGCGGCAACAAGGATCTGGGCAGCCTGTTCGCGGCGATCGAGAAGATGCTCGACGGCCGGCCGGTCGACGAGGTGAAGCGCATCACCGGCTGGGCGGGCCTGCTCGGCCGGGTGGCTTACGCCGACCTGGAGCTGGCCCCCGAGGAGCTCGCCGGAATCGGCGAGGTGCTCGAGCAGGTGCACGGCCTCGGCCCTGAGAGCGCCCGGCGCGTGGTCGGGCTCATCGAGACCGAGCGCGTGCAGCTCCTGTCCATCGAGGATCACTTCTACGCGCGGATGATCAACGAGGTGGCGACGCCGGACGAGAAGCGAGAGCTCCTTCGCGCCCTGTTCCGCGTGGCCGCCGCGGACGGCATCGTGGCGGAGCGCGAAGAGGCGGCGATCCGCGTGGTCTCCAAGGCCCTCCTGCTCGGCCACGACGATTTCATCGCCGCGCGGCTCCTGGTCCGCGATTCCGTGCCGGTTCTCCGGCGAGATCCTTGATCAGGGCCATAGCCCTGATTTCGGCCTCGACATCGGCCGGGGTGATCGAGAGGGTGACCACGAGCGGCCGGCCATTCCGGCTCGCGCAGCCCGAGAGCTCGACCGCGGACTCCTGCTCGCCCGCCACGAGCGGCAGGCGCCCGGCGGCCGCTCCGTTGCACGCGACCACGACCGAGCCGCCGTCGGCCTTGGCCGCGACGCGCAGGATCGCGCGAGCCACCGAGGCGAGACGAGGCGTGAGCGGGCCCGCGGGTGCGCCAAAGGCCACGATTGGGATCCGTGACGGGAGCCTCGCGCCGCGGCGAGGCAGCGCGCCGAGGTCGTCGAGCGCCGCGAGCGCACCGGGCGTGGGATCGTCCCTTTGCAGCTCGCTCGAGATCGCGGGGACGACCTCACTCCCGCCGATGCGGCCGAGCGCCCGCACGATGGCGCCCCTGCGCTCGGCGAACGTCTCGGGCTCGAGCGCGGCGAGCAGGGGCTTCACCGCGCGCCCGTCGCGCAAGCGCCCGAGGGCCGCGGCCGCGTCCGGCATGAGCTGGTACTCGTCGAGGGCCTTGACGAGGCCGTCCACGGCGTCCGCGTCACCCGATTCGCCGAGCAGGACCACGGCGCGCGACCGCTCGTCCGCCGGAAGATCCTTATCGCCGATGACCGCGATCAGATCCGGAACGGCGTCCCGATCACCCGCGCGCACGCGGCTCGCAGCAAGCGCTCGCCAGACCGACGAGAGCATGGGCGCAGCGGCCTGCAGTCCTTTGAGGTCGACCGCCACGCCGGCGCCGGTGCGGATCACCGCCAGCCACCCCGCAACCTCGGGATCACCCCGGGCATCGATCGAGGCGACGGACGCCGCGTCGCGCGAGCCCCACAGCCTCGCGAGCAGCTCGGCCGCCTTGCGCCGCACCGCGGGCCGACCGTCGCGCGAGAGCACGTCGATGAGCCCGGGCACGGCCGAAGGATCTCCGCCGAGAGCGACCTGCACCGCCGCGGGCCACCCGGTTGCACCCTGCGCCTCCACCGGACGCAGCTCGTACCTCGCGTGGCTCCTGCCCCACGCGAGGAGCCTGGCCTTGAGCCGCGCCGCGATTTCCGGCTTCTCGCCGGCCACGGAGCGCGTCTCATGGGGATCGGCCGCGAGATCGTAGAGGCGGCACACGTCGTCCACGCGGTCGCAGACGAGCTTGTGGCCCTCGCTCACGACCATGGCGAGATCATGCACCTCGGAGCAGGCGTCCGAGGGTCCGGCCTTGCCGACCATGAGCCCGGCGAGATCGCGCGATCGGACGCGCGTCGGGACCGGGACGTCCAGGATGCGCAGCACCGTGCCCTGCAGATCCACGAGGCTGACGGGCTCGTGCACCACGCGCGGCTCGATGCCGGGCACGCGGATCATGAGCGGCACGCGCACCTGTTCGTCGTACAGGGTGGTCCCGTGGTAGCGGCCGCCGTGGTCGCCGAACTCCTCGCCGTGGTCCGCGAGCCCGATCACGATCGCCTCGGGGAACGCCTCGTCGAGGTACGGGAGCAGGCGTCCGAGCGCCTTGTCGACCCGCGATATCTCACAGTCGTAGCGATCCACGTCGGCGGGGCCGAAGTCGAGACACGTCTCGTCGTACGGCTCGTGGGGCTCGAAGAAGTGCACCCAGGCGAAGGCCGGGCTCTTCCGGCCACGCACTGTCTCGAGGAACGCCATGAGCTGATCCACGCGGTCCTCGGCCGAAAGCAGGTAGTCGACCTTGCGCCAGCTGAAGCCGTAGCTCGTGCGCCTGTACGGCTCGAACCTGGCGCGGTCGATGAAGAACACGGCGCGCGTGAAGAACGCGGCGGTCTTGTAGCGGAAGCGCTGCAGGATCTCGGGCCAGGTCTCGTGCACCTGGGACGCGCCCGGCACGTCGAAGAGCGGCCGCGTGTACTTGCCCGTGAGCAGGGACGAGAGCGCGTAGGACGTGTGCGGGACGGGCGTGTAGGCGCGCGCGAAGAGCACGGAGCGTTCCGAGAGGGCGTCCAGGTTGGGCGCCACGCGGCGGGACGCGCCGAGGGCGGCCAGGCGATCGTAGCGCATGGCGTCGACCGAGATCATGATCACGGTGCTGCCCGGACGCGAGATGAACGGTCCGGCCTGCGCGGCGATCTCGCTTGCGTCGGGTTCGACCGAGGCCGCGGCCGTGTCCTTTGCGCGGGGTGCGAGGAGCCGCGCCATGTCGAGGACGTCGCTCGCGGCGGCCGTGCGCTCGCCGACTACGAAGCGGGGGTTCTGCGTCCTCATGAGGAGGACGAGCGAGAGCGCGCAGAGGAGCACGGCCGAGGCGACGGCCACAACCGGGAGACGACGCGGCAGGCGACCGATCACGGGCTCGATCGCGAGGAAAACGCCGACGCCGCCGATGACGAAGGCCAGCGCCGTAAGCCCGGCGTGGAACACGGGGTACAGGCGCACGAGCACCGAAAGGTCGGTCATCTGGAGCGCCGCGGCGCAAGCGAGCCCGGTTGCGGCGGCCCGGTTGCGGCCGCCTGGCGAGCGGCCGGCCAGGGCGGGCAGGCGTACGGCCGCGATTCCGGACAAGAGCCCCGCGATCGCGGCCGCGAGGGCAACGGCGAGGGACCGGCCCGGCATGAGGCTGGCCTGAGGTCCGCTGGTGAGCCGCCACAGGGCGAGGAAGGCCGGGACCGCGAGGAGCGCGCCCGCGAGGAGCGTTCTTGGCCAGGGTTTGCCTTCGATGCGCAAGGCGCGCGACACGACCGCGAAACCGTGCGCGAGGAGGCCGATCAGGGTCAGGGCCGCGAGCCCGGCGCCGGTCGTCAGCGCCACGGCTTCGGCCGACGTCCGCAGGATCTCACTCGCGTCGAAGAACATGACGCGCGCGGCCACGAGCAGAACGGTGTCGAAGAGCCCGAGGAACAGGCCCGCGACCGCGCCCGCGAGCGCCCATGCGATGAGGGAGCGTTTCATCCGGCCTCCTCGGCCACCGGCTCGTCTCCGGCCAGGATGCGGCGCGCAAGCTCCTCCTTGAGCCCGGCGTGCTCGTAAGCCGCGAGCGTGGGATCCTCGGCCAGCACGCGCAAGACCTCGCCGCGCGCCAGATCGAGCACGGCCGCGTCGCGCCGGAGATCTCCATACCTGAAGCCCGGCAGCCCGGCCTGCCGCCGCCCGTAGATCTCGCCCGGACCGCGGAGGCGCAGATCGGCCTCGGCCACGGCGAAACCGTCGTTCGTCCGCGCGAGCACGTCGAGCCGCTCCATGGCGCCTGCGCTGCGCGGGTCGGCCACCAGATGGCAGAAGGACGCCGCGCTCCCGCGCCCGACCCGGCCGCGCAGCTGGTGGATCTGGGCCAGCCCGAAGCGCTCGGCGCCGTCCACGATCATGACCGTGGCGTTGGTCACGTCCACGCCCACCTCGATGACCGTGGTCGTGACGAGGACCTGGATGCGGCCCGCCACGAAGCCGTCCATGACCTCCTCCTTGGCCTCGGGCGCGAGCCGCCCGTGCAGGAGCCCGGTGCGCGAGGCGCCGAAGCGCGGCGCGACCTCGGCAAAGACCTGCTCGGCCGCGCGGGCGTCGATCTTGCCGGACTCCTCGATGACCGGGCACACGAGGTAGACCTGCTCCCCGCGCGCGACCGCCTCCTCGGCCGCGTGCAGGGCCCGTTCGCGCTCGCCCACGGGCCAGACGGACGTCTTCGCGGGCCTGCGTCCGGGCGGCAGCTCGTCGAGCACGCAGATGTCGAGGTCGCCGTGCACGGTGAGGGCCAGGGTGCGCGGGATGGGCGTGGCGGTCATGACGAGCAGGTGCGGCGAGGCGCCGTCCGGACCCTTTCCGACGAGGCCGAGGCGCTGGGACACGCCGAAACGGTGCTGCTCGTCGACCACGGCCAGGCCGAGCCTACGGAAGCGAACGCCCTCCTCGATGAGCGCGTGGGTGCCGATGGCGAGATCGACGAGCCCGCTTTCGAGGCCGTGGAGGGTCTTGCGGCGGGTCGACGAGCGCGCCTCGCCGATGTGCAGGGCCACCCGCACGCGCTCCTTTTCGAGAACCGGGTGGAGCACCCGCATGTGCTGCTCGGCCAGGATCTCGGTGGGCGCCATGAGGGCCGCCTGGCACCCTGAGCGAACCGCGGCCAGGATCGCGGCCAGGGCCACGAGGGTCTTGCCCGAGCCCACGTCGCCCTGCAGCAGGCGCTGCATGGGGCGGGGCTGCACCAGGTCCGCCGCGATCTCGGCCACGACCCGTTCCTGGGCGCGCGTGGGCGTCACGCCGAGGAGCCGCCCGGCGTCCGCGCACAGGGCGGGGGATGCGGACAGGGCCGGGGCCAAGCCCGCGCAGGCGCGCGCCCGGCGCAGGGCCAGGGCCAGCTGCACGAAGAAGAACTCGTCGAACACGAGCCGCTCGTGGGCCGGAGAGCTGCCCGCGATCCACCCGTCGAGCTCCGCGGCGGTGACGTCCTCGGGAGGCAGGTGCACGAGCCGCAGCGCCTGCGCGAGCGGCAGGAGACCGTGGCGCGCCACGATTGACGAGGGCAGGGGGTCGGTCACGAGGCGGTCCGCGTCGCGCGCCGCGCAGCGCACGGCCTTCTCCACCACGCGCCCGGCCACGCCCGGCACCTCGGGATAGACCGGCACCACGCGGCCGAGCCGGTCGCCGTCGTCTTCCTCGCCCACCACCACCGGGTGAGCGATCTGCAGCCGGTCCTTGTACTGCGACACGAGCCCCGAGAGCCTCACGCGACCGCCTGACACGAAACGCTCGGCCTTGGGGCGCCTGTTCGAGAACCACACGCCGAAGAGGCGCGCGGCGCCGTCCTCGATCTCGACCTCCAGGATCCTCGACCACGGTCGACCGTAGAGCCGCGAGCCGCACACAATGCCCTCGATCACGACGCGCATGCCGGCGCGAACCTCTTGGAGCGGCGTGATCGTGCGGCGGTCGTCATAGCGCCGCGGGAGCCAGAAGAGCAGATCCACGGGCGAGGCGAGGCCCCGGCTCGCGAGGCGCGCGGCGGTCTTGGGCCCCACGCCGTCGAGCGCGAGCAGGCCCGGGTCGAACGGCGTGCCGCCGGCGGACGGCGCCGAATGCTCGTCCCTGCGGCGGCGTATCTTCATCGTCTCGTCGCCGGACTCGTCCTCGATGGCCATGGCGAGCGCGAGCAGGAAGCGCTGGCCGCGGGCGAGCACCACCGCGCGGCTTACGCCGGGCAGGCTCCCGGGATCACACATGGCCGCCGTGAACGCGGCCACCTTGGGGGCCTCGGGACGGTCCTCATAGGCCCGGGCGAGCAGCGCGAGATCGTCGGACAGGTCGGACCTGTCCGACGGGTCGGACCCGCCTGCCAGCGCGAGCGAGATCGCTCGCTTGAGACGCGCCACGGCGCTCGCGAGCCGGTCATTGGAGTGGGTGCTGGGTGGCACGGCCCGCAAGCGACGATCAGAACTCGACTTCCTCGATCTCGTAGTTCTTGACGCCCGAGGGGGTGGCGACGCGGATGCGGTCGCCCGGCTCGCGGCCCACCATGCTGCGCGCGATGGGCGACGTGACCGAGATGAGACCCTCGTTGATGTTGGACTCGTCCTCGCCCACGATGCGGTACGTGACCTGCTCGCCGGTGTCGAGGTTCTCGAGCAGGACCTTGGCGCCGAACACGATGCGATCTCCCCTGAGCTTCGTCGGGTCGATGACCTCGGCCCTTGAGATGTGGTCCTCGAGGTACTCGAGCCGCCCCGCGATGAGGCTCTGCTGCTCCTTGGCGTACTTGTACTCGGCGTTCTCGGAGAGATCGCCGTGGGCGCGCGCCTCCTCGATGGCCTTGATGTTGGCGGGCCTGTCGACCTCGCGCAGCTTCTTGAGCTCGTTCTGGAGCTTGGTGAGCCCCGCCGGGGTCATGGGGTATTTCTGCATGGGACGCTCCTCTTTAAGGTTCGGCGTTGCGGGGGGAGTATACATCAGCGCGGAGCCCCAGGCGAGGGGGGCTCCGCGGATCTGCCCAGCCGGCTGCGCTTGCGGCCGTACAGGAAGTAGAGCGTGAGCCCGACCACGAGCCAGACGCCGAACCGCAGCCAGTTCGTGACGCCCAGCTCGGTCATGAGGTAGCCGCACGTGAGCAGGCCCATCACCGGGATGAGCGACAGGCGCTTGACGAACGAGAGCGCGGCGATGGCCGCGAAGAACACGGCGTAGATGGTGATCGGAATCTTGTGGGCGAACGGCGCCCTCGGATCGAAGTAGGCGGCGAGCGCGCCGCGGCCGAACAGGACGAGCGCGAGCGCCGTGGCGACGAGCAGGCCCGGCACGATCCACCTGCCGTTCACGTACGGCAGCCGGAAGCGGCCCTTGCGGCCCGCGTCGTCCCGGTCGAGGAACAGGACGCCGCCCGACACGAGCAGGAACGCGAACAGGGTGCCGATGCTGGTGAGGTCGGTCACCTCGGTCAGGTTCATGAAGAGCGACGGGATGGCGACCACGAGCCCGGTGACGATGGTGGAGAACCACGGCGTGCGGAAGCGCGTGTGGATCGACGAGAAGATCGGCGGCAGGAGCCCGTCGCGGCTCATGGCCATCCAGATGCGCGGCTGGCCGAGCTGGAACACGAGCAGCACCGTGGCCATGGCCACCACCGCGGACAGCGCGATGATGCCCGAGATCCACGGCAGGTTCGCGCCCTGCGGCCCGAACACGAAGGCGAGCGGGTCGCCCACGGCGAGCTTGGTATAGCTCACCATGCCGGTCAGCACGAGCGCCACGAGGATGTACAGGACCGTGCAGATGATGAGCGAGCCGATGATGCCCCGCGGCAGGTCGCGCTGCGGATCGCGGCACTCCTCGGCCGTGGTCGTGATGGCGTCGAACCCGATGTACGCGAAGAACACGCCCGAGACGCCCTTCATCACGCCCGCGGCGCCGTTCGGCGCGAACGGCACCCAGTTGGCCGGGTTCACGTAGAACGCGCCCAGGACGATGACGAGCAGCACGACCAGGATCTTGATGGCCACCATGACGTTGTTGGCGCGCTTGGACTCGCGGATGCCCACGAACACGAGCGTCGTGATGACGGCCGTGACGAACAGGGCCGGCAGATCGCACACCACGTGCACGCCGAAAAGCACCGGCGCGGACGCCCACGCGTCGAAGGCGGAGAGGCTCGCGGCGAGCGACGAATCGGCGCGCAGCTGCTCGAGGGACTGGCCCGCCGCCACCAGCGCCGCGACGGCCCCGTGACCGCGCGATGCGGAGAGGAAGTCCATGGTGAGGAAAGGCGGCACGTTGAGCCCGTAGCCGGCGAGCAGGCTCGTGAAGTAGTCGCTCCAGGAGATGGCCACCGCGATGTTGCCGATGGCGTACTCCATGATGAGGTCCCAGCCGATGATCCAGGCCACGAACTCGCCGAACGAGGCGTAGGCGTAGGTGTAGGCCGAGCCGGCCACGGGGATGCGCGCGGCGAACTCGGCGTAGCACAGGGCCGAGAACCCGCACGCGAGCGCGGTGAACATGAACAGGAAGATGACCGCCGGCCCGCCCGCGTTGGCCGCGGTGCCGATCATGGAGAAGATGCCCGCGCCGATGATGGCCGCGATGCCGAGCGCGGTGAGATCGAGGACCTTGAGATCGCGCCGCAGGCCCGCGCCGTGTCCGTGCCCCGCTTCCGCATAGCCCGCCTCGGCGTCGGCCCGGATGCGCTCGATGCTCTTCTTCTCGAACAGGCTGCCCATTCGTGTCCTTTGCGCTCAGCGCCCCTTGCGGCCCGCGGCGGTCCTGCGCCGCTCCATGAATTCGACGAGCCGTTTCGCGCGACCGTTCCAAGTGTAGAGCTCCGCGTCAAGGGCTCCTCGCGTCCCGAGCCGCTCGCGAAGCCCCTTGTCCAGGACCAGCCGGGAGAGCGCCAAAGCCGCGGCCTTGCGGTCGTCCGGCGGCACCCGCAGGCTGTTGCCCTCGTGCGTGAGGATGCCGGCCGTGTCCGGCAGATCCGGCGCGAGCACGGGCCTCCCGGCCGCCAGGTACGTGAAGGTCTTCATGGGCAGCACGGTGCGTCCCGCGGCGAGGGCCCCGGACGTGGGCGGCAGCAGGAGCACGTCCGCGGCCCGAAGGTAGAACGGCACGCGCACCACCGGCACCTGGCCCACGAGCCGCACGTTCAAAAGACCGCGCGTGCGCACGTCGGACTCGACCCGCGCCACGTCCGATGGCGAGCCGCCCGCGATCACGAACGACACATCGGGAAGGTCCTCGGCCAGGTCCACGACGCTCGCGATGCCCTTGTCCGGCCGGATGTGGCCCGTGTACACGGCCATGGGGCGGTCGCCCGAAAGCTTGAGCTCGCGGCGCGCCCCGTCCTTGTCCGGCACGCCCTCGAAGTCGCGCGGATCGTACCCGTTGGGGATCGCGGCCACCGACTCGGGATCCGCGCCGGCCTCGATCATGATGCCGCGCGAGTACCCCGAATGCGTGCAGATGCCGAGGAACCCTGGCGCCCGTGCGGCCTTCTCCACCGTTCGCCAGGCGCGCGGATCCGAGCGCGGCAGGGCACGGTAGGTCTCGAAGAGCACGGGCAGGCCGAGGGCCGCGCCGAGCCGCAGCGGCAGGAGGTTGCGCGTGTACACCACGTCGTAGCCTCGCAGGAGGGCCGCGAGCGGCGCCGCGAGGCCGTGGACGAGCTTCTCGATGCGCAGGTCCGAGGCCGGCCAAAGCAGGATGTCGCTCACCTCGAAGCGGCCTTCCACGTTGAAGGCGCGGCAGATGTCGGTCTTGCGCTTCTTGCGCGTCATGAGCAGGTGGCGGGCGAGCCTCGGCTGGATGAAGTCGACCGCGCAGCCCTGCCCGCCGAGCGCGTCCGCGGTCTTGACCATCTGCTGGCAGTCCGTGTGCACGGAAGGGAAGCGCTCGTCCGTGATGTAGCCGATGCGCAGGCTCATGGCGCACGCCCCTCGATGACCGCGTCGTAGAGCCCCTCGAGGGCCCGGACCCGCTCCACGATGTCGTACTCGCGCTCCATCCGGGCACGCGCCGCGCGGCCGAGCGACCGCCGCAGCCCGGGGTCGCCGAGCAGGGCGGCGAGCTTTTCACCCATGGCGCGACAGTCGCGTTCCTCCACGAGGAAGCCGGTGACGCCGTCCTCGACGATTTCCGGGATGCCGCCGTGGCGCGTGCCCACCACCGGGACCCCGCACGCGGCCGCCTCCTTGGCCACGATCAGGCCCGACTCGCGATCCAGGTTGCGGGCCACCACGCTCGGCGCGAGCACGACCGACGCGCCCGCGAGCAGCCGCGCCACCTCGGCGTGGGACAGGGCGCCCGGCATCGCAACCGTTCCTTCGAGCCCCAGGCGCGCCACGAGCCGCTCGTACTCGCGCCGCAGCGGTCCGTCTCCCACGATCACGAGGCGTCCCGCGCATCCGGCCTTTCTGGCCGCGGCCATGGCCTCGATGCCGTACGCGTGGCCCTTCTTCTCCACGAACCTGCCCACCATGACCACGAGCGGCTCGGCGTTCCCGTCGCAAGGCGTACCCGGCCGCAGGGCCTGAAGGTCGATCCCGAGCCTGTGCACCACGACCTTTTCCGCGGGGCACCCGGCGCTCACGATGAGCTCCTTGAGCTCGGATGACGCGGCCAGGAACAGGCGCGCCTCGCGGAACAGGCGTTTGTACCCGGCCAGGTAGTGCCACCACGTGGGCCGGTACTTGTCGCGGCCGAGCAGGATCGTCACGTCGCGGCCGTGCAGGGACACGACCAGGGGCAGGCCCGCGCGCCTCGCCAGCGTGAGGCCGTACAGCCCGTTGTGCCCGAAGTGGGCGTGAACGATCGAGAACCCGCCCGCGTCGAGCGCGCTCTCGAGCCGCCGTGAGCGCCCGAAGGCCGCGTACCACGCCGAGGCGAGCCGCCTGCGCTCCTGCGGGACGCGCTCCACCGCCACCACGCGGTTGCCCGGGAAACGGTCCGCGTTGCGCCACTGCCGCGCAAAGACCGTCACCTCGTAGCGCTCGTGGTGGCGGATCTCGTCGTGGATGAAGGTCTCGGACCAGGGCAGGAAGTTGTTGCGCACGAGCGCCACCTTGCCGGTTCGCAAAGCGCTCCCAGTGGCCTCGGCTTTGACTTCGGCGGCGGTCATGGCCCGCGGTTATACCTCATCCGAGGAGGTCCCGCCTCAGGAACTCGAGCGTGCGTTCCGTGGCCCGATCGTCCGCGTGCTCGTAAACCAGCCTGCGAACCCGTTCCCGATCCGCTGCGTAGGATTGCGGGCAATCGAGCGCCTCGTCGAGGGCGCGCAGAAAATCAGCCTGGGTGACCGGCGACGGGCCCGCGGAGATGTCCTCGAAAGGCATGAAGAAACCGGGAGTTGCAGCATATTCGTCAAGGTCGTACGCGAGGAAGATCACGGGCCGGTCGAGGAGCAGATAATCGAAATAGACGCTCGAATAATCCGTGACGAGCACGTGGAACGCGGCGAGCGCGCAGGTGATCTCGGGCACGAGCTCGCCCTGCATGGGCACGACGCGGCGGTCGCGTCTTTCGAGCCGCCCGGGATCGTTGGGGTGGGTGCGTACGAAGAGCACCGCATCGCGCTCCTCAAGGAAGCGCTGGATTGCCTCCATGTCCGCGTCCGCGAACGGAAACAGCCGCACCGGCAGGCCGTCGCGCCACGTGGGGCAGTAGAGGATGCGCTTCTCGTGGGGCGGCAGGGGAGGATCGTAGCGCGTCCCGGGATCGACCGGCGCCGGCCCGAGCAGGACGTCCGTGCGCGGCTGGCCCGTGACGATGACGCGCGAGCGTTCGAGCCCGAAGGTGCGGGCAAAGAGATCGGCCATGGCCGGGGACGAAGCGAACATGGCCGCGTAGCGCCGCATCTCACGGATGTTGGAGCGCGCGTGGCGCCGGGTCGCAAAGCCCGGATCCGCGGTGGAGATGCGCTTCACGGGCATGCCGTGCCACAGGTTGTACAGCCGCGTGCGACGCGCAAAGACAAGGGGTCCGAAGTCGCCGAGGGAGTGGGTGAGGGCCACAGCGCCCGCACGCGCCGCGAGCCACATGCCTCTCAAGGAGCGCGTGGAGACCACGTCGGTGCGGCGAAGGGCCAGGATCTCGGTCCTGCGCGTGAGCCACACGGCGCGAAAGCCGAAGCCGGCCGCACGGGAGAGCAGCGGCCCGGTGTTGCCGCCGAGCTGCCGGCCGCCCAGCACGAGCAGGCGGCGATCCTTGGGGGTCGCGTGCGACAGGAGGAAACTCGCGACGGCGAGCAAGATGTCGAGGACGCGGGACACTGTTTGGAAGCTCCTTTGAAGCGCTTGCGCGCGGCAGGCCGTTAGCGTACCACAGACCGAAACCACGGAGGAAATCCGGCATGATACACGAGACAGGGAAGGGCGGCGGGCTGCGCGCCGTGGTGCTGGTCGCCGGGGTCGCGCGGCGGCTCTATCCGCTCACCGAATCCACGCCCAAGTGCCTGTTCGACGTGGGTGGCAAGGCCATCTTCGACTTCCAGATGGAGGCCCTGGCCGCGAACGGCGTGCGCGACGTGGTGCTGGTCGTGGGGTACAGGCGCGAGCAGATCCTGGAGCACGCGGCGCACCGCCACCCGGGCATGCGGTTCACGCCCGTGGTGAACCACCGCTTCTTCGAGACCAACACCTCCTACTCCCTGTGGCTCGCGGGCGAGGAGTTTGAGGGACGCGACTTCGTGTATCTCAACGGCGACGTGCTGTTCGAGCCGCGGCTGCTCGAGCGCGTGGTCAAGGGGCCCGCACCGGCAAGCCTCGCCGTGGAGAAGAAGCCCTGCGGCGACGAGGAGGTCAAGGTCATCACGGACGGCGGCGACCGCATCGTGCGCATCGGCAAGGACCTGCCGCACAAGGAGAGCCTGGGCGAGTTCGTGGGCGTGGCGCGCTTCGACGCGCCGATCACGGGCGCGTTCCGCAAGGCGCTCGGCGAGCTCGTGGCCGGGGGCCGGCAGAACGACTACTTCGAGGCCGCCCTGGCGCGCATGGCGCCTACCGAAACACTGCGCTTCGTGGACGTGTCCGACCTGCCGGTCATCGAGATCGACTTCCCCTCGGACCTCGACAACGCGCGCAAGAAGGTGCTGGCCAGGTTCGGGAAGGGCTAGCGCTCGATGGTCTCAAGAGGCGGGGCCGACCTGTCCGGACCGGGATCCGCGAAGCCCAGGAACAAAAGGGACATGAGCGCCCACACCAGCAGCTCCTCAAGCGCGTCCGCGTAGAGAAACGGCGGGGCGTGGGCCGCGGCGCTCGAGAACGCGAAACCCGCCACGAATGCGAGCAGCAAACCGAGCTTGACGCCCACGAGGCCGCGGGCCGAGGGCAGGGCGCTCGAGACCGCGTCCGGGGACATGCGCTTGGCGAGGAGCAGGCCGAGGAGCGGCACGGCCATGTACTTGAAGAAAGTGAGCGCGGTGTTGAGCCACCATGTCTGCTCGATCGCCGGGCCCGCGCTCACCCACCGGAAGAAATACTGGAAGCTGATGCCGTTGATGCGGCACCCCATGGAGGTCCAGAGCCCCAGCCACGCGAGCACCAGGAACGCGGCCGCGCGCTCGAGCCGCGAGGCGTCGGTTCTGGCACGCATCCACAGGGGCCACAGCAGGATCGAGGCCGCCACCGGCGCCAGCTTGTCAACGGAGAAGGCCTGCCCTTCGTAGCCGAAGAGGAAGGGGAGGCCCATCAACGCCATGCCGGCGGAGAAGGGCTGTAGGCGCGGCCAGCGGTGCGCGGCCACGAGCAGGGGCACCGCGAACGCGGCCGGAGCCGCATAGATCCCGGCGGGCAGCCAGGGCGCGAGGATCCCGAGACCGAGCCCGCACCCGCAGGCGGCGAGCCAGGTTGCGCGGCGCGGTCCGTCGGCCAGGGCCGCGGCCAGGCACGCGAACACAAGAGCCGCCCACGGCGAGGCGCGGCCCAGGGTCTCGCTGTAGAACGGGAACCAGCGCACCGCGAAGTTGCGCACGGCCGGGTTCCAGATGGTGAGCAAGACCGCGACGAACGCCGAGGTCCACGCCAGGCGCGACAGGGTCCGGGCGCGCAGCGTGTGGAACGCGAGCGCGACCAGCAAGGCCAGGGTCGCTGCGTAGGTCCCGCCGAACTTGTAGATCGTGGGCATTGCGAGGAGCACGCCGCCGCACGCAAGCAGCGCGAGGACGAGGTTCGAGGCGCGCGGGTCGTCACGCAGGCGGAAGCGGGAGATGACCGGCGCAAGCGCGACGAGCCCCGTCAAGGCCGTCACGAGCCCGATCGCGGTATAGAAGACGCGCGAGCCGTAGAAGAGGAATCTCCACGCCGCATCATACCGGAAGCCCACGGCGAAGCATGCGCCGAGCAGCAGAAGCCCGGACGCGGCGAGGGCCCGCGGGTGCCCCGCGCCGGGCCAGCCCGAGCGCAGGAAAGGAGCGGCCAGGATCGCGCCCGCGGCGGCGAGGAGCAGGGCGAGGACCCAGACCGGAAGGGGCGAGCGACCGCTGGGGATCTCGGGCAGGTCCACGACCGGCTCCAACCGGCCTCTCTCGAAGTATCGCGTCACCCAGTCCGACTCCGCGAAGCGCATGCCGAACACGCGGGTCCACAGGCTCCCGTAGTCCGCCACGGTCATGGAATGATGGAGCGGCCGCGAGAAGGTCTTGCCGAGGAACACCGCGTAGGTGGGCAGATCGAGCCCGGAGAAGTGTCGGCCGTCCGGCGTATGCCCGTGGTCGCCGAGGAACGCGACGTGGTCGAGCGGCCGCAGATCCGCGATGGCATGGTCCACGGCCTCGTCGATGCTTTCCAGGGCCGCGGTGCGCATGGAGCTGGCGTCCCCGTGGGCGTGCGCGATCTCGTCCGGCCCGTTGAGCTGGACGACGAGCATGTCGAGCCGCTCGCGGTCGAGGGCGCGCATGCCCTCCGCGATGCCCCCGAGGTCGTCGGTCTCGTTGCGGATCGCGCGCCACTCGAACCCGGTCAGGGCGGCGCCGATGAGCGGCTCTCCGATGTAGCCGCGACGCAAGCCCGCGCCGGCGAACGCGTCGAGCAGGTTCCCGGGCGGCAGGCCCGCGCCGGCCCCGAAGTTCCTCATCATGCCGAAAAGGGAGAACGTGTCGCGGCCCGTGACCATGGCCGTCAGGCACGGCACGCTGATGGCGTCCGCGCAGCAGCGCACGGGACCATGCAGGGCGCGCGACAGCCTCGCGGTGAGCCTGGGCAGCGCCTTGCCGTTCTCCACGTCCCTGCGTGACAGCCCGTCGAGCCAGAAGACCACGAGCCGCGGTCTGGCGTCCGTGGCGGGGGCCCGCACCGCGGCGCGGGCCGCGGCCGGCATGCCGGTCCTCGACGTCGCTTCGACAAGGAGCAGCCCCAGCACGCACACCGTCACGGGCAGCAGCCGGACGGCAATCGCCTTGACCACGTTCATCCTCAGAAATCCTCGGGACCGGAGCGCGACCAGGGGCGCAGCACGGCGCGGTCCTTGGGGTCGATGCCGAGGGCCTTCAAGGTCGCGGCGAAGAGCGCCATGCCCAGGATTGCCCCCACGATCCGCAAGGGCAGGCTCCCATCGAGACCCGTCAGGGTCCACGTCACGCCCACGGCCACCGCGGGAAGGGCGGCCGTGAACGGCTTGTGGATGCGGGCCCACACCAGGCGCGCGCCCACGAGCGCCTGCGCCTCGACGAGCTGGGCGATCGTGATGACCGTCGACGCCGCGAGCGACGCCGCAGCCGCGCCAACGATGCCGAAGGGCGGGATGAGGAGCCACAGGAGCAGGAGGTTCAAGGCGGCCACGGTGACCGAGTTGAACAGGTTCCACATGGAGTGGCCGGTCATCACCACGATGTTTCCGGCCAGCCCGAACGAGCACGACAGCACCGGCGGCACGAGGAGCAGCAGCATGAACGTGGAGTCCATGGTGAAGCTGGGGTGGAAGATGCGCAGCAGGTCCTCGCGCAACAGCCCCACGGCGAGCGCGATGGGCAGGCCGATGGTGGTTGTCCAGCGCGCCACGGTCGAGAACGATTCCGAAAGGCCGACCAGATCCCCCCGTTCGTGGAAACGGGCGATGACCGGCGCGTACGATCCGGAGAACGCGAGCTTGACCTGCCTCACGTTGCGCACGATCTGCGAGCCCATGCCGTAGAAGCCCAGGATCTCGGGGGCGAAGCCGAACGAGCCGAGCATCATGACGTCCAGGTTGCCGATGAGCGTGTTGAACGTCATGTTCAGGTTCTGGGGCAGGGCGAACACGGCCAGCGGGCCGAACGGCCGGAAGCGGATCATGTGCGCCGCGAGCCGGGCGTACGAGAAGTGGCGCGCGAACACGAACAGGGACACGATCGTGAGCACGGCCTGTGACGCCACGTAGCCCCACAGAAGCCCGTCGAGCCCCAGGTCGAAGGCCCACGCCGCGAAGGCGAACACCACGAGCAGCGCCGGCCGCAGGAACCCGAGCAGGATGGCGTCCCACTTCATGATGAGCAGCGACTTGGTCGCCGCGATGACGATGGTGGGGACGCCGATGAGCGGGAGCGACCATGCCAGCGCCTGCACCGCGTCGAGCACGCCGGGCTGGGGGTAGTGCGAGAGCAGGATGGCGGGGCCGCCCACGTAGGAGAAGAGGATGAGCAGGGCCGAGATGCCGAGCGTGAAGACCACGCCGTTGGCCATGACCCGGTAGAGGCGATCCTCCTTCTCCTTGTCGTTCACGTACCGTGAAGCGAACATGAGGATGCCGTCCGAGAACCCCGAAACCGTCAGCGTGATGGCCACCTCGATCATCTGCGTGGCCAGGTAGTACACGCCCATGAGGGCCGGGCCGAAGAGCCGCGTGACGAGCACGTAGAAGGCGGGCAGGAGCGCCTTGCCGATGATGCCGAGGACGTTGACGCCCGCGCCCCGCGCGATATCCACGTCGTGCCGGTTGGAGCTCGCGGTCGTCACAGGTCGATCACCCGCGCGAATCCGTGCTTCTTTCGCGTCAGTGGCAATCGTAGAAGTCCCACGAGCAGAATCCGCCGCAGTCGCAATACAAGTTGTTGGCGAGCAAGCAGGGATCCGTGTTCTGGCAGCACGTGTCGGTACCGGTGTACCCCGAGCAGTAGTCGCCCTGGGTGCAGTCGTAGGAGTCCCAGGTGCAGTAGCCGCTGCAGTCGCAGTTGCCGTCGTCCGCGAGCGAGCAAGGGTTCGAGCTCTGGCAACACTCGTCCGAGCCGGGATAGTTGCCGCACCAGTCCATGACGCACTCGCCGGACTCGCACCCGTTGGGGCAGGAGGTGCACGTGGCGTCGGTATCGCTCGCCGCGCATTCCTCGTTCGTGTCGCAGTCGTCGAGCACGGTCCACTCCGTGTCCCACACGAGGTGGCCGTTTCCGCAGTCCTCGTTGTCGCCCGTGCAGTGCTTGTAACGGTACCGGGCCACGGCGTCCGCGCCGCAGTCGTTGCCGCCGCACTTGTACTCCGCGGCGTACGGGGTGGTGTCGCATACCTGGTCCAACGGCGCAAAGGATCCGGAGTTGCAACAGGGCCTCGAGCCGCAATCTCCGGTGTGGGTGTCGCCGTCCGCATCCGAATCCGCATCGGAATCGGAGTCGGAGTCGGCATCCGCGTCGGAGCCCGCATCCCCGGCGCCGCAACCGATCTCGTCCTCGTCCATGCTGCAGTCCGCAACGCCGTTGCAGCGCATGTCTTCGTCGATGCACGAGTTGTCGATGCACTTCCACTCGTTGCTCGCACATCCGCCGCCGCCGCCGGACGACCCGCCGTCGCTGCAGGAGACGGAGAGCGCTGCAACCGGAACGGCAAACCACATTCTACTCGGAATCATGGGACCCTCCTGCAGAAACCTTGCCCCGAATCATAGCACCAACCGGCTCGACCGGCCTTTCGAACCTATGGGGCCGATTGACAAGCCAACCTGCGCGGAGTAGCAGGAAACCAGTCCACGGTCCCACGATGGACCCCAAGCCAAGGCGGTGAATCACATGATCGTCGGCATCCTCAAGGAAATCAAGAACCACGAGTACAGAGTCGGCATGACCCCCGCCGGGGTTGAGATGCTCGTCAGCGCCGGGCACTCGGTGCTCGTCGAGACCAAGGCGGGCGAGGGACCCGGGATCGGCGACGCCGAATACAAGACCGTAGGCGCAAAGATCATCGACAAAGCGTCCGAAATTTTCGCCAAGTCGGACATGATCATCAAGGTGAAGGAGCCGCTCGAACCCGAGTTCCCCATGATGCGCAAGGGGCAGCTCATGTTCACCTACTTCCACCTGGCGGGCGACGAGAAGCTGACCCGCAGGGTGCTCGACACGGGCGTCGTCGGCATCGCGTATGAGACCATCGAGGACAGCCAGGGGCGGCTGCCCCTGCTCGTGCCCATGAGCGAGGTCGCCGGGCGTCTGTCGATCATCGAGGGCGCCAAGTTCCTCGAGCGGCCCCAGGGCGGACGCGGCATCCTGCTCGGCGGCGTGCCTGGCACGGAGCCGGCAAATGTGCTCATCATCGGCGCGGGCGTGGTCGGCAGCAACGCGGCGGCCATGGCCGTGGGCATGGGCGCCAACACGACGATCATGGACAAGGACATCAACCGGCTGCGCGAGCTCGACCGCATCTACCAGGGACGGCTGCGCACGCTCAAGTCGAACCCGTGGAACGTGCGCAAGGCCGTCAAGCACGCGGATCTGGTCGTGGGCAGCGTGCTCGTGGCCGGCGCCAAGGCCCCGTGGGTCGTCACGCGCGGGATGCTCTCCACCATGCGCAAGGGTTCGGTGATGGTGGATGTGGCGATCGACCAGGGCGGCTGCTTCGAGACCTCGCATCCGACCACGCACGCCGAGCCGGTCTTCGAGGTCGACGGCATCGTGCACTACTGCGTGGCGAACATGCCCGGCTGCGTGCCGCGCACGTCCACCTTCGCGCTCACAAACGAGACCATCCCGTATGCGGTGGAGCTGGCCAACAAGGGCTGGAAGAAGGCGTGCAAGGAGAACCACGGGCTCCTCACCGGCCTCAACGTGTGCAACGGCAAGCTGACCTGCAAGCCCGTGGCCGACGTGTTCAAGATGCCGTACACGCCCCCCTCTGAAGTCCTCGGCTGATCCGAAGGCGCCCGCGTGCCAAGGCTCGCCGCAACCCTGATCCTGGTTCTCGCGCTGTGCCCGCCCGCGCCCGCCGCGATCGCGTCGACGCTCCGGGCGCTCTCCCTTGAGCTGCTCGTCGCCGGATCGGACGCGGTGGTGATCGGCGTGGCCGGAGCCGCGGCGACACGCCATCTGCCGGGCGGGGCCATCGTGCGCGATGTCCCCTTCCGGGTCGAGCAGTGGGTGGTCGGGCACGGCCCCGAGGAGATCGTCGTGCGGCTCCTCGGCGGCGAAGAAGGCGACCGAGGGCTCCTCGTGCCGGGCGAGGTCGAGCTCGAACCCGGCGAGACCGCGCTTTTCTTTCTCGAGGCGGGCGTCGGCGGCTTCGCGGTGGCGGGCATGGCCCAGGGGCATTTCCGAGTGGTCACCGACGGGCGCACCGGCGTTCGCTACGCCGAGCGCACCCTCGGCGAGCTGAACCTCGTGGGCGAACCGGGCCCCGACAGCCTGGGGCTCGCCCGGGATCGCACGTGCGCCTTCCTCCCGCTCGACGCACTCGCCGCCAGGATCCGGGAGCTCGCGGCCGGACGCTGAGACGGCGCCTCTCAGGTCAATTGCCGCCCATTCCCTTGGCAAGCTCGGCGAGCACCGACGACAGCCTCGTTGCCGCGAGCGGCGGCTCGCCTTCGTCGACGATGCCCACGAGCCGGTGTCCGGCAGCCGCGAGCGCGATCCTGCGTCCGTCCCGAAGGGCGCCCTTCACGAGGCCCTTGGAGACGCGCAGTTGCGCAGCCTGCGCGTCGCTCTCGCTCGCGAATGACGGGCTCGAAACCGCGATCCAGGTCTTGCCCGCCTTGGAGTACGAAACCGAGAAGCCCTCGCCGAATCCCGGGATGCCGAGCAGATCCGCGGGCTCCCACGCATCGCCACGGGCCACGCGATCCGCGGACGGGAACAGGGACAGATCCGGAGGAGGCGGTGGATCGTCCGCGATGGCCGAGGCGATCGCGGAGGCGAAGGGAGGCAGGAGCTCGCGGCCCGCGGCGGACATGGATTCCGGAGTGGCAGAGGGGGATTCGTCGAGCAAGGTCAGGTGAACGAGGAACCGGGATTTCCAGAAGACCGCGTCCGCGCCGCCGAACACGCCGCGGCTCTCGAGCCCGGACGGCAACCCCTGGCCCGCGACAGCCGCGTCCGTGCGGCCAGAGAGGAAACGCGCCGCTCGGCCGTACGCGTTCTTCGCGCCGCCCATATCGTAGATTTCCACGGTCGCGGTGAGCTGCGGCCGCGTCGCGTCGCCGTAGTCCGCGGTGACCATGCGGGTCATGCCGAAGCGCGTGTACACGTCGGCGCCGCCGTCAATGAGATCGTACAGGTTGTCCGGGCCGAAGTACCGCGGCGAGGACTTGACCTTCCACGCGCCCACGGTCCGCGGGAGCACTGCTCCGGGTCCCTCGAACACCATGGGGGGAGCGGTCGGAGCCGGGGTTTCCACTGCCGGAGGCCGGCTCGGAGGCGATGCGGGCACGTTGTCGGAGCAGGAGAGGGCGGCACAGCATGCCGGCAGGAGGACCGCCCGGACGGCACAAAGTCGTATTTTCCCGGTCATGTTCAACCCCGCATTTTTTTCACAGGGGCGAAATCCCTGCAAATCGGTACGTCTTCGGAACGCTGTCCGAGATTCGCGTTGGCCCCCACCATATACTTCATTTTTCACGTCCTGAACACTCCCGGAGGCTCCGGAATACGCCGTAGTGGGTGGGATTGCGGATGCAGACCTTCGAAACGGCAGGGAACTTGCTCGTTGATGGATGCAGGGAGTATCGAACAAGCGGAATGATCTTTGCATATAATATTAGGTAACGAAGAGAAGTGTCATGAATACGACAAAAAAGACATCCGATGGATTTACGCTCCTCGAGCTGATGGTGGTGATCGTCATCATCGGGATCTTCGCCGCGCTCGCGGTGCCGAGCATCACCCAGGTCCGCTATCGCAACTACCTCATGGTCATGGTGGACGGCTTCACCCAGGTTGCGGGTGAGACCCGCGCGCTCGCCATGCAGACGCGCAAGGCGGCCGTGCTCGAGGTGCGCAAGAACCAGGCGTGGATCCGGACCCTGGCCGGAGCGGAGTGCTCGTCCGCAACGGTCAACGTGAATTTTCAAAGCACCGTGATGGAGGACCCCAATTACCTCATGGCGGGCGTGGGCATGTGCGGGGGCTCGGCGCTCACTGACACGGGCAGCGGCTGTACGGAGTCCATCGAGCTCGATCGGACGACAGGGTTCGGGCTGTGCTACACGGGATGGGGCGAGCTGCGTGTCAGACCGGGGGCGACCGGCACCTGGACACCGTCGTGCGGCGGCTCGACGCAGATTGATACGGGCGACGCCGCGGGCCCCCTGAACGACGGCGCGGCGGTCGTGTTCAACCGCTTCGAGAAGGATAAGATGTGCGACGTGACCAAGGTGCAGGACGTGCGACGGGCGGTCATCTTTCCCACGAACGGCGCCCCGTATAGCAGGGTGAAGCCATGAGGGACGCTCGCAGGAAGCCAGGGTTCACGCTCATCGAGGTCATGGTGTCCCTGGTGGTGTTCATGATCGCACTGCTCGGCCTCATCGCGCTGCAACGCGCGGCGATCGTGGGCGCGGAGAGCGGCGTCGACAACACCACCGCGGTCAACGTGGGGCGCTTCTTCCTCACCGAGCTCGAAAACGAGATCGCCACCTGGCCCGAGAACCCTCCGGGAGTGACGACCACGTTCCCGTCCACAACCGGGTATCCCATGCTGCGGCGAGCGGTCGGAGCGGTCAACGACTGGCACCTCCTGCCCGTCGACGACACGGCCGAGGTCGACAAGACCCTCAGGATCGACAACTTCCTCGGCACGAGCGACCTGGAGGGCACGGCGCGGTTCTGCGTGAACTTCATGGCCACGCCCATGGACACGCAGTCGTTCCAGCAGCAGGACCTCGCGAACGCCATGATCTGGAAGCTGCGCGTGCGGGTGGCATGGCCCAAACCGCACCACTTCGCCGCGGGCACGTGGAAGGATTGCACTTCGACGTTCTTCGATTCCGGCGGGGCGCGCATCGAGGACGTGAACGTCGTCGAGCTGGTGGCGGTCAACACGCGGGAGCTGGCGCGATGAGGGACTCACTCACGAGGCAGCGGGGCTTCACGCTCATGGAGATGATGATCGCGCTCGCCATCGGAGCGATCATCGTGACGCCGTTCTATTTCATCACGCGCGGCATGGCGAGCCAGACCACGAAGCAGCAGATGGAGACCGAGGCCATGCAGCGTGCGCGCATGGGCATGAGCGTGCTCGCCAACGACTTCAGCCGGACGGGCCTGTCGGTGTCGCCGAATACGGTCATCGACCGCAAGTCGATGGCCCCCCCGGGCTCCACGGCCATGTACAGGCGCGCCGTCGTGCAGCTGAACCGGGCGAGCGGTGCTCCGGACGCGATTCTCATCACCGGCAACTTCCTCGGGTCGAAAATCTATCAGGGGCTCGCCGTGGGGACGAATCGGGTCATCATCCCGGATCTCCTGAGCAGCGGGGACGAATGCACGCGGCAGTTCAATTCGCTTTACGCGTACGCGCACATCGTCGGCCCCACGGGCGGCACGCTCGACGCGTGGATCGAAAGCCTCTCCACCACCGGCCAGTGCACCCTGACACTATGGCAGAGCGATCTCACCGACGAGGGGTTCACCGTGGGTGACACGGTCTGGGTATCGGCGAGCCAGACGCTCTTCTACAGGACCGAGGATGTCGCCGAAACGGTCAACATGGGTGGCGACGAATGCACCGGGGTGAACAGGCAGCTCGTCAAGTACATGGTGAAGTTCGAAGGCTCGTCCGCGTCCGACTGCAGCACCGCAAGCCTGGGCAAGATCAACCTGGCGCTCGCGGGCAAGACGCGGACCGTGGTCGCGGATCACGTGGAGGACTTCCAGGTGTGGTTCAGGCCCGTCGACATGGTCGAGGCGAACGGCCGGCGCCGGCTCGACGTGCATTCGTACACCGCGGGGGATCTGGCCGCGGCTTCGCCCGTTGCCGAGTTCTTCCCGGACAACACGACCTACGTCCTGCCCGCGACAGTGGGCGGCGGGGTGACGAACTCCTTGGACCTGTCGTGCGCGGACAATTACACGTACGGGCCGGAGCACATCCGCTCGGCGCTCATCCGGCTCACGATCCGGTCCGAGAAGGCCGACAATACGGTCGATTACGCGGGGTTTGATTCCGAAGGCACGGATACGAGCACGGACACGGACACGGGCGTGGGAAGGCTCGTGCGCTACACGCTGACGAACCGCAAGCTTGGGGACTGCAAGGAGAAGAAGGGCGTGGCGTACAAGCTCTCCACGGTCGTCACCGAGGTCGCCATGCCGAACCTTGCGGCCAGGTCGGATTTGCTCATGTAGGGAAGGAGCGGGCGATGGCAAAGCCTCATTCGAAACACGGACGGCGAGAACGGCAGGATGGCGCCATCCTGCTGGTCGTGCTGCTGCTCGTCATCATGTTCACGGGGCTCGGACTGCTCGCCATGCGCCACACCCAGTTCGAGCTCCGGTCGGCGGGCTCGTACCTCGACAGCACGCAGGCGGCCTCCCTGGCCGAGTCGGCCATCGCCATGGTCGCCACCGACATGCGCCGGAACTGGGACATCCCGCCCGGAGACAACTACAAGACCCAGTTTACGACGTCGACCCTGCAGTCCGGGATCCATCTGCGCTTCAGCCCGAAGCTCGACCCCGGCATGGACCACGACGCCGGCGTCATCCCGGACGACGAGCTCTCCGGCAGGACTCCCCTGGCCTTGACGCCCACCCTTTCGGCCGCGTTCGCGGACATCGCCATCGAGCAGCGCTCGCCGATCCTGGCGCCTCCCGAGAAAGGCTTCTCGACCACAAACGACAACCGAAATTACGACTGGTACTATTTCGAGATGAAGAGTGAAGCGAGCTACGGCGCCCCGCTGACGAACGCAGCGAGCGCCCTCTACGCGAGGGGCAGGGCCGCGGCCCTTTCCCGCATCATGATCGGCCCGATTACGGCCATCGGAAGGTAAGGGGGATGAACATGAAAACGAGAGCAACCCCCTTGTTCCTCGGCGCGGTCCTGGCGGCGATCCCGATGCTCGCCGCGCCGCCGGCGGGCGCGCAGATCTCGGGCGAAGTGGTCGACCCGGCGGTGATGCTGGTCATCGACTCGTCGGGGAGCATGGACTGGCGGAGCGACTACAGGGAGCGCCCGGCCAATATCCCCACCCCGTGGGACTGGTCCGCGATGGCGTGCAGGGACAACGACGTGACGAAGAAGACCGCGTGGCAGAAGCTCCTCGACGTGCTCCTCGGCGACGTGGGGCCCAACTACCACTGCTCGATGGAGCCCGCGGGCTACCGCCCGTCGCTGAACGGCCTCAACCGCGCCGTCATGGCCCCGTACGTGCCCCAGAACATGAGCGAGTTCCGCGAGACGTGGTATCCGCATTTCCGCGCCGTGGCGTGCCTCGACGAAAACTGGCACAAGCACCCCGGCGGCGCCGTGTTCCAGTGCGTGGGCCCGGACCCCACCACGAACTCCGACCTCGTGACCGTGGCCGTGCCCACGGCCGGGGGCCAGATCTGGTGCCAGGGCAGCCCGACCGCGGACTGGTTCGCCACGACCGGCGGCGGCCAGGCGTGCTGGAACCTCCACCCCGTCTCTCTGCCGCGCGCGAGCAACGGCATCCTCGACCGGTACAACATGTCCGTGAAGTTAGGGGCCATGGTCTACGACAACATGCCGATGTGCTCGGGCGCCGAGTGCACCGAGCACAAACGGCTCTGGGACTACGGCCCGGAGCGGACCTGGATCAACGAGGGCATCACCCTCAACTGGAACGCGGGGGCCCGCGCGAGCAGGGCGGACGCGGTCGGAGGCATGGTGCGCGTCGGCATATCGCCCGGCGAGACGAACCAGGCCGTGCGCAGCATGCTCGAGAGCATGGAGCCGGTCAACTGCTCACCCGTCGCCGCGCTGATCGACGACGTGGGACACTACTTCGCGAACGACCCGAGCGTGCTGCCCACGGCGGGCGCGAAGATCGGGTATCCGGTCGCGGGCACCGACCGCTATTACCAGTGCCGGCCCAAGATGGCGATCCTGATCAGCGACGGCCAGCCCACGGCCGATTTCGAGTTCCCGGCCGGGACCTGCACGGGCAATCCGGACGGGGACGCGGGGCTGGATGACATGTGGCGTCCCAGGCCGGAGAGCGGCAACTCGGGGCACGTCTTCGACTGCCCATGGCGTTCCTCGATGGAGGAAGCCGGAGAGCTGTACGACGTGACCAGCCACATCAGCTCGACTGCGGCGCCGGTCTACCTCGTGGCCATCGGCTTCAACGTGCCGCAAGCGGTGAACTGCAACACGAACCCGAAGGAATGCGTCGAGGTGTCGCCC
>JAQTNF010000018.1 GCA_028713995.1 Deltaproteobacteria bacterium | reverse complement strand
GCGCACCGAGGACTACATCACCGGCCGTTTCGGCTGAGGAGGCGACGCGAACATGACCGAGAAGCACACCGACCGGGAGTACGAGAAGGAGCTCACCACCCTGCGCGAGCGCCTGCTGCTCATGGCAGGCCGGGTCGAGCAGATGATCGCCCAGGCGGTCAAGGCGTTCGTCGAGAGGGACATGGACACGGCCCGGCAGGTGGTGTCGTCCGACAGGCTCGTCGACCGCGACGAGGTGGAGATCGACCGGCACTGCCTCGTCATCCTGGCCAAGCGCCAGCCCATGGCCTCGGACCTGCGCTTCATCACGATCGCGCTCAAGATGGTGACGGATCTCGAGCGCATCGGCGATCTGGCCGTCAACCTGTGCGAGCGGGCCGTGGATCTCTCGGGCGCCGCGCAGGTGCTCCGCGCGGACAGCATCGCGGCCATGGGGCGCATGGTGGAGGAGATGGTGCGCGACTCCATCGACGCCTTCGTGGAGGGCGACATCGGGAAGGCGCGCGCCGTGTTGGCCCGCGACCGGGAGGTCGACCTCCTGTACCACGCCACGTTCCGCGAGGTGCTCGCCCGCATGCGCGCCGAGGAGTCGCTCGTGGAGACGGGAATCCACGTGCAGTCCGCGGCCAAGCTCCTCGAGCGCATGGGCGACCACGCCACGAACGTCGCCGAGCAGGTGGTCTACATGGTCGAGGGGCGCGACATCCGGCACTCGAGCGACGGAGCATTGGGGTCAATACCCGCCACATGACACTTAAAAAGCGAATGTGCTGTCGGAAAAGCGTTTGTCAACAGACTCTCGGTAGTATATTATCCAACCAAAAGTAAACCACTATAGGAGTTTCCGACATGCTGTTCTCCACTCCCAATCTGACTGTCGAAGAGCGAGCGGTCGTGACCCGCGTCGAGGAGCTGCGCCGCAATCTCGGTCGCAACACGACCCAGGCCAAGCGATGGACAGGTCTGCTCCGGCGGACGGCCTTTGCCAGGGCGATCCGCGGCTCGAACACCATCGAGGGGTACAACGTCACGGTGGACGACGCCCTCGCGGCGGCCGAAGGCGAGGAGCCTCTGGAAGCGGACGCGGATACGTGGGCGGCGATCACCGGCTACCGCAACGCGATGACCTACATCCTGCAACTCGCCTCCGACCCGGAGTTCTCCTACCACGCCGATCTCATCAAGAGCCTCCACTTCATGATGATCGGGCACGTCCTCTCCAAGAACCCCGGGAGATGGCGGCCGGGCGCGATCTTCGTCCACAACGATGAGCTGGGAGAAACCGTCTACGAGGGGCCGGACGGCGATGTCGTCCCCCGCCTCGTGGCGGAGCTCGTCGACCAGCTCAACGCCGAGGACAAGAACGCACCGGCGGTGGTTCGCGCCGGAATGGCGCATCTGAACCTCGTGATGATCCACCCGTTCTCCGACGGCAACGGCCGCATGGCCCGGGCGCTCCAGACGCTCGTCCTCGCCCGCGAGGGCATCCTGGAGCCGCCGTTTTGCAGCATCGAGGAGTACCTCGGGCGCAACACCCAGGCGTACTACGACGTGCTGGCGGAGGTCGGCGGAGGGCGCTGGCAGCCGGGCCTCGACGCGCGACCGTGGCTCAGGTTCGTCCTGACGGCCCATTACCGGCAGGCCCGGACGCTGCTCATGCGGGTTCGCGAGATGGAGGCGCTCTGGAACCTCCTGGAGGTCGAGATCAAGCGCAAGGCCCTGCCCGAGCGCACGCTGGTGGCGCTCTCCGACGCGGCGGACGGCTACAGCGTCCGCAACGCTACCTACCGCACGGCCGCCGACGTGTCCGAGGTCGTTGCCGGGCGCGATCTGAAGCTCCTGGCCGACAAGGATCTGCTGGTTCCGGTCGGCGAGAAGCGTGGGCGCTCCTACGTGGCGTCGAAGCAACTGAAGTCGCTGGCGAAGCGAGTGCGCCAGCCGCGCGCGGTGGAAGATCCCTTCTCCACGAAATGACCCCTTCCCCGCCCCCTTGAGACCACCGGGGAAGGGCCGTACGATGTCCCGGACGGCCTGGAAGCTCCGGAGGTTCATGATGAGGCTCGATTGGATATGGGCGCCTGCGGTTTTGCTCGGGATCGTTTGCGGCATCCCGGCGTGCAGGACGGACGGCGGCGGCAATGGCCCGAACTCGGACGCAGGCACGGACACGGACACGGACACGGACACGGGCACGGGTACGGGTACGGGAACCGAGACGTGTTCGGACACGGGCTCTGGTACGGGTGAAGACACGGGCATGGGCGAGGACGCGGGCTCGGACGCCGGGACCGGTCTCGTGGACCGCGAGGACGTGGATCTCGATTGGGAATCGTTGCCCAAGATCGAGCCGCACAGGGAGACGCGCTTCGGGTACACCGTGGTCTGGCTCTCCGGCTCCCCCCTCGAGATGGGAAAGCAGCACGGCGAGCTTCTCCACGACGAGATCGCGGACGGCCTCGCCAACTCGAGTTACGTCAAGAAGATCGCGGCGCTCATTCCGCTCGCGAACCTGCTCGGGCTGGTCGACTTGGCGAGGTCGAACTCCTACCAGTGGATCGTCGACGAGTGCAAGGGCATGGTGGAGACGGCCGGCGACGTGGGCTGGACGATGAACCTGTGCCTGGTGATCAACTTCGGGGACGTCCTCACCGAGCAGCTTCCGGGTTTCACCTCGCCGGCGTGCAGCCAGTTCACGGCCGCGGGGGAGGCCAGCGCCGACGGCCGCATCTATCACGGCCGCCTGCTCGACTGGTCCGACGTGGATTTCCTCCTCAAATATCCCGTCGTTTTCGTGCGCCAGCCCGAGGGCCGCGTCCCGTACGTGACCGTCGGCTTTCCCGGCAACCTGAGCCCCTACTCCGGCATGAACGCAAAGCACGTGGTCGTCGCCTCGAACGAGGCCGACCCGGTCGGTCCGACGCAGAGCGCCAAGAAGGGGCACAGCCACGTGCAGATGGTGGGTGAGCTGCTCGGAACGGCCCACGGCATCGACGAAGCTCTCGACGCCGTCCGCAAAGAGGATCACATGTCCGTGGAGCTCTTCGGGATTTCCGACGGCGCGGCGGATCGCGGCGCGGCGGTGGAGATGACGGCCACGGCCGTGGGCGTGCGCCCGGACGGGCAGGGCGTGGTCTTCCTCACGAACCACTTCACCGCGGCCGAGACCGAGGCGCTGGATGCGGTCCCGATCGCCCCGTCGTCCGCGTTGCGCTACGAGCGTCTCTCCCAGCTCCTCGCACCCGGCGGTGCCGAGAGCCTCCATGGCTCGCTGGAGCCGTACTCCGCGGTGAAAATCCTGCGCGACCGGGTGAATCCCTACACCCACAAGGAAGTGCCGCTCGGCACGTTCGACAACAACGGCAGCCTCGCCACGAACGGGGCGCTCTACGCCATCGTCTTTGACCCCGGCGCGCTCGTGCTGTGGGCCGCGGCGGGCAAAAAACCCGTGCCGGAGCAGCCGTTCGTGGGCTTCTCGCTGCCGGAGCTGCTCGGCGCGCCCGACGCCGCCTTCCCGGAGCCGGAGATCATATGGTGACCGCGTCGTCGCCACCTCAACCGACGACCGGTTCACCCGCGGGTGCAGCATCCGTCGGCGGTCCCTCGACGACCTCCTTGCGGCGCCACAGGTAGTAGATCGCGGGATAGACGAGCAGCTCCAGGAGGAACGAGGTCGCGAGCCCGCCGACCATGGGCGCGGCGATGCGTTTCATCAGATCCGCCCCGGTGCCGGTGGACCACATGATGGGCAACAGGCCGATGAAGGCGGCGGCCACGGTCATGGCCTTGGGGCGCACGCGCTTGACCGCCCCGTGGATGATGGCCTCGATGAGATCGCCCGTGGTCCTGAGCCGGCCCCGGGCCTTGGCCTCGTCGTGCGAGAGGTCCAGGAACAGCAGCATGAAGACCCCGGTCTCGGCGTCGAGCCCCATGAGGGCGATCATTCCGACCCAGACCGCGATCGAGATGTTGTAGCCGAGCGCGTACAGGAGCCAGACGGCGCCCACCATGGAGAACGGCACGGCCAGCATGACCAGGGCCGCCTTGAAGCCCGACTTCGTGTTCATGTACAGGAGCGCGAAGATGAGCACGAGGGTGAGCGGGACGATCAGCTTGAGCCGCTCCTTCACGCGCACCATGTTCTCGTACTGCCCGCTCCAGGACACCGCGTAACTCGCCGGCAGCTTCACCTGCGAGTCGACGGCCTTCTTGGCCTGCTCGACGTAGCCGCCGACATCCACCTTCGAGGTGTCGAAATCCACGTAGACGTATCCGGTGAGGAGCCCGTTCTCGTCGCGGATCATCGATGGACCCTCGACGAGCCGCACGTCCGCGATCTCGCTCATCGGGATCTGCCCCTCGCCCCCTGGCAGCGGCAGGAGCACGCGCTTGAGCGCGTCGATGTCCTCGCGGAAGGCCCGGGCGTATCGGACGCTCACGCCGTATCGCTCGCGGCCTTCAATGGTCGTGGTCTGGTTGTCGCCGCCCACCGCGGTCATGACCATCGTGTTGGCGTCGTCGACCGTAAGGCCGTAGCGCGCGAGGCTGTCGCGATTGAGCACGAAATCGAGGAAGTAGCCTCCCGCGACCCGCTCGGCGTAGACGCTCCGGGTCCCGGGCACCTTCCGGACCGCGGCCTCGATGCCGAGCGCGATCTTCTGGACGACCGCGAGGTCCGCGCCGCTCACCTTGATGCCGACGGGGGTCCGGATTCCGGTCGAGAGCATGTCGAGCCGCCCCTTGATGGGCATGGTCCAGGCGTTGCTGATGCCCGGGAGCTGCAGCGCCGTGTCCATCTCCGCGATGAGCTCCTCCTCGGTGATGCGGTCTCGTGAGAACGCGCGCAGGATCCCCTTCATCCACTCGGGAGCCCACCCCGAGTACCAGCGCGGCTTCTCGCGCCACTGCGACTCGGGCTTGAGCAGGATCGTGGTCTCCATCATCGAGAACGGCGCCGGGTCGGTCGGCGTGTTCGCGCGCCCGGCCTTCCCGAAGACCCGCTCGACCTCGGGGAAGGTCATGAGGAGCTTGTCCTGCACCTGCAACGCCTTGTGCGCCTCGGCGACCGACATGCCCGGCTCCACCGCGGACGGCATGTAGAGCAGCGAGCCTTCGCGCAGCGGCGGCATGAACTCGGAGCCGAGCGTGAAGTAGACGGGGAGGGTCGCCCCGACGATGACGAGGCTCACGAGCACGGTCGCCTTGGCGTGCCTCACCACGAACCGGCAGGGTCTCTCGTAGATGCGGTGGAGAAGCCGGCTGATGGGATGCCTCTCCTCGGAATAGTACGTGCCGACGAAGAGCCGGGTGGCGAGTGAGGCGAGCGGCCGCGGCCTGAAGCGGAACGGCTCGATGCGCGCGAAGAGCATGCGCATGGCCGGGTTGAGCGTCACGGCCATGACCGCGGCAATCGCCATCGCCAGGTTCTTGGAGTAGGCGAGCGGCTTGAAGAGCCGGCCCTCCTGGTCGACGAGGGTGAAGACCGGCATGAAGGCCACCGCGATGATGAGGAGCGAGAAGAACACCGAGGGCCCGACTTCGAGCAGGGCCTCGAGCCGCACCTTGTAGAAGTCGCCCTTCTTCCCGGACGCCTGCCACTCATAGATCTTGTTGTAGGCGTTCTCCACCTCGACGATGGCCCCGTCGACCAGCACCCCGATGGAGATGGCGATGCCGGCGAGCGACATGAGGTTGGCGTTGAGCCCCATCAGGTACATGGGAATGAAGGCCAGCGCCACGCTGATTGGGATGGTGAGGACGGGCACGGTCGCGGACGGGATGTGCCAGAGGAAGAGCAGGATCACCAGCGAGACCACGATCATCTCTTCGACGAGCTTGCTCTTGACCGTGTGGATCGCGCGCTGGATGAGATCGGAACGATCATAGGTCGTGACCACCTCGACGCCCGCGGGGAGCGACGGTTTCAGCTCCGCGAGCTTGGCCTTGACGCGCTCGATGACGTTGAGCGCGTTCTCCCCCTGCCGCATCACGACGATGCCGCCGACGACATCGCCCTCGCCGTTGTAGTCGGCGATCCCGCGCCGCATCTCGGGCCCCAGCGTCACGCTGGCGACGTCCTTGACCGTGATGGGCGTCCCGTTCTCGGTCTTGAGCACCAGCTTCTCGAGATCGGCGACCGACTTCACGTAGCCGCGGCCGCGCACCATGTACTCGCGCCCGGAAAGCTCGACGAGCCGGCCGCCGACGTCGTTGTTGCCCTTGCGCACGGCCTCGATGACCGTGTCGAGCGGCAGCTTGTAGGCCGCGAGGCTCGTGGGGTCCACGGTGACCTGGTACTGGCGCACCTGGCCGCCGACGGTCGCGACCTCTGCGACGCCCGGCACGCTCTCAACCGCGTAGCGCAGGAACCAATCCTGGTAGCTGCGCAGCTCGTCGCTCGTATGCTTTCCCGACCGGTCGACGAGCGCGTACTCAAAGACCCAGCCCAGGCTCGTCGCGTCCGGGCCGAGCTCGGTCTTCACGCCGGCGGGGAGCTGGGGCGTGATCTTGGAGAGGTATTCGAGGACGCGCGTGCGCGCCCAGTAGATGTCCGTGCCGTCCTCGAAGATGACGTACACGAAGCTGAAGCCGAAGTCGGAGAAGCCGCGGATCGCCTTCACCTTGGGCGCGCCGAGCAGAGCGGTGATGATCGGGTAGGTGACCTGGTCCTCGAGGAGATCGGGGCTGCGGTCCCAGCGCGAGGACACGATCACCTGCGTGTCCGAAAGGTCGGGAAGGGCGTCGAGGGGAATGTTCCTCATCGCCCAGTATGCAATCGCCAGCATGACCAGCGTCCCGGCGATGACGAGAAACTTGTTCTCGGCGGAGAAGCGGATGACGCGCCGGAGCATCGTCACTTCCCTCCGATCCCGGCGAGGGAGCTCCTGAGCTGGGACTCGGAGTCCACGAGGAAGTTGGCGCGCATGACGACCTGCTCGCCTTCCGTAATGCCGCCCAGCACCTCGACCTGATCACCTGTCCTGGCTCCGAGCCGGACCTCGCGCGGCTCGAACTTTCCGTCGCCCAGGGCCACGAACACCACGTTCCTCACGCCCGAGGGAACCACGGCGTCGGTCGGGATGCGCAATCCTTCGCGCTGCGTACCCTCGAGCGTCACGTCGCCGAACATCTCCGGCATGAGGACGCCCGTGGGATTCGGGAAGTGCATGTGGACCTTTGTGGTCCTCGTCTTCGGATCGAGGAGCGGGTCGATGAACACCACCTTCCCCTCGAACGGCTGGTCGGGGTACGCCTGCACGGTCAAGGACGCCTGCATCCCCACGCGCACCCGGGGGAGGTCGGTCTCGTAGGCGTCGGCCAGCACCCAGACCACGCCGAGATCCGTGATCTCGTACGGCGTGTCGCCCGCATTCACGCGTGCCCCCTCGACCACGTTCTTGGCGGTGACCACGCCCGCGATCGGCGACACGACGGTGAGCGACTTCGACGGCTGGCGGGTCTGCTCGAGCCGCTCGATCTCCTTGGCCGGCACGTCCCACAGCTCGAGCTTCCGCCGCGCCGAGGCGATGAGCGAGTCGGCGTTTCCGGCGAAGGCGCCGCCCTTCAAGAGCGCGTCCTTCATCTGCACGGCGAGGAGATACTCATTCTCGGTGGCGAGGAGGGACGGGCTGAAGATCGAGAACAGCGGCTCGCCCCTTCGGACGGGCCTGCCGACGAAGTCCACGTACATGCGCTCGATGTACCCCTCGATCTTGACGTTGGTCTTGCGCACCCGGGTCGGGTCGACCTCGACGCGTCCGACCGTGCGCCAGCTCTCCGCGACCGGGCCGCGCGTCACTGGCGCCGTGCGCAGGCCGATGAGCTGCTGCCGCGCCGGATCGATCGTCACCGTGGCGAGCCCTTCCACCTGCCGGCCCCCGTTCCCTTGCGCCTCGTCCGAGTAGACCGGGACGTAGTCCATGCCCATCTCGTCCTTGCGCGGCGTGGGCGAGGTCTGCTTCGGGTCCATGGGCGAGCGGTAGAACAGGATCCCGCGCTTTGCGGGTATCGCCGCGGTCTGCGACGGCGCAGGTTGATCCTGCTTCATGAGGACGAGCTTCATCCCGCAGATCGGACAGTCGCCCGGATGATCGGAAGTGATCGCGGGGTGCATGGGGCACTGGTAGAGCGGCTTGTGGTCGGGAGCCGCCGCACCGGCATGAGAATCTCCGCGGCCGCGCATGACCAGAAAGACGGCGCTTCCCCCGACGGCGATCCCGGCGACCACCAGGCCAAGCATCACCCACACGATCCAACGGGGCCTTTGCTTCGGTTCCGGCTTCGGCTCCGGGTCGGTGTCGACGCTGGCCTCGGCATCAACGCGAGCATCGGTATCGGTGTCAGTCTCCATGACCGTTCTCCTCCCGCTACATGCGGGACGCCGATTCCGAGCCCGCTGTCCCGGTCGGCTGCGGCTGCGACGTCGGCGCCGGGCCGGCCTCGGAATCGAGGCTCACCTCGCGCTCCGCGATGTCGATGCGCTGGGCCGCCGCGATCGACTCATAGAACGCACTGATGTCGGCAACGTACCCGGTGAGCGCTTCCAGGACCGAGGCGAAGGTGGCGCGCCCGACCTCATACTGGGCCATCGTGCTCGCGACCGTGGCCTCGGACTGCACCAGGAGCCCCGAGCGATACAATCGGTTGGTTTCGACCAGCGCCTCGAGCAGGGTGAGGCGCTCCGCGACCCGCTGGCGCAAGAGCTGCCTTGTCGCGTCTGCTCCGTAGTGGGCGGCCGTCCCTCGCATCCGGTTCTCCTCGACCTCGCGCGACTGCTTGTCGCCGCTCCAGATCGGGATCGAGAACGACAGCCCGGCCTGCCACATGGGGTCGAACTTCCCCCAGCGCGGCATGACTCCGGCGCTCACGGTCAGATCGGGGAAGTAGTCCTTCTTGGCCAGGTCCACGAGCCTGCCCGACTGTTCGACGGCCAGCTGTGATCTCTTCAGCTCGGGGCTGCGCGCCTCCGCATCCTTCGTGGCGGTCGTTCCATCGGGCAATGCCGGATCCGGGACGTCGACGAGCGAGCGGCTGGTGGCGATGGCCTCGTCCAGCGGGCGGCCCCGGAGCCGGTTCAAGACCGCGACCCGACGCCGCTCCTCGGCCTCGAGCGCGAAGCGCCGCTGCTTGAGGCGGCTGCGCTCGAGCTGGGCCCTGAGGATATCCGACTGCGCGCCGTCGCCCGACTCGTACCGGGCCCGCGCCATGCTTTCCGCCTGCGTCCACAGAGTCTCGAGCTTGGCGAGAAGGCCGAGCTGATCCCTCACGAGCAGGAGGTCGACGTATGTGCGCTCGACCTCGGCCTCGACGGACAGCCGCGCGCGCTTGAGGTCCGCCTCGGCCTGGCGGGCTCCGAGGGTGACGACATCTCCCCTCAGATCGCGCTTTCCGTACCAGGGGAAGGTCTGGGAGGCCATGACCGTGAGATAGCTCGTCTCCATCTCGCCGATCCGGATCGCGCTGAAACCGTCGTTCTGGATTCCCAGGGAAAGGACCGGATCCGGCAGAGCGCTCGCCTGGGGAACGCGCGCGAGGTCCGCCTGGATCGTCGCCCTGGCCTGGGCCAGCTCCGGGCGCCTCTCCAGGGCTTCCTTGACCAGGCCCGCGAGCAGCGGATCGTCCGCGAGCGTGGGGCCTGCCGGAACCGAGCCCGGCTCCTGTGCCAGGGCGACGCGCCCGAACAGAGAGATCAGCGTCATCCCGAGGGGAAAAAGCCGCCTGCCTGCCTTCATTGTGGACGTGCCGAGCGACATCACGGCCTCCCTTTTGTCGTGCCCCATATCCGCATGGCTGGTTCCTCCTGTTGAACGTCGTCCTCAAGGCGGATAAAGCAAACACCGTGCCGCAACGCTTGTTCCGGCGCGATGCCTGGACTTTCCACGGGTTGCGAGGCTTGAGTCCCCTTTGTTTATATCCCGGGACGCCGGCGCGCGCCAATTCAGCGAGACACACCGTGTCCGGACCGTCCCAAGGAAAACGTGCGTACGAGCGCGCCGCAACAGCCGCAACAACCGCTTGGTCGGTCCGGCTTTCCGGGGCTACAATCGTGAATCATGACGAAGACAACGCTCGCTCTTGGCATCCTCATCGTCGCGCTGTCCGGATCGATCGAAGCCGAGGCCCAGATCCGATGCGGCACTCCCCAGGCGCTCGAGCGCTTCCGCGTGCGCGCGCTGCCCATGCCGCGCCCCTCTTCGACGAAGACGCTCGATTCCGACAAGTACCCCTTGCGCTTCCACTACCCGGCCGACGCCGCGATTTCCGAGCAGCAGGGCGCCATGATCATGTTCTTCATGGAGCAGGCCTGGCACTATTCGGTGGACGTCCTCGGCTACGACGCGCCTCCGGGCGACGGCACGGCCGGCGGCGACGAGCGCATCGACTTCTACGTGGAGGATCTCTCCTATATGAGCGCGGGCGGCGTGACCGTGCCCGAAACCGTGTCCTACGAGAGATCCGACCGCTACGCCCTGAGCGGCTACGTCTCCCTCGACGCCTCGGCCGGGCTCAACTGCGAGACCGTGTCCCACGAGTTCCACCACGTGATCCAGATGGGCTACGACGGTGCCGAGGATCCGGCGTTCTTCGAGAACACGTCGAGCTACATCCAGGGCCTCGTATGCAGCGGCGTGCCGTACGTCGGCTGGGTCTTGGACACGTTCCAGCAGAGCCCCGGGCTCGCCATCGACTACTTCACCCCCGGCGACGCGTACCAGTACGGCGCGTACCTGTGGCTCCAGTTCCTGTCCGAGGCTTACTGGGACGGCGATCCGCTGCCCGTGCGCCTCCTGTGGGAGGGCACCAAGCAGGTGAGCTCGAACAACGAGCCCGACTACCTGGACGCGGCCGACGCCATCCTCAAGGCCGATCGCGGGACCGACCTGTGGGGCATGCTGTCCCGGTTCTCGGAGTGGCGCCTCGTGGCGGGCAGGTACGACGACGGCCGCCACTTCTCGAACGGCGCCGCGTGGGACTCCGGCGCCACGGTGGCGATCCAGGATACGCACAACGCGAACGGCAGGATCAACGACGCCGAGGGGCTGCCCGTGGCCGAGACCGGCACGAGCTACATCATGCTCGACAACGTGCTCTCCCGCGACGCGCTCGTCGACTTCTCGTTCGACGGCGATCCGTCCGCGAGCTGGCACGTTCAGGCCATCCGGCTCGCCGAGGGCAAGGGCCGGGCCCAGGTGGTCGAGTCGGGCATCGAGGGCGCGTCGGGCGCGTTCACGTTCCCCATCTCCGGGGACGACGCGTCGGCGGTGATCGCGATCACCAACCTGGGCGACTTCTCCCATGATCCGGACCTCGACGAATGGACGCAGGCGCCGTTCAAGTATTCGTACGAGGTGCGTGACCCGCCGGACACGGACACCGGAACCCCGTCGGCCGAGGACGCCGGGGCCGATGCCGGCAACGGCGGCGACGGGAGCGGCTGCGGCTGCCGCGCCGCGGGCCTGTCGCGCGGCCGCTCGCTCCTCGATCTCGCGATGTCGGTCGCGCTCGCGGAGCTGGGAATGTGATCACGGACCGGCCTTCCCCCGCCGGCACGATCCTCGCGGCGGCGCTCGCTGCCGCGCTCGTCTTCTCGCCGCGTGGGCTCACCGCACAGACGGCCGCCTCCTCCGAGAGCCGGAGCTTCGCGCCGTCGGGCGTGGTCGTCTGGTTTCCGACGCAAGGCGACGCCGACGCTGTCGCGCTCGCGGCCTGCACCGAGGCGCTCGCGGATCTTCGGCTGGCCGTGGTGGCCGAGGTCCTGCCTTCGGGCACGCCCGATCCGGCCCGCGTGGCCGAGCTGCTTGCCATCCACCGGGCCGTGGCCGCGGTCTGGCACGACGCCGGCGGGCGGCTCAACATGGCCCTTTCCGCCGCCGGCCGGGGCCTCGAGACCATGCAGGCCGCCCCCGGCCCGCCCGAGGCCGAGGCCGTATTCGTGCGCGAGGTGCTGGCCGCCCGGCTGGAGGGCGGCGCGCGGCCGCCCATCGATCTGCTCGTGACCGTGCCGGCCGAGCCGCCCCGGACCTTGCCCGCTGCGCCTCCCCGATCCGCGGCGAGGGCCTTGGCCGAGAAACCGTCCGCGTGGTCCGGGTGGCTGGGCGCAGGCTACCGTTACCGGGCTCATTTCGACGCGGCCGGATGGGGCCAGCACGAGGTCGTGGCGCTCGTGCCGGGCGTGCGCCTCGAGGAGCGTTGGCTCCTGAAGCTCGTCCTCGCCGCTGACCTGCCCGTGCGCATCGGAGAGAGGGACGAGCGCATGATGGAGCTTTCGAGCCTCTCCGCGTCGGCCGCCATCGGCTTTCTGCCGTGGACCTCGCGCCACCTCGACGTGGAAGCGTGCGTATCCGCCGGCGCGGAGAGGACCGCGGTCACGGCCTTTCTCGGGGCGGGCGAGACGGCCCGCGCGACATCCATCGCGCCGCTCCTCATGGCCTCCCTGGCCATGGGCTGGCGCGCCTCCCGAAACTTGCGCATCCGCGCGCACCTGGACGCGGCCTTCGCAATCGAGCCCACGGCCTACGGCATCGAAGGGCGGGGCGATTTCGGCGGGTTCCCGTGGCAGATCGGCGGCGGTGTCGACATGGAGATGTCCGTGCTCGGACAATGAGCCTTGTCAGTCACGTCTTCTTGGCCGCCGGTCTGACGTGCGGTGTCGCGCTCACCTACGCGCAAGTCGCTCACGCGGCACCAATCTGCTCGGGTCATTCGGGCTGCAGTGACGGGTACTACTGCAGCGGCGGCAGCGTGTGTGTCACGTGCAATACGGGCTACTACTGCGATCAGTCGCACACGGCCTGCCCTGTCGGGACCTACAACCCGAGCACGGGCTCGATCCTGTCGACGGCGTGTCTCGACTGCGTCGCGGGTACGTACAACCCGAGCACCGGCGCCGCCGTGTGTCTCGATTGCCCGGCCGGCACCTACAACCCGGTGGGCGAAGCCACGTCGTTGGACGATTGTCTGCTGTGCCCGGCGGACACCTACAATCCGAACACGGGCTCATCCGATGAGGCGGATTGCCTCGACTGCGCGGAAGGCTATTACAGCGAGGAGGGCGCCGCGGCGTGCCTTGAGGTCGATGCCGGCGCGGATAGCGGCGTGGACAGCGGCGTGGACAGCGGCGTGGACAGCGGCGTGGACAGCGGCGCGGACAGCGGCGCGGATACCGACGCCGATTCGGATACTGATGCCGACACCGACGGCGACACCGACACCGACGGTGACACCGACGGCGACACCGACGGCGACGCCGACGGCGACACCGACACCGACGGCGACACCGACGGCGACACCGATACCAGCGCGGGCACCGACACCAACGCCGATGCCGACGCAGGCGTCGATGCCGGTGGCGATTCGTCCGGCTCCGGATGCAGCTGCGCAATGACCGGCGCTGCATCGACCGGCGATCTCCTCCGCGCACTGCTCTCGAATCTCCTCTAATTACGGCAACTCGCCACGATTACGCGCTCGTCCTCGTGGAGTGATCACGATAAACTCGGTGGGAGCGCTTTTTATTAAGCCGTACGGAGCGTTCTTGCCACTCACGGTACGGTGAGACGAGGCATGGCCAGGAAGACCGCAGACGAGCGGAGGCAGGACCCGGACAGGGCGCTCGTCCTGCGCGCGCAGGAAGGGGACAGGGACGCCCTGGGCGAGCTGTTCCTGCGCCACGCCCCGGCGGTGCGCAGGCTCCTCGCCGGCACGCTGGGCGCGACCGCCGAGCTCGACGACCTGGTCCAGGACGTGTTCGTGCACGTGCACCGCTCCCTGCCGTCCTTCCGGGGCGACTCGCTCTTTTCCACGTGGCTGCACCAGGTGACGATCTACGCGGCCTACAACCACCTGCGGCGGCCGCGCAGAGGGTGGACGACCTCCGATGTCGAGGTGCTCGACGCCATCCCGGACGCGACCTCGGGAACGCCCCACGACAGGCTGGTGGGCCAGGAGGCCCTGCGGCGGCTGCACGCGGCGCTCGACCGCATCAAGCCCAAGAAGCGCATCGCGTTCCTCCTCTTCGCGGCCATGGGGTTCTCGACGCAGGAGGTGTCGGAGATGGTGGGCGCGCCGGTGACGACCGTGAAGTCGCGCATCTGGTTCGCCCGCAGGGAGCTCATCAGGAAGGCGCGGCAGGACCCGTACCTGGCCGCGATTCTGGAAGACGCGGAAGAGGGACGACATGAACCGGGATGAGCGCGATCTCGACCGCCTGGTGAAGGCGCTCCAGAACCGGGAGTACGCGGATCCCGGCCCGGCGCGCCTCGAGTTCGAGCGCCGCCGCCTGCTCGGCAGGCTTTCGGGCGAGGAGCGCGCCCGGCGCACGCGCGTCTCGGTCGGCGTGCTCGCGGTTGCGGCGGCCGGGGCGGTCGCGCTTGCGGCCGGCGTGCTCGTGGTCCTGCTCGCCGGAAACGGGCGCCTGCCCGGGACCGGCTCGGTCAGCCTGTCCGGATCGTGGCGCCTCGCGCCCGGGGACGCGATCGCGAGCGGCACGCCTGTCCATATCCCGGACCGCAGCAGGGCAAAGCTCGTCATGCCGGACGGCACGGCCGTGTGGCTCGGCTCCGGCGCGAGGATGAAGGTCGACGGCGGGAACGGGGACCGGATCAGGCTGTTCGAGGGCGACATGGTCGTCCGCGCGGCCAGGCGTCCGCAGAACCGCCCCCTCGAGATCGCGACCCCGCAGACCGTGGTCACCGTGCACGGCACCACCCTCGCGGTCGCGGTCCAAAGCGGCGCGACCATGGTCCGGCTGCACGAGGGCCGGGTGACAATGGCCCTCGCCACGCGCTCCTTCGCGCTCACCGCGGGCAACGAGGCGCGCGTGACCGCGGACGGCGCGGCGACACTGCGCGAGATGGACGGCGTGGCGGCCATGTCCGATCTCGCTCTCGCGGGCGAGCGTACGTGGGTCGCCTGGCTGCCCAGGCCCAAGGCCGGACGGGGCGGGGCGCTCGCGATGGCCGACTCGGCAGCGGTCCCGGCGTCGCCGTCGCCGGCCGAGGACCGCGCGGCTGGGGCAGGGGACCCGCAGGACACGGACTTTTCGGCCAGGGAGCACGCGACCGCGCGCCGTGCCGGGCCCGACCTCCTCGAGCAGGTCAAGGAGCGCTACCGGGCGCGGGACTATGCGAGCGTGATGGTCCTGACCGCGTCGGCCGCGGGCACCGCTGATCTCGTCTACTACCGCGGCAGGTCCCTGCAGAACCTGGGGCTCTTCGCCGACGCGTCCGCCGCATTCCTCACGCTCGCGGGCATGGACCCGGGGCGCAAGGCCGAGGCCACGTACCTTGCGGCCAGCGCGCTCTCGCATACGCGGGACCTCGAGCGGAGCCTTGCACTCGCCAACGAGGCCGCCGCGGCCGGCGGACCGAACGCCGACCACGCGCGGGCCCTCGTGTTCCAGATGTTGGCCGGCATGAAACGCTACGGCGAGGCCGCCCGTGAGGCTTCGGACTACCTCGCGCGACACCCGAACGGCGCCCATGTGGAGGAGGCCGTGTTCTACCGCGCGCTGTGCCGCTCGAGGATGGACGGACCCGTTGCCGGGCGCCCCCTCCTCGAGGCCTACCTGTCGTCGTTCCCCTCGGGCCGCTTCGCGGATGAGGCTCGCGCCGAGCTGCGCAGATGATATTCTGGCTCCGATGAGCCGCCTGCCGCCTCTTGTCGCCGCGCTCGCCCTTTTGGGCTGCAGCGAGGTGCCGTTCGACTTCGGCGTCCCCGTTCCGGACGAGGACGCGGGCGTCTGCCCCGCGGTCGGACCCGATCCCGTTGCCTGCGAAAACGACGCGGCGCCCTGCTCCGGGACCGTTTCCGTCTTTGCGCAGCCCGTCTCGAGGGCCGCGGGCTGCACGCCGGCGGGCCTTCCGGTCGGTGCGGCGCGCTTCGACCTGCCCGGCGCGGGCAACGACGTGGATCTCCTGGCCTGGGCCGAACCGCTTGACGGGAGCAATCTCCCGTTCCGCAAGGGCGCCTCGCTCGCGCTCTTCGGCGACGAATGCGGTGACGCGCTCCTCGGCGGCACGCTCGACTGCGACTACAGGCCATGGCTCCTCGTCCAGGGGCTCGCCGCCGGGACCCCGGCCTTCGTGCATGCGCAAGGAGAGGAGGCCGGCATCCTCTCTTTGGGCTTCGAGATCCGCCCGGCCGGGACGTGGAGCCGGCCCTTGCCCGCCGCCGGGGAGCCGCTCGCCTGCGACGGGCCGGGCCCGGGCTACGACGGGGACCTCGAGGATCCGCTCGTGAGCGTGAACCCGTGGACCGCGCCCGTGGACCTGGACCTGTCGCGCGCCGCGCCGTCCGCGGGCCGCGATCCGTGGATCTGCGGGGCCGGGGCCGACGGCTGGCGGCAGGCCGGGTTCGTGCTGCACAACCCCTACGACGCGGCCATCGTCATGCGGGGCGCGAGGCTCGTCCGAAAGGGCGATCCCGATAGCGCGCCCCTGTTTCATTTCGCGCTCGCCGCGTGCTCGGCAAAAGGCCCAAGCCCGATCGTGGCGTCGAGCTGCGCGGATCCCGGGGACGATCCGTCGAAGAACCTCGAAGCCGGCCTTGTTCCGTGGGTGCCGGGCGATCCCGGGACCGAGTACGCGCTCGTGCTCCAGGTGCCCCCTTCGGAGGGCGCTTCCTTCACACTCACCCTGGAAGCGGATCCCGGGCCGTGAAACGAGGACGGGGCACCCCTTGAGGAAGTTGCCTCGGGCGCGGCTTTGTCACTATATACCGGCCGGATGGAAGCGAACGGGGCCGGCGAAAAGCGCCGGCGCATGGAGGCTAAAATGAGGTCATGTGCGTTCTTCGTGTTCGTGCTCGCCTGCGTGCTCTTTGCGTCCTGCGGGCAGGACAAGGGCTCCGCGCAGGAGGGGCCGGCCGTGACGCAGCCGCCCGCGGCCAAGGCCGAAAAACCCGCTTTGCCGACTCCCGCGCCCACGCCGGGCAAGAGGCGGGTGCTGCTCGTGACCGAGTCCCAGTTCAAGACGAACGCGAACGGCCAGTACACGGTGCCGGACAAGGGCGCCATGCTCGTGCTCACGCCCGAGAGCCAGGGCGGCTTCACCGCGGAGCGCGTGGAGGACGAGGGCTCCAACGTGATGCACAAGGCCATGCAGTATGGAAACGAGGGCATCCTCTCCATCGGCGGCAACGCGGCCGCCTTGAAGATGTGGAACAAGGACGGCAACTCGTGGAGGAGCAAGACCCTGTGGAGCCCCACGTTCGGCGGCAAGCAGAACCGGCTGCGCGACTTCGAGCAGGCCGACTTCGACGGCGACGGACGGATGGACCTGGCCATCGCCACCCACGACCAGGGCGTGGTCGCGGTGGTCTGGCGCCGCGGCGACGCGTGGGTGCCCGAGGAGCTCGATCGCACGCCCGACACGTTCGTGCACGAGATCGAGGTGGGCGATCTCGACGGCAACGGCAAGCTCGAGATCTACGCCACGCCGAGCCAGCCCAACCGCCTGTCGGGCGAGGCGCAGGGCGGCCGCGTCATGCGCTACGCCTGGAACGGGAAGACGTTCGACAAGTCGGTGGTGGCCGAGTTCGCCACGCGCCACGTCAAGGAGATCCTCGTGGCGGACCTCGACAAGGACGGCCGGCAGGAGCTGTACGCGTCGCTCGAAGCCGAGATGCTGGGAGCCGGCGAGGCGGCCACCATCAAGGAGCCGGTGGAGATCCTGCGCTTCGATGACAAGGGCGGCAAGCTCACGGGCGTGAAGGTGGCCACTCTGCCGGATCGCTTCTGCCGCTTCCTCACATACGGCGACCTCGACGGCGACGGCAAGCAGGAGCTCGTGGCCTCGGCCTTCTCGAGCGGCGTGTGGGTCATGAAGCGCAAGGACGACGGCACCTGGGAGCCCTCCAACATCGACAAGGAGTCGTCGGGCTTCGAGCACGCGGCGTTCGTGGCCGACCTCGAGAACGACGGCCGGCCCGAGCTGTACGTGGCCGATGACGGCCACGGCACGATCGTGCGCTACGAGTACGCGAACGGCGCGTACGTAGGCACGCCCATCAACCGCCGCATGGTCCCGAGCGAGGCGATGGTGTGGAACATCACCATGGCCGAGCTGTAGGCCCGCGAGCCCGGCTCTTTCATGAAGTGTGTCGAGTGCCGCCCGGAGTGCGAGTCAACACCGCGACATGATCCATTTCACCGACATCTCGAAGCAGTACGGCGCGCAGGTCCTGTTCAGGAACGCGAGCTTCCAGCTGCCGTCGGGCAGCCGCACGGGCCTCGTGGGCGCCAACGGCGCGGGCAAGACCACCGTCTTCCGTCTCATCGCCGGGGAGGAGCAGCCCGACGCGGGCGAGATCTCGCGGCCGAACCGCTCCGTGGTGGGCTACTTCTCGCAGGACGTGGGCGACATGGCCGGGCGCTCGGCGCTGGCCGAGGTGATGGCCGTCGCGGGCGGGGTGCTGCGCCTGGGCGAGGAGCTCAAGGCGCTCGAGGCGGCCATGGGCGGGCCGTGCAGCGACGAGGAGATGGCCGCGCTCCTCGCGCGCTACGGCGACGCGATGGAGTCGTTCGAGCATCTGGGCGGCTACGATCTCGACGTGCGTGCCAAGACCGTCCTTAGCGGCCTCGGCATCGGCGAGGGCGAGCGGGACCGCCCGGTGGAGACGTTCAGCGGCGGGTGGAAGATGCGCATCGCGCTGGCCCGCATCCTCACGCTCAAACCCGACATCCTGCTGCTCGACGAGCCGACCAACCACCTGGACGTGGAGTCGATCATCTGGCTCGAGGAGTGGCTCGCGGGCTCGTTCAAGGGCGCCCTGCTCATGACCACCCACGACCGCGAGTTCATGAACCGGGTGGTGACGCGCATCGTCGAGATCGCGGGCCGGACCGTCACCACGTACAGCGGCGACTACGACTTTTTCGAGCGCGAGCGCGAGGTCCGCAGGGAGCAGCTCCTCGCCAGCCACCGCCGCCAGCGGGAGATGCTCGCCAAGGAGGAGGAGTTCATCGCGCGCTTCGCCGCGCGCGCCTCGCATGCGGCCCAGGTCCAGTCGCGCGTCAAGAAGATCGAGAAGATCGAGCGCGTCGAGATTCCGGCGGAGGCGCGCGTCGTCCGCTTCGAGTTCGCGCAGGCCCCGCGCAGCGGCGACGAGGTGGTGAGGCTCGAGGGGCTCGCCAAGTCGTGGCCCCTGCCGGACGGAGGCGAAAAACCCGTCTTCTCAGGCGTGTCAGGGCTCATCCGGCGGCAGGAGAAGGTGGCCGTCGTGGGCATCAACGGCGCGGGCAAGTCCACGCTCCTCAAGATCATCGCGGGACAGACGCCGCCCACCGAGGGCAGTGCCGCGCTCGGCGCAGGCGTGAGCCTGGGCTACTTCAGCCAGCACGCGCTCGACCTGCTCGATCCCGCAAGGACCGTCTTCGAAACGGTGCAGGCGGCCCTGCCGCTCGCGTCGCGCGGAACCATCCACAACCTGTGCGGCGCGTTCCTCTTCCCCGGCGACGCGGTCGAGAAGCGTGTCTCGATCCTGTCCGGCGGCGAGAAGAGCCGCGTGGTGCTCGCCACACTGCTCGCGCGCCCTGTGAACCTGCTCGTGCTCGACGAGCCGACGAACCACCTCGACATCGCCTCGCGCGAGATCCTGCTCGCCGCGCTCCAGCGGTTCGCGGGCACGGTGGTGCTCGTCAGCCACGACCGGCACTTCCTGCGCTCCCTCGTGAACCGCGTGTTCGAGATCGACCGCGGCGAGATGCGCGCGTTCGACGGCACCTACGCCGAGTACCTGGCCCGGTCGTCTTCGGCCGGAAACCGCCAGCTGTAGGCGGCCCTCGGGCAGGGAACGTCCACATGCGAAGTGATGATTTAGAGGATATTAGCAGATCTTGACCTTGCGGGAACGGGTGTTTCTGTTATGCTAATTTAGACAAAGTTAGCAGATTCTAGCAGTGGGGCAATTCAATGAAAACACCAACAAAACCGCCGTTCACGGTCTTGCAGTTGCTTTCTGCGTTCGCAGAGGGGAACGCCGATGTCCTGGGTTTGACGGACGATTTCTTTCGGAAGGCGCTCACCTCTGGAATCGGGGTCACTCACGACGGGCGCTACCTGCACTGGGACGAGCTCGTCCGTCGAACGCCTCCTTCAGGGATATCCCGCGAGATGATCTGGGCCGCCATGAAGCTGCAGCGCCAGATCATGTCGAAGCCGATTCCCCTTGAGGACGGTCGGAAACGGAGATTTACGCACCTCGACGCTCTGCCCGAACCGGCGCCCGAGATCCTGCGGTTCGTGGACATGGAGGCGGGCGGGGCGATCAGCTCCGACGCGCTCCTTCCCGACGGGGACAAGACAGACCGGTACATCATCAAGTCGCTCATCGAGGAGTCGATCACCTCGAGCCAGATCGAAGGTGCATCGACAACGCGGAAGGTCGCCGCGGAGATGATTCGCAGCGGCAGGCGACCGCGCAATCGCAGCGAACGGATGATCTTCAACAACTACTCCACGATGCAGCACGTCCGGACACTGCGCGGCGAAAAGCTCACGCCCGACATCGTGTTCGACCTGCACAGACGTATAACGGCGGGCACGATGGACGAGCCGTCGGAAAGCGGCCGGTTTCGCAGAGCGGATGAACCGGTCCACGTCGTCGAGGACCACAGCGGGCAGGTGCTGTACGTGCCACCTCCGGCGACCGAGCTCGAGTCCAGGCTCGCCGAGATGTGCGACTTCGCCAACGGGAAGACACCGGGCTACTACCTGCACCCGGTCGTGCGCTCGATCATCCTCCACTTCTGGTTGGCCTACGATCACCCGTTCGTCGACGGGAACGGCCGTTGCGCTCGCTCGCTCTTCTACTGGTCGATGCTCCGCCACGGATACTGGATGTTCGAGTACGTCTCAATCTCCAGGCTCATTCGCGAGGCACAGACACAGTACGCACGGGCTTTCCTCCACACCGAGACCGACGACAACGATTTGACCTATTTCATCTTGTACCATCTGCAGCTCATCAAACGCGCGATCGACGACGTCCACGTCTACCTGCGCAAGAAGGCGCGGGACCTCGAGCTCCTCTCCTCGCGCCTGGGCGACATGCGAGAGCTCAACCACAGACAGCGCGCACTCATCGTCCACGCTCTCAAGAAGGAAAGGAGCGAGTACACCGTGAGATCGCACATGACGCTCCAGAACGTCACGCATCAGACGGCGCGGATGGACCTATACGATCTCGTCCGCAGAGGGCTTCTCTCCATGAAGAAGGTCGGTAAGACTTTCTACTTCCACCCCGTGAGAGATCTCGAGAATCGACTCAAAGGCTCTTAGTGCCAGGGACATCACCGTGGTCGGTCGGGCCCGCGAGCTTGGGCTCATTCCCCGACGATCTCCCGGCGAATCCTGTTCTTCCCCTCGCCCTTGGCCGCGTACATGAGCGTGTCGGCCGCGTGGATCAACGCGTCGACGGACTCGGGAGGCGCGAGGAACGTGACGAGCCCGATGCTGAGCGAGGCGGGCCATGAGCGGGACGCCATGAGCTCGCGCACGTCCTTCTCGATCTTCTCCATGGCCGCGAAAGCCGCGTCCGAGCCGGTCTCGGGCATGAGCACCGCGAACTCGTCGCCCCCCAGGCGCGCCACCACGTCCACGCTGCGCATGCCGGCCTCCACGCGCGAGGCCAATGCGCTAAGGAGCTCGTCCCCGGCACGGTGCCCGAGCATGTCGTTCACGCTCTTGAAGTCGTCCACGTCGAAGTAGGCGAGCGACAGGGGGTGCCGGTACCTGCGGCACCGCGCGATCTCCGTGCCGGCCGCGTCCGTAAAGGCGCGCACGTTGGCCACTCCCGTGAGCGGATCCACGCGCGACATGGCGCGCTCCGCCTCGAGCGAGCCGCGCAGCCGCACGAGCACGAGCGCCACGAACGCGAAGTAGACGAAGCGCACGGCCACGTTCCACAAGGGCACGAGCGTGTGCGCGGACCCGTGGCCCGTGAGCTGGTCGGCCAAGTACCAGACGGCGGTCGAGAGCGCCGCGACCAGGAGGCCCGGCCAGCGTCCCTCGAACCAGGACACGAGCGCGACGGGAACCAGGTAGAAGAGGGCGAAGCTCAGCTCCTCGGCCGCGAGGTAGTCCACGGCGCCCACGAGCGCGGCGATCGCGACGCCGGCCAGCGTGACCGCGGGCGCGGGCCAGGAGGCGATGCGGGACGGGATGCGGTCCACGACCCTTTCCGGCCGTGTCGGGGACGCGTACAGGGAATGGCCGCGCACGGGCGGCGTACCGTCCTTCCCTCCGTTCATCTCGCGCGGCTCGACCATCAGGCGGCTCCTCTTCACAAGAACACTCAATATGGCCGATATCTGCCCAACTGGCCAGGGTCGCGCTCCCTAGGAATCGTTCACGCGCAGCAGCAGCACGGCCGCGATCGCGGCAAGGCCGGCACCCGCGACAAAGGCGACGGGGGAACCGAAGGCGTGCCAGAGCAGGCCGAAAAGGAGGCTCGCGGGCAGGGCGGCGAGGCCGATCGCGCCGTGGTACAGGCCGAACGCGGTGCCGCGCAGGCGTTCCGGCACGAGATCCGCGACCCAGGCCTTTTCCGCGGGCTCGGTGAGGCCGAAGTAGAGGCCGTACGAGAGGAACACGGCCACGAGCCCGGCGCGGCTCCCGACGAGCGCGAACGCCAGGTACACGGCCGCGTATACGATCCAGCCGCACGCGATCATGGGGCGACGGCCGAGCCGGTCGGACAGGCGCCCGCCCGCGTAGGTGGCGGCCATCTTGACCACGTGGTGCGCGCTCCACAGGAGCGCCACTTGGCCTGCCGTAAGCCCCGCGTCCCCAAGGCGAAGGAGCAGGAAGGCGTCCGTGGAGTTGCCGAGGGTGAAGACGAGGAGCGCCGCGAGCAGCCTGCGAAAGCCGGGCCCCATCTCGCGGAGGCCCGCCTTGAAGCGGAGGCGAGGGCTCGGTCCGGGCTCGCGCGCCTTGCGCTCGCGCACGCCGAGCGCGATGACGAGCATGACCAGGACCGCGGGCGCGGCCGCGAGCAGGAACACGTGGCGCAAGGTGACGCCCGCGTAGGAGAGCAGCCCGGCGGCCGCGAGCGGACCCACCACGGCGCCGGCGTGATCCATGGCCCGGTGCAGGCCAAAGGCGCGGCCGCGGATCGACGGATCGGTCACGTCCGCGATGAGCGCGTCGCGCGGCGAGGTGCGCAGCCCCTTGCCGATCCGATCCAGGAAGCGCATGGCGAGCACGAACGGCCACCCGGCCGCGAGCCCGATGAGCGGCCGCGCCGCGCCCGACAGCCCGTAGCCGAACGCGAGCAGGGGCCTGCGCCGCTTGAGCCGGTCGGACCACGCGCCCGAGACCACCTTGAGCAGGGACGCGGTCGACTCGGCCACACCCTCGATCACGCCGAGATAGAGCGCGCCCACGCCGAGCACCGTGGCGAGGAACACCGGCAGAAGCGGGTAGATCATCTCGCTCGACACGTCCGTGAGAAAGCTCACGGCGCCGAGCGCCAGGACCGTCCCCGGCAGCGAGCGTCGCAACGCCTGCTTCGCTTCGTCCGTCACGTCCGCCTCCTTGCGCGACGTTTTACCCCTGGAACAGGTCGCGGGCCACCCTTCGGCGTCCCAGGAATTTCATGGTCTGAGCCCCAGGTGGGGCCAGAGGTTCACCCGTCTTTGCTTGGCGGTCTCATTTGAGCACCGGCGGCTTCCCCTTCAGGAAGTAGAGGTAAGGCACGGGCGCTTCGCGAAAATCGAACAGCGCCCCTTGCGAGAACGCCGGCTCGCCGCAGCCGAGCCGATCCAGAACCATCTGCCACCGCAGGTCGACGACCGTCAGCTCCACGGCCTCGGCGTCCGACACGCCGTGATAGCCCTGCAGGAGAACGGCCCGAGCCGGCGAAGAAGAATCTCCTCCTGTCTCGTGTGTGCCTGTCGTGGTCGCCAACGCTCGATGCTCATGCCGCACCTCCTCGCGCGAGCACTCGCTCGCCGCTGGTGCCCAGAAGATCATCGTGCGTGCCGCTGCGCCAGTTTTCGGCAGGACAACGCCCAACTCAGCGATTTGGCTGACCCTTCAAACCGGTCGGTGTTCTAGCAGCGCGTCCTCATGGACGCCCCCATTCCTACAAGCGCGAGGGCGGGACAGAAGACCCGGCGATATGACATGTGATGGGTCCTGACCCTCTGACCCCCTTTTTCACTTTCAGTTTTCGCGCAGGTCGAGAAGCAGGATCTCGGTCTTCTCCCGCGCGGTGAACGAGACCGCAAGCTCGGCAGCAACGCCGACGCCGTCGCCCGTGGCAAGGACGAGGTCGCCGAGGACGATCTCGCCGCGCACGACGTGGAGCCAGGCGAGCCGCCCTTGAGGGAGCTCGTGGACCAGGTGCTGCCCGACGTCGAGCATGGCCGAATAGATGAGGGCGTCCTCATGGACGCGCAGCGACCCCCTGCGTCCGTCCGGCGACGCGACGACGCACAGCACGCCCCTGCGTTCCGCCATGGAGAAGAGTCTCTGCTCGTGAGCACAATCGAGATCGGACTCGCAGGGGCGCAGCGACATCTGGAAGATGTGCACCCGGTCCGTCTGCGACGCATTCCTCTCGCTGTGACGGACGCTGCGTCCGGTGGTCATGCGCTGGAACTCGCCGGCGTGGATGACGCCCGACCACCCCGTCGAGTCCCCCTGCGCCAGCGAACCCGCGAGCACGTGGGTGACGATCTCGGCTTCATGGCGCAGGCGGGGCGCGACGATCGCGCCCGGAGAAAGACGGCTCTCGTCGAGCGTCTCGAGGGCGCCGAACCCGTCGGCGAGCGGGTCCGTCCGGTCCTGTGGAAAGAACGTGAGCCAGACCTCCTGCTTACGACGCCGGACGTGGTGTCGCTCCATGGCCCTGCGGAGCGTGATCATCGGGCCACCACTCTCGGGAGGGCGGGAACCGCGTCGCGAACCTCGGTCCGGATCCCCGCCAGGGCGCGCTCCAGACGCGGCAGGAGGAACTCGCGCGTATATCGGACGAGATGCTCGCCCTGTATCGCATGGGCCACGGCCTGGTGCATCCGGCCGCGCGGCGCGGCCCTGGCCAGGAGCCGCCAGAAATGGCGACGGCGCGGACCGAGGACCCCGACGTGCCAGATCGTACGCAGCAACGCGCCGACCTCGCCGAGCGTCGGAAGCCGCGTTTTCGGGCGCGAGCCGGAGCGGTCCAGATACGCCTCGCACCGGCCGTAATACGCCTCCGGCGAGTAGAGCCATCCCATGAGCCCGGCGTAGCCTCTGAGCAGCGCCCGCTCCTCCATCGCCGGCACGAAATTGGGCCTCGCGAATTGGTCCCCGCTCGAGCGCTCGCGCAATCGCCCTTCCGCCTCGAGGCGGCGCCAGAGATCCGTGCCGGGAAGCGCCGTGAGCATGCCCACCATCGCGAGCGGGATCGGCTGACGCGCGAGGAAATCCCGCTGCAACGCGAAGACGTCCTCTCCATCGCTGTCGAAGCCCACGATGAATCCGCCCATGACCTCGAGCCCCGCCCGCGTGATCCGATTGATCGCCTCGGACAGATCGAGGCGCAGGTTCTGGAGCTTCCTCGTCTGTTCGAGCGCTTTCGCCGAAGGCGTTTCGACGCCGACAAAGACGGACGAGAATCCCGCGTCCACCATGGCGCCGAGGAGCCGCGGATCGGCGGCGAGGTCCATGCTGGCCTCGGTGTAGAATTCGAACGGCCGGCCGTGCATGCGCTGCCACTCGCGCAACATCGGCAGGAGGCGCTTCACGGCGAGCCTGTTGCCGATGAAATTGTCGTCGACGAAGAACAGCGTGCCCCTGAAGCCCAGCCGGGAGATCGCCCCGAGCTCGGCGAGCACCTGCTCCGGTGTCTTCACGCGCGGAATGTGGCCGAAGATTGCGACGATGTCGCAGAACTCGCATCGGAACGGACAGCCTCTCGAATATTGCACGCTCATGGACGCGTATTTCGAAATATCGAGGAGGTCGAAGCGTGGCACGGCGACGATCTTCATGTCCGGGAACCCGGCCGGCGCGTCGAGAACGCGGTGGCTGCCGGGTGATTGGGGGAGCGCGCGCAACAGCTCGTCGATTCGGCCCTCGGCCTCGCCCCGAAACACCACGTCCGCGTCGCCGAAGAGCTCCGGGCTCGTGGTCGGCGCCGGTCCGCCGACAGCCACGGGAAGGTCGAAAGAATGGCCGCGGGCGATGACCTCGTGCATCGATTCCACCTGGATGAGCATTCCGCCCGTAAGCACGATGTCGGCCCAGCGGAGATCGTCGTCACGCAGCGCCGTCACATTGAGGTCCACCAGACGTATATGCCATTGGCCGGGCAGCAACGCCGCAAGAGTGAGCAGACCGAGCGGCGGCAGGGATGCCTGTTTGCCGATAAGGCGCAACCCATGCTGAAACCCCCAGTAGGTGATGGGGAAACGGGGATAGATGAGCAGGGCGTTCATCTGTTGCACGTTCTCGCTCCTTTGGCGCGCCGCCTGCACAGGTGAGTAGCAGCCCCCGTGCCATCGGTGAGAAGTGAATGCTTCCGGTCTGTTGCGAAACGACAGCGCATTTGACGGTTTGTCGGTTCAGTCAAAATGAAGGGCTGTCCCCCGCCGCGCGCTTTTTCGGCCGTGCGGACGACCGTTGCCGTCTCGGCTAGCGGACGAGGAGGACCGGGCACTTCGATTCGCGCATGACCTTCTCGGCGACGCTCCCGATGAGGGTCCTCATGATACCCGTCCTGCCGTGGGAGCCGATCACGATGAGGTCCGCTTTCCTGTCCTCCTGCTGCCTCAGGATCTCGGCGTAGGGAACCCCGCCCTTGACGTCGAATGTCACGTCGACTTTCCTCGACTGCGCGATCTTCCGGACCTCCTCCTTCATCTTCCGTGTCGCCTCCTTTTCGCTCTCCGCCTGGACCTGTTGCATGGTCTCGATCGAGATGCAGTAGTCGACGGCGCACTGCTGCAGCTTGTCGATGACGTGCAGCAGATAGATCTTGGCGTCGTTCTGCTCCGCGATGTCGACGGCCTGCTTGATGGCCTCGTCGGAGTGCTCCGAGAAGTCGGTGGGAACGAGAATGATTTTCGGTGCAAACATGTCCTGTCCTCCTGTGTTCGTCCCTGTGTTCGCTATTTTTGCCCGAGCAGATTCTCGAGCCTTCTTTCGATCGCGCTCCAGTTCACGACGTGAAAGAACGCGTCGACGTATTTGGCGCGATCGTTCTTGTAATCGATGTAGTACGCGTGCTCGAAGACATCGGCCACCATGAGGATGGTGAACATCGGGTAGACATTGGTGTTGTGCTTTTCGACCTGCATGATGATCGGCCGCGCGGTCTGCCGGCAATAGGTCAGCGCGGCCCAGCCCGAGCCCTCGGTGCTGACCGCGGCCTGGATGAATTCCTTCTTGAACCTGTCGACGTTTCCGAACTCCTTGGTGAGGACGTCGGCCAGCCGCCCGCCGGGCCCGGTGCCTCCCTTTCCCTCCGCCGCGAGATTGCCCCAGAAGAGCGAGTGCAGCAGATGTCCGCCGATGTTGAAGGACAGCTCCTTCAACGTCGCCTTCAGATCCAGCTCGGCGTTCTCCTTGCGCGCCTTGTCGAGCCTCTGCAGGATCCCGTTGGCGCCGTTCACGTACGCCTGATGATGCTTCCCGTGGTGGATTCGCAGCTGCTCCTCGGACATGTACGGAGCCAGATCCCTGTATTCGTACTCGAGTTTGGGCAGTTCATAGAACGTGTTTGTCTCTGACATGGGTTTCTCCTTTCCCTCAACGACACGCGGCCGTTGCAGCTATCGGGCCACCGAAGAGACGCATATGAAATCAATCAGTTGCATCGCAGGCGGTTCCGGGGGACCGCTTTGTTCAATCAAAATGAAGTCGGATCTCCTTCAACTTGAAGGAGGTTGGAGATGAACATGCATCTCATGAAATGATCCCTTGCCGCGCACACAGGTGATGCCCCCCCCAGACCGATGATGCTCTTCCAACAACCGAAAAGCTCTTCGTCCCTGTGCCCGGCTCGCCCCGTTCGTGCTCCCCGCCCGAAAGTCAGCGTAATTTACAAGCAGCTTCCGTGCCATCGGCGCATGGGGCGTGTTTTCGGTGGGTTGCGGCCGTTGCCGTGTCGAGACACCCGGATAATCAATCATTTTGAGAGGGATCACGGGAAGCGCAATCCGAGCATCACGTCCACCGCGAACCCGGTGCCGAACGAGACGTTGGACGCGAGGGCGTCGTTCGCGGCCTGTTGTGCGCTTTCCTGGCCGCTCGGCGACGGGACGACATCCACCACGAGCTTCCTGGCGCGTATGCCGGTGCCTCCGTACATGAGCCCCACCTCGAAGACGAGCGCCGCGTACTCGGCGAAGTACCAGGTGAAGCCCACGGGCAGGCGCCCATAGCACTCGGCGCCGGACGAGATGTCGTCACCCATGATGTACGCACAGTGGAGGCCGAGGCCCAGGCCAGGGTAGAAGCTCCCGACCCTGAAGCGCCACGCGAACGTGAGCTCCGCGCCGAGCGCGTTGAAGTTGCCGAAGGTCCCGCTTCCCCACTCCCATGAATACAGAGGGGCGAGCTCCAACGCGAGGCCGTCCCCGCCCAGATCGAGGTGCGCCTTGACGACGACGCTGCTGCGCGGCTCGACCCGGAAGTCGAAGCCCATCACCGTGATGGTGGCCGGCGCGAAGTACGCATAGCCGACCTCGGGCGCCACCGAGAACCAGGCGAAGTCGTGCCCGTCCTTCCCCCCTTCTCCCTCGCCGGCTTGTTCCCGCTTGGGCCGCTGCGCCGCGGCGTCCTGCGCGGCGAGCGGCGCGGCAGAGGCGAGGATCACGAACGCTGCGATGAGCGAGGTGCCGCGGGCGTTCAAGGGTGAAGCACCAGCGCGGCCGCGTTGTCTGGCCCCACGGATTCCTTGAGCGCGACGCCGTTCGCCTGCAGATCGAACGCCAGCACCGACCAGTACTGCTCCTCGGTGAGCTTCTCCTTGGGCGGCGGCGGCATGTTGGGGACGACGAAGTCAGCGACATCGAGGGCGGTCTTGAACTGCGTCTTCCGGAACTTCCGCTCCGCGGGGGGATCGAGCGGCAGTGCCCCGGCGCCGACCAGGGCTGGCGCCTTGTCCGTGCCCTGGCCGCCATCGCCGTGGCAGCCGGCGCAACGCTGACCGTAGAGCGCCTTCCCCTCCGCCACCTGGCTCTCGACCGTCTTGGGAACGGCCGCGGAGCGAGGCGGCGTCCCGCCCGAGGTCGGGGCACATGCCCCGAGCAATGCCGCCGCGGCGAGGGACGTGCTCATCGACAGAATTCCTGGCACATGGATTCGCATCTTCATGGGTTCCTCCTTCTGGAAGTTGTTCCTCCCAACGTTGTCTCTCGGCTCATTTGCTCAACTTGCCGCCCGTGCATCGGCGCGGCGACGCCCTGTCGCTATTTTGTAAATCCGACACGTGATATGGCCGCGGTGTTCGAGTAGACCGAGAACCCGCTCGCGCTCGCCGCCCGCACCCGATAGGCGTACGTCGCGCCGATTGTCACGTTGTTGTCCGTGTAGCTTACGTTCCCTGTTCCGGCTCGCGGTCCCGGCGCGGCGATCTGCGTAAAGGCGCCGCCGTTGACACGCCGCTCGATCCTGTACCCGGTCTCATTGGTGGCGTTGTCCGTCCACGCCAATCGAACGCGCGACGGACCTGCCAACAGCTTGGCGGTCAGGTTGGTCGGAGCGGATATCACCGTCAACGAGGCCGTGTTGGAGGGCTCCGAGTCCGCGCTCATGGTCGGGAAGCCCGGCGCCGCGGGCTGCGTGAAGTTGGACGCCGCCGTGCTGCCGACCACGTTGGTGGCGAGCACCTTGAAGTAGTACGTCTTGTTGCCCGCGACGCTCGTGTCGGTGTAGGCCGTCGCGTCCGCTGCAAGCGTCCTGGTCACGACGTTCGTCGTGAAGCCGGCGTCCGTGGCTCTCACGACCTTGAAGCCCGTCTCATCGAGGGAGTTGTCCGTCCAGGTCAAGGCCGCGGTCCCGTTCGTCAGCGCGGCGTTCAGCCCGGAAGGCGCCTCGGGCGGCATCAGGGCGACGACGCTATGCATCATGTTCATCTCTTCATGACCGAGGATGTGGCAGTGATACATGTACTCCCAACCGTAGTTGATTCTGCTGTTGGCGATGGAGACGTGTGTTCCCGTCGGATCCTGGAATCCATCCGGCAGCGGTCCCGCGAGAGTGGAGTTCTCCGGCATCGTCGGGTCGATCGTGCGCACGCTGTTGGGAACCTTGAAGGGCTGGTGCAGGGGCGCAACCGGTTTCAACGCCACGATCGCATCCTGGAGCGGGTTCATCCTGAGGGTATCCTTCCAGCCCAGCTCGTTGGCGTCGGGAAGCCGCACGGCGTTGTCCCAGGCGACCCTGTTGACGAGCTGTACGTTGAACAGATGGAAATGGATCGAATGGGTGTCCACGCCGTTTTGATTGATTCTCCAGATCTGTGTGTTGTCGCCGGGCGAGGGCTCGGTCATGGGCGTCATGGAGAACTTCACCATGTCCACGGGCGGGGAGGTGTAGGGATAGGGGATGAACCCCGGCAGCGCCGTCTTCATCAGCCCGAGCATCCCGTTCATCCTGCCGTAGTCGTCGAACACCTCGCTCATCGCGTCCATGACGGTCTTGCCCTGGAACGGGAGCGTCAGCGTCGTTCCGGAGATGGTGGAGAAGGTCTTGGCCGTGTCGTAGATCCTGGCCGCGGTGGCGTTGACGCTGGGGAACGTCGCGTCGTAGGCCGAGTCGTAGCGGGTGTTCGGCACGACGATCGGCGCCTGGGAGACCTCGAACACGCCCCTCTTCGCGGCGGTCTTGGCGAAAACCGCCTGCAACGCGGCGAGGTCGTACGCGGGAGCCGGCGTCGAGCCGTTGACCCGGATCTGCATGATGGTGCGGGTGTTGGGACCGTATCCGGGCAGGGTCGGCGGCGTGCCGCCCGTGGCCGTGTTGTCCGGCCCGCCCGTGAAGTAGTCATAGCGATAATCGATCGCCGGGAACGGCGCGGGCGAGTCGTTGTACAGGATCAAGGTCTTGCCGGCATAGGCGGAGAAGTCGACGATGACGTCGGCGCGTTCCGCGGGGGCCATGATCAGCGTCCCCTGGTTCACGACCCCGAAATCGAAGGCCATCGGATCGCCGTTCCAGGCGACGGGCTTGTTGGGCAACACCGCCGGCTTGGGCAGGAAGCCGCCGTCGGTCCCGATCTGGATGAACGACGGGCCCGCCGTGGTCGGATCCGCCACGACGTAGTCCACCGGGTATCCGGTGGCCCCGGCGGGATAGGGAACGAGCTTGACCTCGGTGTTGGTCCTGCCGTCCGAAGTGGTGACCGTCGGATCCGCCACGTAGAATTGCAGGTTCCAGAAGCGGTCGTCCGCGGCGTTCAGGATGCGGAAGCGGTACGCCTTGGGGTCCACCACCAGATAGGGGTAGGCCGCGCCGTTGACGATGGGGGTGTCCATGAACCCCTCGGCCGCAATGGAAGGGTTGGGCGATCCGGGCATGTACGCATTCTCCCACGGCGCCGCGCTGCAATCGTACGGTCCGTTCGGATAGGTCCCGGCCGCGGGAGGCGTGGGCAGGCAGTAGGGGTTCGGAACGGGCCCGTGGGCGATGGTCGTCGTCGGCGGATAGTACCAAGGGCCGTAATGCCAGCGGCCGAAGGCGTTCATGCCGCCCAGATCGGCCGGGTTCTGGTTCGGCATGTAGACGTGCGGATACCACAGGTCGCCGTCGTGCGGGGTAAACGGCCAGGTCGGATCCTGCGCGGCGAGCGTGGTCGGGTCCACGAAGGATCGATCCTGGATGATGAGGGGGATCCCGACGTCGGGAAGAACCTTCGACGAGGTGGGATTGGCGCCGGTCACGTTGGTGCCGTTGATCAGGTCCTGCTCGGCCTGGTCCGTCAGCAGGTATCCCGCCGCCTCGCCGGCATAGACGTTGAGGCGGGTGATGCCGAAGGCGTGGTCGTGGTAGAACATCAGGCGCGCGCTCTGCTCGTTGTTGTAATAGAAGGTCAGCTCTCCCTGTACGGCGCCGGTCCCGGGATGCGGCATGTCGGGGACGTTGTACACGCCGACGCCCTTGGGGTATTGCGTGGTCTCTCCCGCCGGGGTGGTCCACTGTTGGGCGGTGCCGTCGCTGATCCATGGAACCAGGCCGCCATGGAGATGCAGCGTGGCGCGGTTCTGCGTGTAGCTCTCCTTCATCCCCGGCATGCCCATCATGTCGAGGGGGCCCATCCCCGCTCCCATGACCGTGGTGTCCACGGGCAGGAAGAGGTTGCCGTCGGCTCCGGTGGGAAGCATGTTCTTGAACGTGATCCGGACGGGCCTGTCCTTCTGCGCAATGATGATCGGCCCCATGTAATGCGGCACCTTCACAAGGGGATCGGTCGTATTGGTCTGCATGTAACCGCGCAGCAGGGTTCCACCCGTCTGATTGGGCCATGTCCCGACAACCGGGGGAAGATCCGCATGCATCTGCTCGCGGTACTCAACCAGCTCGATGACGTAGCAATCCGCCTGCTGGCCGGAGTAGGTGCAGCTCTCCGGGACGGCCACGGGGATGTATTGCCCGTTCTCGTTCTTGAAATTGGAGCCCGGGTCCGTGACGCCCGAGATGTAGAGCCCCGGCAGCGCGTTCACGAACTTCCGGAGGCCGCCTGAGAGCGAGCCGGGCGTATCTCCGACGGTCGCCACGGCAACGGCGCCGGTGCCGGTGGTATCGTTGATGAACACGATCGGGGCGCTGTACCCCGTGCCCGGGTTCGTGAGGTTGACGGCGGTGATCACGTCCCCGGTCAAGGTCGCCGTGGCCGTGGCGCCGGTGCCGGTGCCGTAGACATCCGAGATCGTGACGGTCGGAGCGGCGTAGCCGCTGCCCCCGACGTCAAGCGCGATTCCGGTGATGGGCCCCTTGGGGAGCGGGCTGTAGGCATAGTTCGCGTACGGCCCGAAGTAATGCGGAATCCCGCCGGGATCGAGCGCCGGTGGCGGCATCGCCGCGGGTCCGTTGGCCGCCCTCCCGGACACGCCCGGTTTGAGGCCCAGCGCGGCGGCGCGCGCGGCGGCGGATGCTCTATCCGCACCGGTGACGCGCGAATCGCCGCTGTCGGTCCCGGCACAACCCAACATCATGAGCACGATGGCAAGTCCCCATTTCCTGCGACCGTTCATTTCATTTTCTCCTTGTTCATCGATTTCAGGTGGAGCTCTTCCGCTCGGGACGCGTCCTTAGCAGCTTCCGGACCATCGGCGAGACGCCAGCAGGTTCGGGTGGTTGCGTTGCGGAGGGTCACGAAGAACCGGTCCTGGTCAATCACAATGAAGACGGCTTTCCTTCAATTTGAAAAGGGAACGGCAGATCAGGGCAGATCGGCGCGGGCCACTCCCGTGCACTTGACAAGAGCTTCCTGGCAATTGGCGTTCGCGCAGTTTACGCAGATGTCACTCAGCCAGCCGAACAGACATGGCATTGCGCAATTTTCCAGGGAGCAGCTTGCCATGTTTGCGAAGCAGGCCGCACAACCGGATGAAAGCGATGGCATGGCCTTCTTGAGACACGCAATGTTTTTGACTTTGTTGGCCCATGTCTCCCTGCTGCATGCTCGCACTTTGCTGATGAATTCCGGATTGGGATCATGAACATATTCCACGCGATCCGCCTCGGAGCAGGCGCCTCGCAACGCATTGTCGGGGGGTTCACCCTGGTTCCCGGTTCCGGTCGAATCGATCGATTGGGTTGTGGGGGGCGTATCGGGCGCACTCTCGTCAGCCATGGCGAGGTCCTGGCAGGCGCAGATCTGCAACGCCATGACGCATGCGGGGAACGGCGCATACAGACGTTCGGAGCGCCACCTAGACACGTGTGAAGCCCGTCCCATTCCTTTGGTCCTCTATTTCCGGCCCTGCACGAGGGCCTTCGTGATCTCGGCCACGTGCTTTCCCTGGAAACGGGCGACGCCGAGCTCGTTCTCGCTCGGTCTGCGCAATCCGTCCGGACCGGTCACGGTCGATGCGCCGTAGGGCCCGCCGCCGGAGATCCCCTCCATCGTGCTGATCCCGTTCTCCAAATAAGGCACGCCGACGACGATCATGCCGTGGTGCAGCAGGGTCGCGTGGAAGCTGGTGATGGTGGTCTCCTGTCCGCCGTGCTGGGTCGCGGTGGACGTGAACACGCTTCCGACCTTGTCGACCAGCGCCCCTTTCGCCCAGAGCGGGCCGGTCTGATCGAGCAGGTTGCGCATCTGCGCCGCCATCATGCCGAACCTCGTCGGCGTGCCGAAGATGATGGCGTCCGCTTCGGCCAGCTCGTCGGCGGCGATCACCGGGACATGGGAAAATGCTTGCCTCGCGACCATGGCCCCGCTCTTTTTCAGCGCCTCTTCCGGCATGAGCTCGGCGGTCTGGAAGAGCTTCACATCAGCCCCGTTCACGGATCGCGCTCCGTCGGCGACGGCCTGCGCGAGCTGATGGACGTGGCCGAACGTGCTGTAGAAGACGACGTGGATTTTCATGGCTTCCTCCTTACTGGTGTGCTTCGTCCTTCTTGAAGTTTACAGGGAGCGCGCGCAGCTGCTTGTACCGCCAGTGCGCGGCCGTACCCTGCTCCGCGATCGCATGCATCCACCTCGTCCGAAGCTGGATTTCCACCATCTGCCCGTTGGGGCCGACGACGGTGGTGTGCAGGCCCCGGTATCCGTTGGGCTTCGGGTTCCTGATGTAGTCGTCGTCCTCGCCCGGAACGACCTCGAATGCGCTGCGAAATCGCTCGAACAGACCGTAGCAGTCCCGGGTCCTGGGCACGATGATCCGCACTCCGACGGAATCCAGGACCCGGCCGTGGTCGGGGTGGATCCTGCGCACCTTGTGCAGGGTCGACCGGAGGCTCTTGACCCGCCCATGGATCTCGGCGCGCGGCACGACCTCCCGGGCGATGACGGACACACGCCGAAGCATCTGGGCCAGCGTTTCCAGGCGGGTCGCATAGGCGATCGCGAAGCACATGAATAGGGTCCTGTAGTCGTCGAGGCTTTCGGAAAACGGATTCGGACCGGAAACCGTCTCGATTGCGAAGGTCATGTGGGCCTCCTCCTGCGTGAGCCTCCACGGATGTCATCATGGCGACTTTCGGATCCGGTGAGCACCCGCCTTGGCCCCGAAGGCAAACCCTCGTTGCTCGGATGGCCCCACCCATGCTCACCGGGGCCGAAAGTCAGACGTCACCCAAGCAGCTTTTGTGCCATCGATGCACGGAGCGTGCTTTCGGGAGGTTGCGGCCGGCGGTGATGCCCGGACGGTTGTGCGGTCAATCAAATTGAAGCAGCTCCTCCTTCAATTCGAAGGGGAGCGACGGCCGTGGATCATTTGTCGCGCCAGGCTCAGTGCCCGAGCGGCGAGGGCCGAGCCGGGAACAGGAGGGAAAGGCCGGCGACCACGGTGAAGTCGGCGTCGAACGCGCCGTGGGTGCCGTGCATGTCCGTGTTCACGTCGAGGCGAACCGCAAGCCAGGGCAGGCCCGTGTAGAATTTCACTCCCCCGCCGAGGACCCCGAGCGCTTCCCACTCCTCGTTCAGCCGCAGCGCGCCGGCCCCCAAGGTGAGGTAGAGGTCCATCTCCAGGAGCTGCCGGCCCATGCGCATCGCGATGTCGTTCGAGATCGCGAGCTCCCCGGACAGCAGGTGGACGTTGCGATCCTCGATGGTCTCGCCGAAGCGGCGGTTACCGATGAACAATCGTGTAAAGCCATAGCTCGCTCCGACGGCGAACATCCGGTCGATGTGGAAGTACGATCGGCCGCCTGCGAGAAAGCTCTTGCCGAGAGACGCCCCGAGATAGCTCCCGCCGAAAAGCGACAGCTCGGCCTGGAGATCCTTTCGATGGCGGCAGGCCGGATCGAGGACGGGAGGCAAGGCCTTTGTTGCGCCGCAGGGTGGCGTCTCGCTCGCGACGACCCATCGGGCTTGCGTCAGGAGGATCGCGATCCCGAAAAGCCAAGGGACATGCCACAGGGTGAGAGGTCGCGAACGATTCGTCATGCATGTTTTCAAGCAGTTTCCGTGCCATTGCTGTCCGCGCGCGATCCCCGTGGTAGTATGACTCACATGAACGCCGACGAATCCGCCCTTCGCGCGCGCCTTGGCATTCCCACGGACGCCGAATCCGTGCTGATTTTCGGGGAATCGAGCCACTGGGATCCGAACTGGCTGTTCACGTCCGAGGAATACTACGGCCGTCGCATCGAGCGCATCCTCGACGAGGTCATCGCGGCGCTCGTTGCCGAGCCGCGGCGCATCTTCTCGGTCGAGGCCTTGTTCTTTCTGAGACGCTACTGGGAGCGGCGGCCCGACCAGCGCGAAATCCTGCGGCAGCTCGTCAACGACGGCCGCCTGCGCCTGACCGGCACGGGCATCACCACCCCCGACACGGTGCTGCCGGACACGGAGCTCATCCTGCGCGACTACCTGGACGGCCAGGAGTGGCTGCGCACGCGGCGGATGACGCCCGAGCCGCGTCTCGCCTATCTGCCGGACGACTTCGGACACTCGCCGGCGCTGCCCAGCATGCTGCGGGCGCTGGGCTTCGACCACGCCGCCATCACGCGCATCGACGGCATGTATTTCGTGGCCACGGACTATCGCAGGCGAAAGGCGTTCCCGCTGCCCGGCTCCAGCGCCGAGCTGCTGGAGCGCGACCTGCGGACTGTCGACTTCGTGTGGCGCGCTCCGGACGGCGCGGAGGTGCTGTGCCACTGGAACGCGTTCACGTACTTCCAGGGAGACATGCTCGCGCACGTGGGCGTCATCCGCTGGATGGGCGTCGTCTTCGGGATGTCGTGGCGCACGAGGCGCCACATCGCGCGGCGGGTGCGGGCGTTCGTGCGGCAGCTTCGACCGCTGGCCCGCACTCCGTACCTGTTCTGCCCCATGGGGTGCGACTTCAACGGCCCCATCCACGGGCTCGTCGGGCTGCTCGACCGCTACAACCGCACGCACTACCAGGAGACCGGCGTGTGGGCGGTCAACGCCGGCATGGACGACTACATGACCCTCGTGGATCACTACCGCCCGCGGCTCCCGACGCTCACGTTCGACCCGAACCCGTACTGGATGGGGTTCTACGCCAGCCGGCCGGACATCAAGGTGCGGTGCAACCGCATCGGCCGCAAGCTCGTGCTGCTCGAAAAGCTGACGGCCGTGCCCGCCCCGGGCTCCACGGATTCGCCCGACCCCGAGCTGCGCCGCGAGATCGGAGCGGCGTGGGACCTCTTGATCGTCAGCAACCACCACGACTTCGTCACGGGCACGGCGCCCGACCGCGTATGGCACGCGGAGCAGGGGCCATGGTTGACCGAAGCCGAAGGGTTGGCCGACAGCGCGCTCGCCCGCGTGCGCGCGACGCGCCAGGCCCCGCCCGCGCCCTCACACGGGGAGCCGCCGCAGTGGACTCTCGCCGACGGCCGCGTCGAAGTGACGACGCGATACTACAAGGTGGTGCTGAGCGCGGCGGCAGGCGGCTGCATCACGGTCCTCGACCGGGCGGAAGACGGCCGCTCGCTCATCTCCGGTCCGGCGAACGATCTCGTCGCCTACCGCGACTCGGGCGGCCTGTGGCGCATGGGCCACGAGTACCGCGGCGGCGTGCTGCGCGAGGTCGCGTGCGCGAGCCGCCAGCCGGCCACGGTCCGGGCGATCGAAGAGGACGGCGTGCTGCAAGTGCGCGTCGACTCGCGGCTCGAAGGGCGCCCGTTCGTGCGTTTCCTGTGGTTCCGCGACGACTCGCCCATCATCCGCCTGCGCATCGTGGGGGCCGCGGCGAGGCGGCGCACGATCACGTGCCGCTTCCCGACGACGCTCGTTGCCGACCGGCTGACGATGGACGTCCCGGGCGGGGTCGTCGAGCGCCCGGCGCACAAGCTGTACTCGCCGACGTTCTGGCCGGCCCGCAACTTCGTCTTTGCCCACGACCACGGCCGCGGCGGCCGGGGCATGGCCGCGTTCCTGGGGGGACCCGCGTGCGCCACGTTGCGCGAGAACGGCGCGCTGGAGTGGGTCGCCCTTCGCAACGTTCCCAGGGAACGGGCGTTCCTCGTGCTTCCGCTGCTCGCGCACCCGGCTTCGGGGACCGACCCCGACGAGCACACCTTCGACTATGCCGTGTGGTTCACGCGGGCCGGGGACGTGCTCGACAACAAGCTCCCGATCCAGCCGCGCCAGGCGCTCGGAACCGCGTGGTTCGCGCCCGCGACGCCCGACCTGGACGCGGCCGCCGACGCCGTCGTGACGTGCGACCGCGACGACGTCCGCGTGGCCGCCGTGAAGCCGGCCGACCGCGGCGCCGGCGTGATCGTGCGCCTCGGCGGCTTCGGTCGCGGGTCCGTCGTCGTCCGCGTGCGGTGCGCCGCGCGGCCCGTCCGGGCGGCCCGGCTGTGCGACGCCCGGGAACGCGATCTGAGCGAGCTGCGAGTGGAAGACGGCGCCGCGGTCGTGCCGGTCGACGGCGCCATCGTGAGCGTGCGGCTGCTGTTCTAGGATGCGCTCGACGGGACTCTGTCACGCCGCCAGCGTCGGGTCCCGCTCCTCGGCCAGCCGCGATTCCGCGTTCAGCCGGTAGGTGCGGCCGCGCCAGCTCACTTCGCGATGCGAGTACGTCACGAACAGGACGACCGGCGCGACCAGGAGGAGCATGAACGAGACCCACGCGAGCCGCGCCGTGACGCGTCCGCCGCCGAGCGCGTGGTGCAGCTCGATGGCGCTCGCCGACACGATGGCGGCGCCGACGAGGTTCACGGCCGCGACCAGCGGATGCCCGAGCAGCGACGCCGCGATGGCGGCGAGAAAGCCGATCCAGAACAGCGCTCCGCGCGCGACGGAGAGCCACTTGGCCGACAGTCCGGCGAGCCCCGTGCGGGAGAACGCGATCCACCGCACGTACATCTGCCAGAACTCGCGCAGCCCGAGTCCTCCCTCGATGATGGGCACCGCCTCGGGCGACACGCGGTTTCGCAGCCCCACGGCGTGGAGGCGGGCGCCGAGGTACATGTCGTCCACGAGCTGGCCGTCGGCGCACTCCAGGCCGCCGATCGCGGCGATCGCCGAGCGCCGGAAGATCATGAACTGCCCCATGATGAACGGCAGCTCCCAGTCTTTGCGCTTGGCGGCGAACGCCGCTTCGGGCCCGTACAACCCGTTGAGCAGCAGCACGTAGCCGGTGTCTCCCGCGGTTTGCGGGGTCGACGTCGCCACGACCGGGGCGAACGCCGCCCCGGCGCCCGGATCGGAAAGCAGCGTGTCCACGAGCGCGGTGAGCGCATGCGGACCGGGCCGCGTGTCGGAGTCCACGAACGCCACCAGCTCGCCGCGGGCCGCGCGCAGGCCCGCGATCATGGCGTTCAGCTTGCCCGTGCGTCCGGGGCGCGGATGCCCGGCGAACAGGATGCGGGCGTCGGCGGACGCGGCGTTGGTCTCGATGGCGGCGCGCACGAGCGGGAGCGCCAGCTCCGTGTCGTCGTCGAACACGAACAGGATCTCGATCTCGCCCGGATAGTCGTTCACGAAAGCGGCGCGGATGTTCTCCGCGGCGCCCACGTCGAGCCCGCGGATCGGTCGGATGACCGTGATGGACGGGAAAACCGCCGGGCTGGGCAAAGCCTCGCGCGGGGCGAGGGCCGCGGCGAGCCGCCAATGGATGAACGCCGCGGCGACGGCCACGGTCGCACCGACGGCCGTCAGAAGCATTGCTACGGACATGACGCCACCCCCGTGATCTTGCCGACCTGCAACAGGCGGCACACGTCCCGGTACAAGCTGGGCACTTCCCGACCCGCGCCGGCGCGGGCGAGCGCCTTGGGCAGCAATCCTCCCATGTCGATGCTGTCGTGGAACACGGCCAGCGTGGCGCGCCCGCCGTCCACCGCGGTCAGGTCCCAGCCGCCCTGGTGGTGCGTCACGCGCACGACGCCGTCCACCGGCGCCGGTCCCTGACCGCCGACGGCGTGGTAGCGGATCCACGTCTTGTCGCCCTTCACGCGCCAGACGACGCGGAGCACGTAGTCCCGGTCGCTCACGATCGGCAGGTTCAACCGCTGGTAGACGGTCATTGAGTCCGGCCCGCGCTCGAGGATCCGGCTCTCGGACACGCGCGCGATGACGCCGACCTGATGCTCGTAGTCGATGAGCCCCGCCATCACCGCCTGTGGCGAAGCCGGGAGCCGCCCCTGGGCGAGCAGCTCGATGATGTCCGTATTGCGGTTCTGGTAGACCTCCACCCCGTTGTCCCCGCTGATCAGGTCGTACCCCTGGGGAACGACCATCGTCCCTTCCGCGTCCTTGCGAGCCGTGGCGCCGACCCCAACCAGTCCAAGCACCGCGGCGACCGTTATCACAACGGGCGCCGTCACTCCCTGCAGCGCTCGTTGCAGCCTGGTTTTGCCTTCTGCACGCTCCTTGTCAGCGGATTTGAGGCTCATGCTCTGATTCTTGTCCATGCAAACCTCCCGAAATACGCTGGGGTCGCAGCGGGGTTGAAAAGCAGCTTCCGTGCCACCGACGGATGGGGCGCGTTTTCAGCCGGTTGCGCCTTCCGCGGACGCCGCTTGGGCGCGTTCTCCAATCAAAATGAAGCGTATCTCATTCGATTTGAAGGCGGGAACAGGCGAAGGCTCAAGCGGCGTCGATGTCGAGCGCGTCGCGCATCTTGCGCAGCGCCTGCTCCTGGAGCTGGCGCACGCGCTCCCGGGAGAGGTTGCACAACGCGCCGATTTCCTTGAGCGTCCTGACGTTGTCGTCGGCGAGCCCGTAGCGCGAGGTGATGATGCTGCGCTCGATCGGGGTGAGCGTGCCGAGAACCGCGCCCATTTTGTCGCGCCACGCCGCGAGCAGCGTCTCGTCGAAGGGGCTCGCGTGCTCCTCATCGGCGAGGAGATCACCGTAGCGCCGGTCATCGACACTCAGGAATCCGCCGTCGAGGGAGCAGGTCGACGCCATGCGGTGCCTGGCGACCTTGGCCAGCTTGCCGGGGTGGAGCCCGGTCTCGTCCGAGAGCTCCTCGGGCGTCGGTGCCCGGCCGAGGCGCCTGGCCATCGAGGCCTCGACGCGCGCCAGCCGGCGCTGGGTCTCGAGGGTGTGCACCGGGACGCGGACGCACTGGCCCTTGGTCGCGATGGCGCGGCCGATGGCGTGGCGGATCCACCACGAGGCGTAGGTGCTGAAGCGGCAGCCGTAGCGCCGGTCGAAACGATTGACGGCCTTGATGAGCCCGAGGTTCCCCTCCTGGATCAGATCGATGAGAGGCAGCTTGCCCTTGTCGTAGCGCCGCGCGATGACCACCACGAGCCGGAGGTTGGCGCGGATGAATTCGTGTTTCGCCCGTTCCACCTCGGCGAGCGCGGCGCGCACCCGGACGGCGTAGGCGGCGAAGCATCGGGCCCGCCGCGATGAACCGGCGGCGGCGCGTGCGAGCGCGGACTCGTGGGCCGCGGCGACGATCTCGCGATCCGGATCGGCGTCGAGGAGGGCCGGCGAGAGCCGGGAAACGACGTCGAGGTAGCGGGCGTTCGCGGTCCCCCGGGCGCGCGTCGCGGCGCGCTTGAGCGGGCGGAGGTCGGGCGGCGGGCATGCCCCGGGCCCGGTCATGAACTGGTCGCGGATCACGTCGGAGAGCGCGCCGGCGAGGGCAGGCTCGCCGAGCAGCACGCGCCAGCGCTCGACTTCGAGCTGCGACATCCGCTTCATGCTTTCGGCCTCGGCCTCGGCGTCGAAGACGCTGTGCAAGGCGAGATCCTGGAAGTACCGGCCGAGCGTCGGATCGAGCGTGATCGAGCGACAGATCCCGGAGCTCCGTGGCCGACCCTGGACTTGCCAGGAGGTTTTCTTGTCTTGCGCCGCCATCCCGTTTTCACAAGCGTTTGATTGCATTTGTCAGCACCTGCCGTGTTGTGGCCCCGTCGGGCGTCTGTAGCAGCTTCCGGGCCACCGAAAAGATGCATGTGAGTTCAGGCACTTGCACCTCGGGCTGTCCCGGAAGGTCGGCGTGTTCAATCAAAATGAAACGGGATCGCCTTCAATTCGAAGAACCCGATGAGCGGGAGAGAGAGGTCAATACCCGCCAGATGACACTTAACGGCGAGTGCAAAGAAGTGGGTTTGCCGGGGAGGACGAGCGGCGATAGTCGGACCTCTCCGCCGGAGAGGTCGACGTGGGCTCCTGGCCTCCTTCCCTGGCTTCGAACGCGTTTCTGTGCTCATATCGCGGTGTTTTTCGCGGTGGAGAAGGTGCCTCGAAAAGCCCTGGTGCGAATAGAGTCGCCGCCCGCCGCGTCCAAGAAGCTAAGGAGGACACATGAAAACCGGGCATTTCTTGGTTGCGCTCGTTTCGATCCCGGTGTTCGCGAGCCTCGCCGCGTTTGCGGGCGCGCCCGACGCAAAAGGCTCGCCGAGCGACGCGGAGATCGTGGCCAAGGTGCGCGCCTTCTACGCGGGCGCGTCCGACTACCAGGCCGCGTTCGTGCAGACCATCGCGCACAAGATGTTCCAGGGAAGGCTCGAGCGCGCCTACGGAAGGGTGCTCTTCAAGAGGGGGGGGCTCATGCGCTGGGAGTACCATCGCCCGGACAAGAAGCTCTTCATCTACGACGGCAAGACGCTGTGGATTTACGAGCCCGAGGTCCCGCAGGTGTTCGCGGGCACCGGAGACACCGAAAGATATCGCCGCGCGCTGGCCTTCCTCACGGGCGAGAGCGATCTGACGCAGGAGTACCGGGTCGCGAGGCTCCCGTCCGACGCGTTCGGGTTCGCGCAGGGGTTCGTGCTCGGCCTCACGCCCAAGGACAGGAAGTCGCCCTTCGACCATGTGGAGCTGTACGTCTCCTCCGCCGACTTCCACGTCGTGCGCTCCGTGCTCGTCGACCGCGAGGGAAACCGCAACCGGCTCGACTTCGAAAATCCCCTCGTCGGCAAAGGCCTCGACCCGGCGCTCTTCACGTTCACCCCGCCGAAGGGAGTGCCCGTCATAACCAACCCGCAGTAACCCGCCCCCTTTGCGCCGTACGGATCTTGTCATGAGGGACCCGCTACCCGATAATGCCCGCAGCTTGTGGGGAAGGCACGAGAGGACGCCATGGCAGATATCGACAACGGCAAGGGAGCAAGGACGTCTTCGAGGCAGGCCGACAAGACGCTGGCCATCCTCGTAGGCGGCGGGCCGGCTCCGGGCATCAACGGCGTGATCCGCTCGGCGACCATCGAGGCCGTCAACTCGGGCCTCAGGGTCATCGGCATCTACGACGGATACAAGTGGCTGGCGCGGGGCTCGTCGACGCACGTGGAGCGGCTCACCATCGACAAGGTGTCGCGCATCCATTACCGCGGCGGCTCCATCCTGCGCACGTCGCGCTTCAACCCCACGAAGGACGCGGACGCCATGCGCGCCGTGCTCGGCGTGCTCACCGAGCTCGAGGTCGACTACCTGCTCAGCATCGGCGGCGACGACACCGCCTTCTCGGCGAGCCAGCTCGGGCTCATGGCCGGCGGGCAGATCCAGACCGCGCACGTACCAAAGACGATCGACAACGACCTCCCGCTCCCGGGCCAGATGCTGACGTTCGGCTACCAGACCGCGCGCGAGGTCGGGGCGCAGCTCGTGAAGAACATCATGGAGGACGCCTTCACCTCCAACCGCTGGTACTTCGTCGTCACCATGGGCCGCAAGGCCGGCCACCTGGCGCTCGGCATCGGCAACGCCGCGGGCGCCACCCTGACCATCGTCGGCGAGGAGTTCCGCGACCGCCCCGTCAGGCTCTCGCACGTCTGCGACATCCTCGAGGGAGCCATCATCAAGCGCCGGCTTTTGGGGCGCGACTACGGAGTGGCGGTGCTGTCCGAGGGCCTCATCGAGTCGATCGACGTGGCCGATCTCAAGTCCTACAAGGAGCTCGAATACGACGCGCACGGTCACGTGCGCTACTCGGAGATCGCGCTCGCCGAATTGGTCAAGGAGGAGGTCAAGAAGCGGCTCAAGAAGCGCCAGATCGATTGTACGATCGTGAACAAGGACATCGGCTACGAGCTGCGGTGCCAGCCGGCGAACTCGTTCGACCTCGAGTACACGCAGAACCTGGGGTACACGGCCATCCGCTTCCTGATCGGGGGAGGCACCGCGTCGATGATCGCGCTGCGCGACGGCGCCCCGTACATCATCTCGTTCAACAACATCATGGATCCCAAGACCGGCCGCATCCGCACCCGGCTGGTCGACGTGGACAACGCCTATTACAAGATGTGCCGCGAATACATGATCCGGCTCGACAGGTCCGACTTCGAGGACTTCAAGCGCCTCTCGAGGCTCGCGCGCGTGGCCAACTGCACGCCCGAGGAGTTCAAGGGTCAGTTCGGCTACCTGGCGGACGACTACTGATCCGACGGAGGGATGGCTCGCGGCGTCAGACGGCCGCGGCCTTGACGGCGGGCTTGTCCGGGGTCTCGGTCTTCGGGCTTTCGGTCTTCGGGCTCTCGGTCTTCGGCGACTCGGCCGCGCCGGAATCGCGCTTGGACGAACACCCCTGCCCCTTCTTCCCGGCGTAGTCCGTGACGTACCAGCCCGATCCCTTGAGGACGAACGACGTCTGGGAAACGAGGCGCTTGACCTTGAGCTTCCCGCACGCCTCGCACTTCCGGACCGGGCCGTCGGACATCTTCTGCATGATCTCGAACTCGTGGCCGCACGCGCCGCAACGGTACTCGTAGATGGGCATGCCTCACTCACCTCCTCACGTCGGCCGAACGTCGCCGGTCGCGCGAAACGTAGTCCCCGGACCCGAAAAGTCAAGATCATCGCGCCCAGGTCAAGGCTCGATCCACATGGCGCCGTTGAGGAAGGGGTTGTGCCCGCGCTCGGATCCGATGGTCGTGGCCGGCCCGTGGCCGCACTCCGACCCCTTTCTTCGCTTTCGCCGATCGGCTCGCAACCGTGCCCGAACGCACGTCGCGTCGCCGTCAGCAACTGCCGCAGCACGGGAAGCACAGGCCGTGCAGCGTTCTTCCGGAGAAGGAAAAGGACAGCTCGACCAGTTGATAGTAGTCGAGAGGGTCGAAACCCTCGTCGCAGAGCGCGCTTTCGAACGGTTCGCATTCGACGTGGTCGATGCGTTGTTTCACCGCCAGATCGTGCGCGAGCTTGAACGGATGACCCTCCCTCTCCAGGCACCCGCCGGCCCACCGGGTCGACATCGAAGCTCCGTTGGAGAGCTCCACGCGGATCTCTGCCATGTGGATGCCGTCGTGACCCTCGCAGTCCGGAGACAAAGGGTTTCTCAGTTTGGAAAGAAGCTCCGTGCCCGACACGATCTTTTTCAGCTCGACGAGGGACTGTGCGCTCATGTTTGCCTTTCTCATGCCGTCCGCATCGCTGAGCTCCACCCTGCCGTCCATGAACATCTCGATCTCGCGCCAGCAGTACTTCTCCTGGGCCTCATCCTCGCAAATGCGCGGCCACCTTTCGGCAACCGCGACCGAGACGACCGTCGGCTGTTCGCACTTTCCGTCCTGCCCTGCCGCGAGCAGCGGTGGGGGGGAAGGCGCGACCAACGCTGCGCAGAACAGGAGCAGAGCCGCGAACCAATGAGAAAGCCACCGGGTTCCGCAGGTTTCTACGTACATAGCCCCCTCGATTTCTCGTCGACAGTCCAGACGCCCTCGGAATCGACATCATATCTATATTCCGTGCATCGTGGGGAAAAGTAACGATCACGCATTTTCGCTATCATGTAATACAATTCCCCCATGGGCGTGTCCGGAGTCAGACAACCCGTAATCGAATACCCCGAAATACTATGGTAGACGTCGCCATTCTTCAGCACAATCTCCATGCTTTCCCAACTTGCCAAAGGCCCGGGGCAGATCGTTTGGCTGACGTAATCCCATGTCTCCTTCCTATCAGCAATGTCGCGAACCTCATCCAACTCCTCGTCCGTGACCTCGAAGATCTCATTTCCGTCGCCGTCGGCGAGCACGAGGGTTCCATCCGCGTCAAGTCCCATACGATCCCAGCATTTCTCAAGGTTCGCACACGGCCCTCCCCACTCCGAGTAGAACTGCACGGACAGGAACGAGGTGTTGTCGCCGGATGGGAAATCGTTTGCGTTTTCGCAAGCCGGATCGGGGGAGCATCCGATCTGCAGCATGCAGCCCGAGAGCAAAAGCCCCAAGGAAACGAGGGAGAATCTTTTCATCGATATCGCCATCTGACTCTGAGTCTATCATAACGGAGCTGCGGAGCGTCGGAGATTTTCAGCCGGCTTCAGCTCGCGGCAAGGGACTCACCAGTAGGTCTGCAGGTGAACGCAGTTGTGCTGCTCCTGGGGGTAGAGGCCGGAGGTGTGATAGCTGTAGTCTCTCAAGTTGACTCCATCTACGTCCAATCCGTCCCCTTCGTAGTTTTCCCGATTGTCGGTTCCATCCGGGAACAGGTGCCAGACATTGAGCAACCCGGTCGTGCTGTTGGTCCACGTGTCGGCAGTCGTCGCCGGGGCAACAGCACCTTCGTTGTTCACGTCATCCAGGTCCCAGAAGAATTTGATGACCTGCAAGGCGAGATGTCCATTGGTTTCGCAATTGCTGGAATACGGAATGGCATTCTCGACGAAATTGCCATGATACCTTGCATTGGAAGGAGCTCCCGGTGGATAACTGTAGTCCGGATTCCACCAGGACACAACTGCGACGTAACTGGCCCAGCCCTCTTGAGTGGCGCAGGACTCGAATTCAGAAACTATGGGGGTCCATCCATTGCCATTTAGAGAGCAATTGTCGTTTAGTTCGTCGCGGCCGAACTCGCGCCTCTGCAACACGTGACCAAGCTCATGGGTTGAGACTTGACCATCGATTGCAGGCGCCCCGTATGGTATGGCGATATTCCATCGATCCCAACTGCAACCGCCAGGACAATTATTATCTGGATTGCCTCCGGGAACGGGTAGGTTTTCTACGTGATCCACGTAGGCGTTGATTCCCTCGGTCCTCAATTCCATGGCACTTTGGAAGGTCTCAAGGGTCCGTTGGGCGGAGTCGATGGCCAGGTAGGCCTGGTACCTGTCGCCGGTGGGATCCGTGACAGGAACCAAAATCCCACCAGGCAGGATGTAGCAGTTCGAGCCGTGCTGGCAGTTGACCGCCACCCATTTGTCGGGATTCCCGGATGGACCATTGCGCCAAGATGTGCCCGAGTGTCTCGAGCCGTCTCCTTTCAGAGCGGTCAGAATGGCACTGTCGTGCGATCCGGCGACCTGCGGCTTGAGACGAATGAAAAAATCCGGGTTCGCTTCGCCATCGGCGGCGCAGGCCGAGTTCTCCCACTCCACGGTCAAGCACTGAAGCCCCGTGCCACCCAGAAAGTATTCCCCGCAGTAGTCGTCGCCGGAATCCGTGTCCTTGTCCCACAACTCGAATAACCACCCTCTTATGCCCACGAAACCTCCGGGATCACACGTCCGCTTCGCATCGTAGTTATATATATCGCCTTTCATCGGGCAGTAGGTCCGATCGTCGCTGAGCCGGAGGTCGAAACAGACCGTACGCGTCGCCGCACTGGCTTTTGACGTCATCGTGAACGCGAGACCGGCGGTCAGAGCCGCAAAGAGCCATACTCGCAGTTTCATATACATGATGAATTCCTTTCCTTTTTCTTCGACATGCTTCCCAATTGGAAGCGGTTCGTCGTGGGTTGTTTCTCAGATCTCAATCGCCGGCCACTTCGACAATGGCCTGGCAGCTCTTCGGATTCTTTTCGCAGCGAGCGACCTCGGCTGCGAAGCTCGCGGAAACCGCGTCGGTTCCCCGGGCCACCCGCTCGAGCTTGCCCTTGGAATTCGGAAGGACGTCGAAAACGGTTGTGGCTTCGGAATACTCCCCGCACGTGATCAAGCCGATCCTCCCCTTCTCAACCCGGAAATACCTGTAGAGCCGCACGGTCTGTGGGAGGTCCGCTCCCTTCTCCAACACGGTGATGTCGACGATTTCGGAATAGTATCCGTCCGAGAGATCTTCAGGGACATCCGCCGAGACGGTCCTGTCCGTTGGTGCGTCTTTGTCCTTTGTCCATGCGACGGTTTCCCCGAATGAGATCTCGAAAACCGTTCCCTCCTGATAGAGCGTCCGCTTGACCTCGGCACCGAGAACGCCCGAGGTCGTGGGATGGATGCGTAACTCGCTCAGAGCGGGATCGATGGCATTCCCGTCGAGCCCGATGTCAGGGACTTCCAGGAACTCCGCCTCCACAGGAGGAGTGGGAGGGGAAGCGGATACCTGATGCGCGAAGAAGAACCCTACAGCGACGGACAACAAAGAGAACTTTTTCATTCGCGACCTCCTTTGCCCTTTTCGGGCTTCTGCGTGACTGATTGGATTCCCGCGTTCTGGAGGAAAGAATACGAAACGCAGAACGACGTAGTCCATAGGACAAAGTCCTATTTCATCTAGAAATAAGTCCTATGTGTTTCTCTGGAAAAAGACCGCCCACCTGTACGGCGTGGAACGAGAAAGAAAGGAACGGTTATTTCTCGGACGAGAAAAGCCCCGAGCGCAAGGCGTGAGCGACAAGCTCCGCCGTGTTTTTCAGATCGAGCTTGGCGAGGATGTTCTCGCGATGCGCGGCCACGGTCTTGGGCGAGATGCCAAGCGCGGACGCGATTCCGCGCCGGTTCTTTCCGTTCGCGATCATCCAGAGGACCTCCTGCTCCCGCGTAACTGTTTAGCGGGATGATGGCGCACCCGACAGCACGGCTACGATGTGAAGATGCTCGGCGGTGGCGCGCCGGACATGTGAGCGGCGATGGCCTGCGTGACGAAGTCGCCGAGGTCGATGCCCTGCTTGCGGGCGGTCTGCGACAGCGACATGAAGTGGGCGT
>JAQTNF010000017.1 GCA_028713995.1 Deltaproteobacteria bacterium | reverse complement strand
GAGGCCGCGCCCCTGCTCGAGCAGGCGGGCTTCGGGCTCATCGCGCCGTCCTGGTGGGGCAGGCCCGCCGCCAGGCTCGGCATCAAGGCCCGGGCGCGCGCGGCCGCACGCGAGGACCGCGGCAAGGCCGGGCTCCTCGGCATGGACGGGATCGTGGACGTGGACTGGATCCTGGCGCTCGGCGACGAGCGGATTTCGCTCGACGAGCTCAAGCGCCTGGCCGCGCTCAAGGTGCCGCTCGTGCAGGTGCGGGGGCAGTGGGTCGAGGTGCGGCGCGAGGACATCGACAAGGCGCTCGCGTTTCTCGAAAAGGGCGCGCCAACCGGCATGTCGATCCCGGAGATCATGCGGCTGGGCCTCGGCGCCGAGCCGTCGCCCGCGGGCCTTCCCTTCGTGGGCGTGGAGGCGGAAGGCGAGCTCGGGGATCTCGTCCGCGGCGAGATGGACATCGAGCCGTGCTCCACGCCCGAGGGCTTCGGCGGAAAGCTTCGCCCCTACCAGGAGCGCGGCCTTTCGTGGCTCGCCTTCCTGGGAAGGACCGGGCTCGGCGCGTGCCTGGCCGACGACATGGGCCTCGGCAAGACCGTGCAGCTCCTCGCCCTGCTCGTGGACGAGCGGAACAAGGTGCGCGGCGGCATGCTTCCCGGGCCGACCCTGCTCGTGTGCCCCATGTCGGTGATCGGGAACTGGCAGGCCGAGACCGCGCGGTTCGCCCCGTGCCTTCGCGTGATCACGCATCACGGGACCGAGCGCGCGCAAGGCGAGGACTTCGCGGACGCGGCTTTGGGCGCGGATCTGGTGCTCACCACCTACGCCCTCACGGCCAGGGACAAAGGGACGCTCGCGCGGGTCTCGTGGCACAGGGTGGTGCTCGACGAGGCGCAGAACATCAAGAACCCCGCGGCCCAGCAGGCGAGAGCCGTGCGCGAGCTCGAGGCGAAAAGGCGCGTGGCCATGACCGGCACGCCCGTGGAGAACCGCCTGTCCGAGCTGTGGTCCATCATGCAGTTCCTGAACCCGGGCCTGCTCGGGAGCCAGGCGGACTTCCGCACGCGCTTCGGCGTCCCGGTCGAGCGGTACAGGGACAAGGACAAGGCCGAGATCCTGCGGCGCCTCACCGGGCCGTTCGTCCTGCGCCGCCTGAAGACCGACAGGACGATCATCTCGGATCTGCCCGAGAAGATCGAGGTCAAGGAGCGTTGCCTCCTCACGCGGGAGCAGGCCACCTTGTACCAGGCCGTGCTCGACGACATGATGAAGCGCATCGCCAAGACGTCCGGCATCGAACGCAAGGGCCTCGTGCTCACGACCATGCTCAGGCTCAAGCAGGTGTGCAACCACCCGGCCCACCTGCTCGGCGACCGCTCGGCGCTCGACGGCCGCTCGGGCAAGCTCGCCAGGCTCGAGGAGCTGCTCCTCGAGATTGCGGACGCGGGCGACAGGGCGCTCGTCTTCACGCAGTTCACCGAGATGGGGAGCATGCTCAAGCCCCACCTCGAGGAGAAGCTCGGGGTAGAGGTGCTCTTCTTGCACGGGGGCACGCCGCGAAAGGCGCGGGACGCCATGGTGGCGGGCTTCCAGGCCGGCGGCGGGCCGGCCGCGTTCCTCCTGTCCCTCAAGGCCGGCGGCACGGGCTTGAACCTCACGGCGGCGAACCACGTCATCCACTTCGACCGCTGGTGGAACCCGGCCGTGGAGGCCCAGGCCACGGATCGGGCGTTCCGCATCGGCCAGAAGCGCGGGGTGCAGGTGCGCAAGCTGGTCTGCGCCGGCACGCTCGAGGAGCGCATCGACAAGATGATCGAGGACAAGAAGGAGCTCGCACAGATGGTGGTGGGCGCGGGCGAGGCGTGGATCACCGAGCTTTCGACCGCGGCCCTGCGCGAGGTCTTCGCGCTCTCGGCCGACGCCGTGGCCGACGGCTGAAGGAGGCGGCATGGGAAGCTGGGGCGCTTATCCGCGTTTCGGGAAAACGCGACCGAGGCGGGCCGCCGGCGGCATCAAGGCCAAGAGCCGGCAGGGCGCCATCGGCGAGACCTGGTGGTCGAAGCGGTTCGTGGCCGTGCTCGAGTCGTTCGAGATGGGCGCGCGCCTCGGCCGGGGACGCTCCTACGCCCGCAGCGGCCAGGTCATGAACCTCGAGATCGCTCCGGGGCTCGCGACCGCCCTGGTCCAGGGCAGCCGGGCAAGGCCGTACCGCGTCCGGATCGGCGTGAAGACGCTTCCGGAGAGGAACTGGTCGCGGGTCGAGCAGGCCATGGCCGAAAAGGCCATCTTCCTCGCCAAGCTCCTCGCGGGGGAGATGCCGCGAGACATCGAGGAGGCGTTCTCGTCGTGCAGGCTCTCCCTGTTCCCGGACTCGTTGCGCGATCTCGAAACCGACTGCTCGTGCCCGGACTGGGCCAACCCGTGCAAGCACATCGCGGCCACCTACTACATCCTGGCCGAGCGGTTCGACGAGGATCCCTTCCTCATCCTGGCATGGCGCGGCCGGACGCGCGAGATCCTGCTCGAGCGCCTGCGCGGAATGCGGGGCGCATCCGAGACCGAGACGGACGGTCCGACGATCGAGGAGCACGACGGCGGACCACACGGTGAGCCGCTCGCGGCGGATATCGGCCGGTTCTGGGAACGAGGGGTCGATCTCTCGGAGCTGCGCATCCGTCCCGAGGCGGCGCCCGCTCCCGATGCGACGCTGCGCCAGCTCGGACCGTCCGGCATCAGGATCGGCAAGACCGACGTCGCGCTCCTGCTCGCAAGGGCATACCCGCACATGGCGAGGGCGGCCGAGGCCCGGGCCTTCGGAGGAGAAGAGCCGGTCGCGACGGCCGATGGGACAAGGAGCGACGAGGCGCCGGCAACGCCGGTCGCGCCCCGTCCGAAGAGGCGCGGGCGTCGACGCAGGAGGGGCGGGGCACGGGCGCCTCACCCCTGACCTCTCCTGCGGTAGCGCAGGAGAGGAGAAGTCAAGAACGGATGAGCCCAATCAGGGGGTGAAGTCAGTCCGGCTCGCGCAGCTCGGTGACGATGCACCGCAGCGCCTCGCGGACCTGTGACGGATCGGTGCTCTCCGCGACCTTCTCGAGCACCGCGAGACAGGAGATGACCTGGTCGTAGGGGTGGGGGGCGATCTTGCCGATGAAGATCTTGGGGTGCCGCGTCTTCTTCATATTCTCGCCCGACGTGGCGAGCTACTCGAAGAGCTTCTCGCCCGGCCGCACGCCGGTGAGCTCGATGCGGATCTCCTCCTGCGAGAAGCCGGACAGGCGGATGAGGTCGCGCGCGAGATCCACGATGCGCACCGGCTCTCCCATGTCGAGCACGAAGATCTCGGCGCCCTCGCCCATGGCCGCGGCCTGCACCACGAGTTGGCACGCCTCGGGGATGGTCATGAAGTAGCGCTTCATGTCCGGGTGCGTGACCGTGACCGGGCCGCCGCGCCGCACCTGCTCCTTGAAGATGGGGATGACGGAGCCCGCGCTTCCGAGCACGTTGCCGAAGCGCACGGCCACGAACTTGGTCTTCGACCGTTGCGCGAGGGCCTGCACGTAGATCTCGGCCGCCCGCTTGGTGGCGCCCATGATCGACGACGGCCTCACCGCCTTGTCGGTCGAGATCATGACGAACGCGCCCACGCCGTGCCGATCGGCCGCGTCGGCCACCACCTTGGTGCCGAACACGTTGTTCTTGACCGCCTCGCCCGGGTTCCACTCCATCATGGGCACGTGCTTGTGCGCCGCGGCGTGGAAGATCACGTCGGGACGGTGCGTCGTGAAGAGGCCCTCGACGCGTTGGGAGTCGCACACGTCGCACACACAAGGGCTCACCTTCACGCCGGGCCGCTCGCGCGAGAGCTCCTCGTGGATCTCGAACAGGTTGTTCTCGGCCTGCTCCACGAGCACGAGACGCTCCGGGGAGAACCTCGCGGCCTGGCGGCACAGCTCCTTTCCGATCGAGCCGCCCGCGCCCGTGACGAGCACGCGCTTGCCCGCGAGAAAGCGGCCGATGGCCTCCATGTCGAGGTCAACGGACTCGCGGCCGAGCAGATCCTCGATGGTCACCTCGCGGATGCGCGAGAGGTTCACCTTGCCGTCGAGGATCTCGTAGATGCCCGGGATGATCTTGACCGGCAGGCAGGCGTCCTTGCACAGCTCCACGATGCGCCGGATGGCCGCGCCCGGCGCCGAGGCGATGGTGATGATGGCCTGCTCGGCCCCGTGCTCCGCGGCGAGGTCGGCGAGCGCGTCCGTACCGCCCTGCACCCGGATGCCCTGGATGACCTCGCGGGCCTTCATAGGGTCGTCGTCGACGAAGCCCACGACCACGATGCCCAGGCCCGGGTTCTGCTCCACCTCGCGCGCCACGAGCACGCCCGCGCGGCCCGCGCCGATGAGCAGTGTGCGCTTGCCGGGCCTCCTCTCGCAGTGGTGCGCCGTACGCTCCTCGCGCTCCGAGAGCATCCTCCTTAAGACCCGCACGCCGGCCACGGCCAGGAAGGCCAGGAAGAAGTCGATGAGCTGCACGCCGAGCGGGATGGTCACGAACTTGAAGTAACCGCCGTAGATCGCACCCGCGAACCGCACGACCACGAGGACCGCGGTCGCCACCCCGAGCGCGGCGAGGATGCGCGTCATGTCCTTGAGCCCGGTGTACCGCCAGGAGAAGCTGGGCACGCCGGCGAGGACCAGCACCAAATACTGGAACAGCACCACGTAGGGCCACGTGAAGAAAAGGAGCTTGTACGTCTCGAGGGTGAGATCGAACTCCAGCCTGAGCTCGAACGCGATCCAGTAGGCGATCGAGAGCACCAGGAGATCGACGGCGGTCTGGGCGCCTCTGACGGCGAAGCGTTGCATCAGCGATGACTCATATCATATCCCGTGGCGCACCCGGATTTTCCCTGGCTCACGGCAGGACCTGCATCCCGAGCGCCGCGGCGTTGTCCCGGATGCGGGAGTCGAGGCTGGCCACGGCCAGATCGGACATTCGCGCCGAGACGGCGAGCGCCGCGGCCAGATGGAGCGCGTCGAGCGCTCTGACGGGCTCCACCGGGAACCGCCTTCGCGCCCGTGCGACGATGTCGGCGCCCATCGCGATCATGACCCAGCGGCCAACGGCGCGGTCGAGCACGGCGCGGCGCTCGCCCGCGTCCCTTTCGCGGATGGAACCCGCCGCCACGGCGCGAATCAGGGTGCGATCGCACTCCACCAGGGTCAGATCGGACGTGCAGACCGTGCGGGCGCGGGCGAGGACGGCGCCCACCTCACCGCCTCGTTTCTCCTCGAGCAGCCACGAGAGAACGGCGCTCGACTCCGCGTACAGCCTCAACGCTCTCCTCGCAGGTCGTCGAGCAGGTCGAGAGCACCTCCCTTGGGCAGCAAAGGTTTCATGTCCGGATAGAGGTCCGGCGTGTTCCTGCCGCCCCGACTCGACAGCAACCCGTCCGCCTCCAAACGGGCGACGCCGTCGTCAGCGCCATCGACGCCCGCGCCAGGCCGAGTGAGCCGGGCCACCACGGTGCCGCGGTCGGTCACCAGGACCACCTCCCCACCCCTGGCACGACGCACACATTCGCTCAGCCGGTTCTTCAGCTCCCTGATTCCAACGGATATCATGGGCTCAATGTAGCTACGTGCGGCCACATCGTCAAGCTGAGGCCACGTGTTCGGGTCAACGCTTCCTCGCGCGCGCGACAATCGCGTAGAACGCCGCTCCGAAGAGCGCCCCGACCGCGTCCGCCATGGCGTCGAAAGGGTCGGGCGACCGGAAGGGCGTGAGCTTCTGGTGGAGCTCGTCCGTGATCCCATACGCGGCCGCGATGATCGTGGCCACCGCGATCAGGCGTACCCACCCCCACGTGCGTCCGGTCCGCCGCAGCGCAAGGGCGAGGAGCAGACCCAAAAGCCCGTAGAGGGCGGCGTGCGCGATCTTGTCCGCGTATGGCCACCGTATCGAAGGGAACGCGGAGCCCGGAATCGACGACAGCGCGAAGATGCCCGCGGCGATCCCGATGGCCGGCGCCCAGTCGAGACAAATCCGGAGTCGATTTCCTTTTTGCAAGACGCTCAATGCGGGGTGAACAAGGGGTGGTGCGCAACCAGCCTGACGACCGACCTGATATCGTCGAAGAGCCATGGCCACAACAGCGCCGCCTGGATCCGATGGTGAAAGGAGGTGAGCCGCGTTCCACGCTCGTCGGGCACGAGCAGCCGAAGCGCGATCCTCACCGGCGGGGACGGGGCGACGCTCCCGGTGAGCGCGCCCGCGCCGAGATGCGGAGCCCGGTCCTCGATGAGGGACAAAAAGAGCCAGATGATGCGCCGGACGCGCCACTCGTTGGCCCTTGCGATCACGACGCGGAGATCGGCGCCGCCGCGTGAAACGAGAAGCTCCAGGTCGCGTACGGTCTTCGCGAGGGTCTGCAGGCGGTGGGCGACCTCGTGCAGGGCGCCGAATACGAAGTGGTCCTCGGCCGCGAGCCTGCGGCACGGCACCCCGTCGAACTCGGAGACGACGCTGCGCGCCCAGATTCCTTCGTGGTCGATGGGGAAACGACTCGGCTCAAGGAGGTGGCGATGCACCTCGAAGAGGATCCGCCTGCCGCCCCCGAGATCGAGGTTGAAACCGGCCTCGTGCGTTTTGCGCTCCGGCGGGTGCCAGCTCGGAAGGACCCGCTCCTCGAAACCGAGCTTGGGGAGCAGGCGCAACGCTCGCTCCCAGTCGCGCGGCCGGACGAGAAAATCCACGTCCGCGAGCTGTCCCCGATCCTCGCCCTCGGGGTACACGCCGGTGATGAGGTGGGCGCCCTTGAGCGGCGCCGCGTCGATGCCCTCCTCGGCCGCGGCCTTAAGGAACCTGCGGAAGTGGTGGAACAACACGACGTGCTGGGGGTTCGGCTTCACGCGGGTCAATCTCTCGGCGACATCCTCATCCTCGCGACAAGAGGAAGCGCCAGGCCGGCACGACCTCGATCACACCGGCGTCGGTCGCGATCTCCTCGTCGTCGCCTCGCGTGACGATCGTGCCGCGGCGCACATCGAGCTCGGCCATCGCTTCGCAAAGCGCCGCGACCTCCCGTTTGCGCGTCTTCGGATCGGCCATCGTCTCGCACACCTGGACGAGCTCAAGGGTGCGATCGGGGGTGCGCGCGACGAAATCGACCTCGAGGCCGCCTTGGGTTCTGTAGTAGTGAATCTCGGACGCATGACGCCGAAGCGCGACGAACACGAGGTTTTCCAGGAGGTGCCCCGCGTTCACGAGCACGCCCGAGGCCACGGAGGTGACGAGGGCGTGGTCGACGCCGTAGATCTTCTTTGGGTTGGCGTTGCTGCGCGCGAGCGATGCGTCGAACAGCCGCACGGTGAACAGAAAGTACGCGTCTTCGAACCACGCAAGATACTCCGCCACGGACGCTTTCGGGACCTTGTGCCCGAGCGACTTCAGATAACCGGTGAGGCTGTTCAACGTATAGAGCGACGCCGTGTTGTCGATGAGCCTGCGCGCCAGATCGACCACCGCCCTGGGGTGGGAGACGTCGTGGCGCTCGACGAGATCGCGGAACAGGGTCGCGTGGAAGTATTCCTGGTGGATCTTGACCCGCAGCCTTCTGTCGACCCCGGCCACCTCTGGAAAGCCGCCGGTCTCCCAGTACTCCTCGAACGCCTTTTGGACGAGAAGGCGCGCCCGGGTCGACAGCGCGCCCGCGGCGTGCACCCCCTTGAAGTCGAGAAACTCCGGGAACGAGAAAGGGAACAGCTCCCACGAAAGCGCGCGACCACGCATCTGCGTGGCGACCTCGCGCGACAACATCCGGGACGAAGAGCCGGTGAGAAACACCCTGCACTTCTCCGTCCGCATCAGGCGATCGATGAACGCCTCCCAGCCTGAGACCATCTGGATCTCGTCGAAGAAGCAGTAGACCATCTCGCGGTTCTTCTTCTCGGGATGGAGCGAAAAGTACGCCTCGGTGATCGCGCCGAGGTCGCCGCCGAGGAGGCCGTGGAGCCGATCGTCGAAAAAATTGAGGTAGAGAATGTTCTCGCGCAAGACCCCCTCGGACAGGAGCTTCGCCATGATCTGAAACAAATACGTCGATTTGCCGCCGCGGCGCACGCCGATGCACACCGCCGCCTTACCCGGGAGCGTCTTGATTTCCAGACGCCGGGGCACCCCGGTCTCCAGGGCGACCTCTTGAAAATCCAGGATGATCGATTTCAGGCTCAATCCCATGCTCTCTTGTACTGGTAATATTTATTACCAGTTAATGGGATTTTCGGAAAGAAAAATGACCGATCTGTTGGCAAAGGCGGGCCTCGATGTCGAGGGATTCGAGGTGGAGACGGATGTCGTCCAGTCTGAGGAACATCCGCTCACCCAGATCCAATCGGTCATGGCGTGTTTCCCTTCAGCAGGCGCCGTACGTTGTCTTCGGTCAGGAGCGCCGGATCCGTACCGGGTTCGAGGAACGGGGCCACGTCGGCCGCGACAAGGCGCCAGTCGAGCCCCGCGAGGCGCGCGTCCACGAGCCGTCGCCAGTTCGCCGCCGTGGGCGAGGCGCCCTCCCAGCCCGTCTGGCGCAGGGCGTTGCCGAGCAGCTCGAGGTTGGGCTCCGGCCAGCCCGGATCCGCCAGGTACCACAGCAGGTCGTACAGGTCGCGACCCTTGGCGTACGGCCGCTGCAGGATCGCGTGCAGCTTGCCGGCCAGGAGCGAGGCGCGATCGTGATGCCGCAGCTGCAAGGTGAGGTGGCGCCTGACCACGGTGGTCTCGCACACGGCACCCGCGGGCGGGCGGGTGTCGGCCTCGACCTTGATCGAGAGGACCTGCTCCTGCCGCGGCGAGAGCCCGAGCTCGTGGAGCAGGCCCGCGAACCGCACTGAGAGCGCGTGCACGGCCTTTCGATCCGCGATCTTGAGGACCACCTCGTAGCCCTCGGAGCGCAGCCCGGAGCCGATCGCACGAGCAAGGGTGCGCAAATCGAACCTCGTCCGGTCGCCCTCCAGGGCAAAGTCCAGATCCTCGGAAAAGCGGGGCAGGCCGTACAGAAACCGCAGCGCGGTCCCGCCGTGGAACGCGAGCGGGATCATCCCGCCGGCGCGCTGGATGCCCTCGAGAACGCGAGCCTGCAGGTACTCGCGCACCGCGTTCCCGGCGTGGGCCCGCGACGGGCTTTTCCCGACGAGCTCGCGCAGGATTTCCTTCACAGCATCTCCTCCTCGTCGGCCTGCGCGTCGGCAAGCCGCTTGACGGCCCGCGCCGCTCGTCGCGCCTTGTGACCCGGCCAATGTCCGGCCAGCAGCGAGAGCCGTTCGCGATCGAGCCGCTCGAGCCCCTGCAGGCGCAACGCGGCAAGCGCCTCGGGCCTGTCCCCGCCCGGCGTCAGGTGCACGAGATCGAGGAGCGCTTTCTCCGGCGTGGCGACGAGGGCGCGCTGTCCGGGCGCCACCTCCTCGGAGACGAAGCCGAACAACAAGGCCGTGTCCACGTGGCGGTAAAGGAACGCCCCCAAGGTGGTGCTCCTCGCGCCCGGCCGCCTCGGCGTCACCGCGGTCGTGATCGGCACGCCCTCGGGGATAAAGCCGTGGTGGGAGAGGGCTGATTGCAGGCTCACATAGGACGGGCTCACGAGCCGATTGGACACGAGGAACGCGTGGGGCTCCACCTTGCGGTAGGGCGCGGCCAGGGCGTACAGGCCCCTTCGCAGCGCGACGACCTTGCCTCGAGCTGCCCAGCGGGAGAGCTGGCGCCGCACGTCGGCCGCGTCGACGTCGCCGGCGAGCAAGAGGCCGGTTTCGAACACCGGCTCGTCGCCCACGATGCGCAGCAGATCCCTGAATTCCATGGTGTCAATATGCCATTACTGGCATGTTATGGCAACGGACACGACCCGGGCTCCATCGACGAAGCCCCGGCGGGGCTGGTCCTGTTGTGCAGGGCGCGCACGGCGCCCTTTGTCTCCTCAGCCCGGCGATTCATCGCCGGGCGCGAGGGGCGTTCAAGCGGTTCGCCGCCCCGCGCTTATCGGGGTGCCGGGGAGGGGGCCGCTCGGGACGAATCCGAGAGCCTTTTCCTGATGGTCGAAGGGTTGCGCCTCATGTCCAGCACCGCCATGATCACGACCAGCTCTTCGACCAAATCGTAGTAAATCGCGAAAGGAAATCGCTTGGCGAGCATTCGATGGTAGCCGAACCATACGGAGTGGATGCCGGCGAAAAAGCCCAGCGATTCGAGGTCCGACATGAGACAGGAAATAAAGTAATCTCCGAGGCCTCTTTCCTGCCGATCATAGAAAGCCGGGGCTTCCTCAATGTCGACGATGGCGTCCTCGGAGACGACGACATCCCTCTTCTTCATTTTCCGATTTGCTCTCTGAGTTGCTTCAGGGTGACGAAACCGGTCTCGCCCGCCGCGATTCTCGCTCGGCGTTCGTTGAGAATGTCTTCGTGCCAATCCGGAGACTCCAGCTCGATTCCTTCATGGCACATCGCCTCCCACAACGCCTCCATGGCCAGAACCCGCTGGCTCGGGGTCATGTTCTTTGCATCCACCATGCCCATGTTTTCCGCTCCTTCATCGTGCCGTCGCCGTGAAACGCGGCGGGCCTCGGCTCCTCGACTACCTTAGCACGCGAAGCGCCGTTCCGCTGTTTCGTTTTCGTCCGGTCGGAACGTGTTCCGGACGGGTCATACTTTTCCGGAGTGTCTTCCGAATGGGTTGAAGGAGCGGCGCGACCGTTCTTCAACCTCGGTGTCGCGCGATCACGTCGGTCACGGCGTGGAGCACGCGATCGAGATCCGCGTCGGTGAGGGAGGAGCCGGAGGGCAGGCACAGCCCGCGCTCGAAGAGATCCTCGGACACGGCGCCGCCGATGACGCGGCATTCGCGAAACACGGGCTGCATGTGCATGGGTTTCCACACGGGGCGCGCCTCGATGTCGAGGGACTCGAGGTGGAGCCGGATGTCTTCGCGCGTGGCGCCGAACGCGGCCGGATCCACCTGGATGCAGGTTAGCCAGCAGTTGCTTCGGCCAAAGGCCGGGAGCGGCAGGAACGAGACGCCGGGCAGGCCGCTGAGCGCGCCCTCGTAAAAGGCGCGGATCCGGTACTTGCGCGCGATCCGTTCGTCCAGCCAGCGCAGCTGCCCGCGGCCCACGGCCGCGAGAAGGTTGGAGAGGCGGTAATTGTAGCCGATCTCCTGGTGCTGGTAGTGAGGTGCCGGTTCGCGAGCCTGCGTGGACAGCTTGCGGGCATGGTCGATCCACCGCTCGTTCGCCGAGAGCAGCATGCCACCGCCCGCGGTGGTGAGGATCTTGTTCCCGTTGAAGCTGAGCACCGAGAGATCGCCCATCGTCCCGCACTTCCGGTCCCGATAGCTCGATCCCGCGGCCTCGGCCGCGTCCTCGATCAGCGCGGCTCCGTATCGCTGGCAGTCGGCGCGGATGGGCTCGAGATCCGCCGGGTCGCCATATAGGTCCACGGCGATGACGGCCTTGTATCGCTTGCCTTCCCGCGCCCCTGTCTCCAGCTCCTCGGCCACCAGGACCGGATCGAGGTTCCACGAGGACAAGGCCGTGTCCACGAAGACAGGCTCGGCGCCCACGTAGCGGATGACGTTGGCCGAGGCCGAGAAGGTGAGCGACGAGCAGAGCACCCGATCCCCCGGCCCGACGCCGAGCTCGATGAGCGCGAGGTGCAGGGCGGACGTGCCTGACGACAGGGCCAGGGCGTGCAGCTCCCCGCCGGTCCTTGCCGCCGCCTGACCGTCCATCAGGTAGGTCACCATCTCGCGCTCGAACGCGTCCACATGCGGCCCGAGCGGCGCGATCCAGTTGGAGTCGAATGCGTCGAGCAGAAGCAACCGCTCGTCGGGGCTCATGTGGGGAGGGGAGAGGTAGATGCGGGTCATTGGGTCATTGTCCATTTTTCACAGAAGGATGCCTTCAGTCTTCAGATTCCTCAGTTGCCATTCCACCCCCCTGCGGGAAAGGCCTGTTTCCCGGGGATCCAGCTGGAGTCGAATGCGTCGAGCAGGAGCAACCGCTCGTCGGAGCCCGGTGGGGAGGGGAGAGGGAGATGCGGATCATGGGCGCACCAGAGGCCTTGCGGGAATACCGACCCACGTTTCTCCTGACGGTACCGACTTGGTCACGCACGCTCCTGCCCCAATCACCGCGTCGTCACCAATGACCAATGGCGAATCTTGGGTGCCGTTCACGAAAACTGCGCCAGTGCCAACATAGACGCGCTTTCCCATGTGGACACAACCCGACACATGCACACCTGGCGCCAATGTCGTGTAGTCATCCATAATCACGTCGTGACCTATGGTACAGTCTAGATTGATCTGGACCTGCGTTCCGAAAATGATGTTGGTCGTGATGATATTACCGCCGCAGATGACCGCGCCCTCTCCAATCTCGACCCACCGCGAGGTCTCTGCCCCCTCGTGGATCAGTTCCACAAATGCCAATCCCAAAGCCAGGCAGCGTTCCGCTACCGCCTGCCTGGCCTTTGGATTTCCGATGGCGATGGCGACGCCAGTATCGGGATATCTAGACGAAAGGTCTTTCACTCTGACTACGGGGAAGCCATTGATTGTCTCTCCTGGCTTTCTGAATTCGTCATCGATGAAAGCCACAACCTCGAAGCCCCCCTTAGGCCGCGCGTAACTTTCCGCGAGCCAAGCAACCTCGCGGCCAAATCCTCCGGCACCGTATATGGCTACCCGTCGCTTCTTCAAAAGCTACTCTCCTTGCTTCCCATGAACTCCGGCATGGTTGCCTCACCCCCTGCGTTGATGCCCTCTCTGCAGAGGACCTTCCAAACCGTCATGTCAGATGAGCGCATTGCGGTTGGTCGTCTGGACCTTCATATAATCTCCCTGACGAGATCGAAACACTCGGCAGCATCAACACCTACGGCCAGACCACGTTCCTTGGCGATCACCGACAAACCCTCGATCGATCGCGGATGAGGCCATTCTTTGAGCTCTGTGTTGTAGACAGCCATGATGCCCATCTTCTTTTCAAGGTATTCCGAAATGTCAACATAGACGGTCGGAACGAACACACCAAAACCATATCTGGACGTCGTCGAGATCTCGTACGAAAGGATGCGTTGAACCGAGCATCCGGGAAGTGGTCTTGCCGCGACCAACGCCGCTTCGTGCACCAGTCGGTGATCCTGGTTCAAGTCGCTAGCCGGAGGAATGTACAGGACGAGTGGCTTGACGATATCGACAACGTTCTTGAGCTTATCGCAAAGCTCCATATGGGGCACTGTGTTAAGGCGGACGGTGGGGAGCCCGAGGCGATGAACGGATGCGAACCCGTATAATGACGCAACCTCGTCGACCTGCCGCGATGCCGCCTCCAGCATCTCTTCCGACCACTTCGGCGTGTAGCCCTTTGTGACGACGCACCAACTGACCGTGTCTCCCAAAGCAACGTGTCGCAGAATCGTGCCACCAGCACCAATTGTCTCATCATCCGGATGGGCCGACACAACGAGAACTTTTCGTGCATTTGTCATTTCGCTATTCCCCTTCAAACCGTCTTTTCAACGGCATTCTGTCGCCCCAAAACTACAACAGCGGACTTGATCAATATCTCTAAGTCGAGAAGAAGGGACCACGTATCAACATATTGAGCATGGAGTTCGTACCTTTCGCTCATGGATATCCCACGCCGTCCACGGATCGCTGCCAAAGACAGCACACCCGGGCGCATGTCCAGCATTCTCTTTTCGCGCTCGCAAAATTCCTCTGCTTGCCTCGGCAAGGTCGGCCGCGGCCCTATAACGCTCATCTCACCCTTGAGTATGTTGAGCACTTGGGGCAGCTCATCGAGACCGTAGTCGCGCAAGAAGCTACCGATCGGGGTCACCGCGGCGGCCTCCTCGGAACTCCAGTCGAGAGTCTGCGCCTTGTCGGGTCTGTGGGTCATCGTGCGGAACTTGTACATGCGGAACGGCCTGCCGCCTCGCCCGGCCCGCTCTTGAATGAAGAATACAGGCCCCGATGAGGTCGCGCGAATCGCCGTGGCGACTCCGACCATGACCGGCCATCCGAAGCCGAGGACGGCCGTCGACGCGCCGACATCGAAGAGACGCTTGACGATCCGCGCCGCGCGCCCCCGCAGCAACGACTCAGAAGACATCGGAATCTCCCATGGAAATGTTCCAATTGGCGTAGCTCGCAATCACCGCGGGAAACTCGGGTTCCAGCGCCTTTGCGCACAGATAGGTGATCGGCATCGAATTCTCGAAGCCCCAACGCTCCAGCTCCCGGTGCAGTGGGTCGTGCAAATTGAGCCACATACCCACGGATGCGCATCCTTCGCCCTTTGCCTTCCGGACCAGGGCGTCGACCAAATCGAACCGCTGTTGGTCGGAGCTGAGAAGCTCCATGATTTGGAGCTCGTCCTTGTATCGTTTGAAAACGAGCAAGCCGCCGTCTCCATTCGAGAGAACCCGATACCGTTGCGACGGGTTGCGCTGGTAGCGCCAAGAGAGAAAAGCGCGATCCCGCACGAGGCCAACACCCTGAATTGGGTCGGGTTCAAACCCCTTCGCGAGCGCGTCGTCCCATCCCACCTCTCGCGATGCCGTCGACCGTGACAGCGTAGAGCGGAAACTTGCGATGTCGAGTCGGAAGATCGGCACCTCCCATACATCACGCCATGCGAGATCGCGGATGAATCCGCGATGGGAATTCATATTCGGGAAACCGTAGGCGAACGCATAATGACGACTGGATAAACGTTCATACGCTCGCTTAGCGAGTGCGGGGAACAGGCCTCTCCCCGAGAATTCGGGGTCCGTCATCGTGGTGCCCGAGAGCGCGGCGCGCTTGCGTTGGCCGGCGATGAAGACCGAGACCGGAGTAACGGCGTAGTGGGCCACGAGGCGATCGCCTGAAAACGCGAGCTCGACGACGGTCTCTCCCACCGGGTTTTCGACAAATCGCCACCGCCATGTTCTCACTTCCATCATCCTGCCCGGGTACGCGCGAGCAAACAGTGCGGCGGTCGCAGGTTCGTCGCCTTCTTGGAAGGAGCGAAACTCGATGTCGGAGATCATCCGCTCGATTCCATAACCGTACAACTGACGTATGCCACACGCAGTGGCGTCTGGATCGCAAGACTCGCACGCGGCGCGCACTTTGCTTTCTCTTCAGCCATGACTGCCGTGAATTAGTGGAGAGAGCACTGTTTCCCATCTACGACGAATTACCTGTGTGTCGAAATGCGCTACGGCTACCGCTCGGGCACGACACCTCATTTTCTGTAGAGCCCGTGGATTGGTAACGAGTTGTTTCAAACCCTCGGATATAGCCGTTGGGTTGGCGGAGACGACAATACCGACATCGTGGTCTCGGACCAACGCGGCGAGATCGCTATTGTCGCTCGTCACGGCGAGGATCGCCGATCCGGACGCCAGGGCGGAGTATGTCTTGCTCGGCATGGCGAGATCCTCAAAGCCCGGTCGCTGGAATACAACGGCGATATTTCCCGTTGCGACAACCTCGGGAACGCGATCCCAGGGTTGGTACGGATGGAGCGTGAAGCGCGGCGGATTTCGCACGGCCACCTCTCGCTCCAGGGCAGGCCTGCCAAGGCCGTCACCCACCACGGCGAAACGAATGTCGCGGTTCTCCGAAAGGAGCCGAGCCGCAGCCGGCAGCATCTCTACTCCGTGCCCGGCGCCGATGTTGCCTGAATAGAGAACGGTCGTGCCGTCTATCCATCCCTGCTCGCAGGCGAAGGGGTTTTCATGCCCTTCGCGCGGCCGGAAGACGCTCGTGTCTACCCAGTTCGGTATCACCTCCCAACGCACGCGATCCGCTGCCGAGCCCACTTGTTCGGCAAGCACGCGTCTCATCCGTTCCCCAAGCGTTACGACCACTCGCGCCTCGAGCATGGCCATGGCGTTGAAGCGGCGCCACGCTCGCACGACCGGACTATTCTGCCTCAGCCAGCCGAGGCGGACGAGAGCGTCCGGGTAGATGTCCCAGATCAATAGTCCGTATGGCATTCCTCTCGTCCGGGAGAGGGCAAGCGCGAGCTGCGCGTTCAACGGTGGGTTCGAGACCGCGACCAGAAATGGTTTGCCATCTTGGAGTGCAAGAGAAGGAGCCGCGCGGGCCATGAACTTCATCCAGGAGGTGGCACGCCGGTACAGGGGACCGCGGTCGTAGGCCGGCATCCCGCGTACTGTCATTCGGCCGCCACCGACCGGATGCGATGAACCAGTCATGAGAAGACCGTCCCCAATGGGTTCCGAGAGGTCCTCCAACATCCGTTGGAACGTCGGCGCTAAGCTCTGGTTAAGCACGATCCAATCGTATACTATATCTCTATTCATAATCTCATTTTATCTCGCACTATCACTGCTGTCGGATGCGTCCCAAGGGGGAATACAGCCTGTCTTATTGGGTTGCAGCGCAGTAAATATTCTTTCAGTGGATATTCTTTAACTGCGCACCAATTCCGCCAAGCAACACCCACGGAAATGGGTCCACCAATAGATTCGGCCCACTAAAGGATGCTACTGCCAATCCAACAAATGCACATGTTACAAAGGACTCCTTGACCCTGCGAAAAGCATTTAATGCTGTATATGCCATCGAGCCATAAAGCAATACCGCAAATACAACACCCATGATCATTGTATACGTTAGTGGCATGAAATGGCTATAGTGCAGGACTCTCTTCATTTCACTTATATACACTACATAGCTGCTTCCAACCCCACCGCCAAGCCACCAGCCACCCAGTGATCGATCTATATAATCTTTCGCACACTCAATATCTATGTCACGCCCAGATGACACCTCCGCACTCTTTGTCCCACTAATAATAGCGTCAGGTATTCCTCTGTACCTTCCCAATAGATCAAAGTAATCCGCTATTGGAATGGACAATAGTGCAAGAATAATCACCAAAATGGCATTTTTCTTGGCTTTCATTGCGACATTCGAGGCAACTATTTGTCCGAAATAGAACAATAATATCGCAACAATCGACAACTGAGTTACACGCTTGCCCGTAAGAAGAGCCATGGTCATTACTACAAATGTTCCAATGCGTTTTTTCTTTACAAGAAAATATGCGAAAAGCACCGAAAGATCTGTACTAACACCAAATCGATCAATAACTTCTGTTCTTACCAGGAAGAAGTAATAAATAACCACCGGCACAACAGCAACCAACGCCACAAGAAAGACCTTGCGCCATAGTTCGCTATCGAAACCATTCCAATAAGCGACAAGATGATAGCCAAAGGAAATTGCCACAACTGGCATCAATATTCCGTATATGTGAACCAACGAATAGTAGTTAAGTCCATGTTCTGTGATTCCCACAATTAGTGCAAGAGGAAAGAACAGAATAAAAAGATATGATTCTCGGCTAAAATAGATCTTTCTTGAACGGACCAAGGACACGATCGCGGCTAATGTCATGATTATCATTGGTATCTTGAACATTTCAAAAAATTGAAACCCTAGAACATCTCTACCCTTCTGTGTCCAAAACATAATACTACCAATAGGACCTGAAAGTAGCGACAATAGGAAAGCGACGATGAGAAGCTTAACGCTGAGATTTGTTTTTATGTGCGTCATCATCTAATTGGCCGAAAATGATTGTAAAATAGGAATCTGCTGGACTCGCATAATTTGAAAGCCACGTCCTCACCAATTCAATATCCCTCGCACATATTTAGCATGCTCTTTGTGAAATACATACACCGGATAGGGCGTGTTCGACTCTCGCCTGATGTTGTTGAACGGTTTGTTGATGAGATTCGCGATGTAGGTCGCATACTCTCTTCTAAACACCTCTCTGTCAATCTTCGATTCTAGCAGACTGACAAGGCCCGCAACGAGCTCTTCCGGGTTCTTCATCCGTGGAATGCATTTCAGCGCGTCGCCATAGGGCGGATTGCCCATAATGGCCACTGGCTTGTTCAAGGCCAAGGCTTCGATGGCAACGGTGCCGGTGATAGTCACCACCGCCGAGGATTTCAATGTGAGATCACGCGAAGACGTTCGCGGATCGATCCATCGCACGCCGGGAATACGAGCTGCGTTTTGATAGAAACGCCGGCTGCGGTTGCCCCACATCTTGGGATTTTCCTTCAATACGAGATCTACGCCAGCAGGCAGAGACTTGGCCAGCCAGTCGATGACGATGTCCTGATACTTGAAGTAAGGGGCGTATACCGACGTGGTGGCCTCGGGCTCGAGATGCAACGGAAAGTACACAAAAGGTCTGACTATCTCATCTAGATTCCAGTGCTTCACGCCGGACCCGAACAGATTCCATTTGAGCTCTTTGGCCTTCTGCAATCCAGGCGCCAGAATTGTGGGCCATTTCATGAAGTAGTTGCCTGCATGCGCCTCTTTCATTCGTGAGAAAATAATTTCCGCCTTGTTCCGCAGCTTGGGATATGGGTTCGTCTTGTACATATATGAGGGCAATACGCCCGACTCTATCTCTTGAATCTGCCGATCGACTACATGATAGTGTTCTTCCGTGGGCTTATTCAAAGTCCACATGTTCGTAGTGTTTCGCACCACCTGTGTATAGTCAGATGGCCGCCCAGAAACACCGAACCCAAAAAACCGGCCATTCCTGACATTGCACAGATCGCAGGCAATCCAGTAACATACATGGTCGACTTCGTTGCTCAGCAATATGGTATTTTCTGGAATAAGTTCGTCGTGTGCCGCGAAGGAACGCCACATAAAATCTTCCGCGGCCTGTCCATTGGTGGGCGCGAACCTCTCGCATTCCATCATCGTTTTAAGCGGGGTCATTCCCTGGTCGATGAGCTTTCGTTCCTTTTGTTCCAGCGCGATGATCTTCGCGCGGTCCAGAGAAACGCACCTCATCCGCTCTGGAAGAAAGACCACCTCGTCATCGCGATTCACAACTTGACGAAGCCGCTGCTCGGTCTCCTTCCAGAAAGTCAGGTAGCGGATCCGGGGTCTCTGCTGAGGCGGGGCTTCTTTCTGGAGTTCGTTGACCAGCGCTCGGAAGAGCTCCATGTCCCAAGGGCGTACGAATGCAATGATCCAACTGGCAAGAAAGGGTAGGGGCATTTTCGGCTCACTTTTCGGTCGTTAGCGCGAACATCTTCCGACTATTCCGGGGGGAGATGAATGAAGTTGCGGGCCTGCATATCGCCGAAGCGGCGGTCCAAGTGCAAATCCGAACAAATTGCGCTTGGCCTCACAGGGAAACGTCGCCTTTCCGTACGGGAATCCCGTTCCGTCCCAGGTATTGTTTGACCTCCAAGGGCGTTTTCTCCGTAAAATGGAAGATGCTTGCCGCCGCGACAGCGGAAGCTCCTGAGCGGTTGATTGCCGCAAGACAGTGACTGAAGTTGCCTGCGCCGCCAGAGGCGATCACCGGAATCCTCACTGCGGTCGTAACTTTTCGGATCAGCTCTAGATCATAGCCTTGCATGGTCCCGTCCCGGTCAATGGAGGTCAGAAGAATCTCGCCGGCGCCACGACGTTCCGCTTCCCGTGCCCAGTTTTCAATCAGTCGGCCAGTCGGTCGGGTCCCGGAATGGCTATAGCATTCATGGGTTCCATCCGTCCTGCGCCGAGCGTCGATGCTGACCACGACGCACTGGGCGCCGAACCGGCCGGATGCAATTTCCAGCAGGTCAGGTTTCTCGTAGGCTGCGGAGTTTATGGCCACCTTGTCCGCGCCCACTCGCAACAGGTTTCTGATATCCTCCAGAGAATCTACTCCGCCACCAACGGTAAGCGGGACAAAGCATTCCCCGGAAATTTCCGCGACGGCATCGAGATCGGGCTGACGCCCCTGGCTGGTCGCGGTAATGTCGAGCAGGACAAGTTCATCGACCTGCCGCAGGTTGTATACCCTGATCGCCGGCAGCAGCGTGCCGACCCGACGCCAACTATCAAAACTGATCCCCTTTACCAGGGTCTCATCCTTCCAAAGCAACGTCGGAATTACTCGCACCTTGAGCACGTTTCACCCGCGAAACCGCAAAAAGTTGTGTAGGACCCTGAACCCCGGCAGTTGACTTTTTTCGGGGTGGAACTGGACACCCCAGATTGGCAGCCGACGGATCGCGGAAACAAATCCGCCGCAATACGGAGTTCTTGCCGCGATGCTGTCCGACTCCGTTGGAACGAAGTGATAGCTGTGCACGAAATAGAAATCCGTACCCTCGGGAATGCCGGCAAAGAACGGACTGCCGGCAGCCGGAAAAACTTCGTTCCAGCCGACATGCGGGATCCGCTCGTGTTCACCGGAGGACAGGCGTTTTACAGCACCGGAAACCAAGCCGAGTCCGGCGGTGGGGCCGCCTTCATCACCGGTATCTGCCAGCAGTTGCATGCCCAGACAGATGCCTAGCAGCGGGATGCCGTTGCCGAGAACTTCCTCACGGATCGCGGAGGCAAACCCCGAAGCATTCAGGTTTTTCATCCCGTCGGCGAACGCCCCCACTCCGGGCAACACAATATGGGTCGCGGCCTTCAGGTCGCCCGGGTGTTCCGAAACCAAGACCTTGCTGCCGCATTCCTCCAACGCTCGGGTGAGAGAACACAGGTTGCTCATGCCGTAGTCGATCACAACCGTCAACATGATCTATTCCGGATAGACTCTCTTGGTAAGGTTCCCGTGCTTGTCCTTGACCAGGCTGCCTCGCGCGTCGGTCATGAATAGTTTCCTGTTGGTGAACTTGTCGCAGATTGCGATAAACTCCTCCAAGCCGATGTCCAGCGGAGCAAGAATTTCCGACAGCGGTTTCCCGAGATACATCCAGGGAAACTTGCCGTCGTGCCGGTTCACTATCGCGATGGCTTCCTGGCGGGACAGCCGCCCCCGTCGCAGGTGCAAGCAGGCCAGGTCAGTGGCGCGGCCAAAGCCGAACTTCAAGAACTTGAAGTAATCATGGATGCCGGTCTGATGGTTGTCCAGATTCTCATAATTTACGCAGGAGCCCTCCACCGTGGACGTCAGGGTGCTGAACCCGTGAGCCTGGGAAATCAGGGAATTGGTATAGCCGTCCCACGGGACGTAGTACCCGAGGAAGATGCCGGTAACCCCTGTCCGCTGCAATTCTTCGTCGGACGGATACAGATAGGGCACGAGATGCTTCTTCTCAATCCCCTCGAGGCCGACCAGATCCGAGACTCTCAGGCCCAGGAGCCCGCCAAATTCCTCGAGCCACCGCCGCGTCAGGACGTTGTTCTCGCTATCCGCTGCCGGGCCGCCGTATTCGTTCTGGGAGTTTTCGCCCCAGATCAACAACGGCACATTGTATTGCGCCGCCACCCGGATCGGAATGGTGAAGATGCCGACATGTTCCGGCCAGGAAATGTCACCGACTTGCATCAGTCCAATCCGATTGAGCTTCCGCCGGATCACCGGATTCGGGGAAAAGTCGATGTGGTCCACGCCGAGTTGCTTCAAATTCTCTATGTTCCGCCGCCCGATATCCGACAAGTGACAGGTCGTCGCGGTCACACATAGCGGATTCATACCCAGCTGCAATATCCTGATCACCTGATAAGTGCTATCTTTGCCACCACTGACCGGGACGATGCAGTCCCAATGGGAACAGTCCTTGGATCGGTAGCGGTCAAGAATCTTCAAGAACTCTTCTCGCCGCTGGTTCCAATCAACCTCCCGCCGTCGCTCATAGCTTCGGCAAGCGTTGCACACGCCGTGTTCGTCCAGTTTCAGATCCGGTTTGGTGTCCGGCATCACACAATTGTTACAGTAACGCATTCGCTTTCTCCTGCACACGATCGGGACAAAGGCATCTTGACCTTGCACAATTGGGAAGATCTTGCGATCCACCCGTCCCTCATTACTGTGTTCAATTCCACCCGAAACGGATTATAGCACTATTGCCCGGTGATCTCAAGCCGCACCGGAGCAGGTTGGTAGCTTCCCGCCCGAGGTCGCCCCCCAAGCGCGTTGGTCCCAGTTTTCTGGCTGGTCACCCACCAAATCGCGCGGAACCAGTCTATCAGCGATGAGCGCGTACTCTGGAAGATCGTTCCGGAGGTCACCGACGCCAGTTATTCTTGCTTCACTAGACAAGAATGCAGACCGTTTACTTTCTAAGCAAGAACCATGTAATATCGTCTTGTGAGAAATTATTGTCCTTGTGGTATGCAAATCCATAATCAACCAAGATCAAGTCCTTGTGTCGCTGCATTAAATCACCCGCGAAATCCCTTTTGAATAGCTTGTTGTCATGACCTCTGTAATTTATTGAGACAGGACTCGGATTATAATATTCCGCAATACAAATGTATTTACGCGAAGCATCATACATCAGATCGTATGTTTTCGGCAGTTCATCAGGGTTGATATGAATCAACACACCTTTTGACAGGACAAGATCTCTTTGGTAGTCAACCACATATTCCACGATCGACGTGCAATATACTTTCCCATTGATCTTACCTTTCAATATTTCGGATGCTTTGTCGTTTATTTCTATTCCAGACATCTCTGCTTCGGGCAGGAGCTGACTTATTGCCATCAAATTCATTCCAACGTTCGCACCTATTTCTAGTACAGATCTGATATTTGTTGTCCTTTTGATTATTTCTGAAAAGAGGGCGAGGTTTCCGGCATATAGCTTCTCTCCTTTGTTTCTATCAATGTAGTCATCACCAAAGGCGCCAGCCCAAAATGATTCTTGCTCGGTTTTGAACATGGGGAGTTGACTCTCTTCTTTCTTATAAAATAGGGGCTAGACCCTGCTCTGGAACAAATGCCTCTTAACCAATCATCTCCCAACTCAACGGAGTCCCTCGACATATATCCTTGACTGCCATTTTGCCAAACACTCGGGGCAGCTCTATCGGCGACAACCCATGCCCTGGTCGGATTACCCGTACGTTCTGAGCGGTGAACTGCTCGCCCTTCTTCACATCCTCTACAACGAACAATGACTTGCGGAAAACGACGCTACCCGCCTCGTCCAGGCCGGCACCGTAAGTGACCCGCCCGACAGCCGCCTCCGCGTGGCGAATCATCTCCACCGTGTGCCTGAGCTCGTCCGGCTCCAGCGAAAATGCGGCGTCAGGCCCGCCATCGGCGCGCGACAGCGTAAAGTGTTTCTCGACGATCTTTGCGCCAAGCGCCACCGCGGCCACCGGGACCGCTGGCGACAAAGTGTGATCGGACAGCCCGGCAACGCAGCCAAAGGTCTCGGCTAGGTGCGGGATGGTGGCCAGGTTCATCTGGTCGGGCGTGGCCGGGTAGCTGCTCACACAGCGCAGGAGCGCCACCGCAGGCGCCCCGCCGTCACGCAGGGTGCGCACGGCGCGGTCTATCTCGGCCAGTGTCGCCATCCCTGTGGACATGATCACTGGCTTTTTCGTGGATGCCACCTTCTCGAGCAAAGGGATGTCCACCACCTCGAACGATGCGACCTTGTAGACGTTCACACCTACTTCCGTTTCGAGGAACTCCACGGACGTCGGGTCGAACGGCGTAGAAAACACCTCAATTCCCAACTCGTCGCCGAGCTTTTTCAGCTTCGGCTGCCACTCCCACGGCGTGTGCGCTTCTTCGTACAGGTCGTGGAGATTGCGCCCCGCCCAGGGTCCTTCACTGATGTGGAAGTACTCGTTGTCGCAGTCGATTGTGATTGTGTCAGCGGTGTAGGTCTGGAGCTTGACCGCGTCGGCACCCGCTTTTTGGGCGGCCCGAACCAGACGAACGGCCCGGTCGAAGTCGTGTCCGTGGTTTCCGGACATCTCGGCAATGAAATACGCAGGGTGGGAAGACCCGATATCGCGTGAATTGATCTTCATGGACTGCTCCATGGGTCAGCGAACGACACGGACTAGCTCAAACGCCTCTGCCGCGTCGACACCGACCACGCTGCCCCATCTGTGGGCATAGGCAGTCAACGCCTCAGGCGAGCGCGGGTGAGGAAACGGGCGCACCTCGCCCGAATAGACATCCATAGCTTCGAGCTTTTGAGGCAGGGTCTCGCGAATGTTGTAGAACACAGTTGGCTGGAAGGATGGCCCAGAGCGCTGGAAGGCCCACTCCGTGGAAGAGGGTATTTCGAAACACAGAAGCTCCTGCACTAGGTGACCGGCCAGTGGTCGGCACGCAGTGAGCGTGGCCCGGAAAAGGATGCGGTGGTCAATGTTGAGGTCCCCCGGATGGTGGGTGAAGACCTGCGACGGCGTCAGCTCACCGACCAGCGCTTCAACCATTTTGATCACGTCCAGAATCGGAAGGCTGTCAAACCGATTGTCTGGCAGACCGAGTGTCCGAACCGAGGCTGCGCCAAGAATGCGCCCGGCCTCTTGGGCCTGGGATACCAACAGCTCGACCTCACTTCCGGAGGCCGAGCCGCGATCGGCATAGCGAGAGGTTGCACCTTCGCCGAAGATTGCGATGTGAACTTCATGCCCTTCCCCGGCCAATCGGCGAACGGTTGCGCCACAACCAAGCACCTCATCGTCCGGGTGGCCAGCAATCACCAACACATTCATCCGTCGCCCTCCTTCATTCGTATCGTGACCTCGGCAACCACACAGTCTTCCAGAAGACGCGCGTTGCGAAATTCCAAGCGCAAGTTCTCGTGTTCGAGGAATGCATAGGGGTATCCATCGGCATCGACCATCCGGATGCGATCGTACAACCCGGACAATGTCTCCACTTCCTTGATGCGGCTCTGGTGCGGCTTGCGTCGCGAGAAAATCACCGGCTCTCCCACCTGCGGGCTGGGATCGGGTTCTTCCTCGATAATGCGACGAATCATTTGCACCGACAGCTCTTCTGCGCGCTTGTAAATGTCCTGTGCACGTCCTGTCAAGGAGAGCGGCTCCTTGAAATAGATCGGCCCCGCGTCGAGCTGCGGGACCATGCGCAACGCCGTGAGCTTGGTCTCTCGGTGCCCCCGGACAATTAGGTTCTGTAGTGGACTGCCCCCCCGCCCGTACGGCACATCCGTCATGTGGAAGCAAACACACTCGAACTCGCGGGTAATTTCCAAGGGAACCAACATAGACCAATGAAGGAAAAAGACATACCGCGGCTTTAACATCCGCAGGCGGACGATCGACAGCTCGGCCTCGTCACCAATAAATGTCCAATGCCCTGGCAGATCCGCGAGATGGTGCAAGAAGCAATCCCGATTCCAGGGGCGACTACCGGCCACAACGTAGCTAGTGTTTTCTCTCTTCGCCACGATATCGTTCCAAGATCAGGTGAATCATAGACTCTCCATTCATATCACCAACGCCCAGGTTCTGGAAACCGGCGTTTTCGAAAGAACGCATCGAAGAAACGTTCCAGGGTTTGACGTGGGCGTGCAACACTCTCCAGTTCGTCTCGGCAAATGCCATGCGGCTCGCGGTGGCGATCAGCGCGCCGCCAAGCCCCCGACCACGATATTCACGCGCCACGCTCACGTCGACCTCTGCTTCCCCCTTGATGAGTTCGTCGAACCGCACCTGTCCGATAGGGCCGTTGTCGACCCACTCGCCAATCCACATCGCCGTAGCGGACGCAACGAGCTTCCGTTTCAGCCAATCGGTGTGCTCTGCCCAGACGATTTCTTGTTCGTTGACCGCAGCCCGGCGCACATCCGGATCATTGGCCCAATCAAACAACAGTCGCCCATCCTCGGGACGAACGCGACGTAGTAGTATTGGAGGAATCCCGAGCTGTCCGATGACGCGAAGAAAACCGTAACCATCCACGACATTCAGACATGCATGGGCCATGCGATTCAACACGTCCGCGTCGATAAGAGATCCTTCAATGTCCGCTATCAGTTCAGATGGCTTGATCAACTCGGATCGTCCGATCCGTTTCGCCGCGCCAAGTCGTTGAAGGCTGCAAGCGATCCCCTCCTGGTTGTCAGCGATCGGCAGAAGCAGCATCGGCACGCCCATGCAGCAAAGCTCCCACGTGACACTACCACCGGCCGCGATTGCGACGTCGGCCCGCGACATGGGTTCCACCAGATCCGGCAGATCGCGTAACACCCTTACTCGGTGAGGGCTCGCCTCAGACAACCGCTGCAACCGTTCGAGATATCGGTACGCCGAACCAACGATCACGTCCACATCGAGCTTCTGTGGCAGGGAACCCAGTGCCTCTACCACCTTCCCGGTCGCGTCGTCCGGATCGCCGCCACCCATGAACACCATCACCTGTTTCACTTGGTCTATCTTGCGCGGCGCCGCGGGCCGAGCCTTGCGATAGGCCGGTCGCACAAGCGCGTAACGGGGGCCGAGCAGGCGCACCGTGTCTGCACGAGTCCGGTATGGCAGCTCGGTTGCGTCGGTGTTCTGGTTCAGCAGGATGTCCACGTCGAACGTGTGCTCGCAGACATCGTCGATGGCCAGCACCTTGAAACCGTCGGCTCTCCAGAGCGCATGAGCCTGCTCATCTGTGGCGTAGCGGTCGACCACGATCCACGACGCTCCGGCTTCTCTCGCGGCTCTTGCCGTGGCCTCCGTGTCCTTGGGCTCGTCGATGTCCGCATCGAGCAGCACCAGCCCGTGGCCTGCGTCGCGGATGCGCGACAGCGGCGCCCCATCCAGATCTCGGCAGACGTACACGACCTTCCAGCCGCGAATGGTCAACTCCTCGGCCAGAACCAATGTGCGAAAAACGTGCCCGTAGCCCAATAGGGTTGAACCGTCGGCGCGGATGATCGTCGTTACCGTCAAGTCTTCTTCTGTTCCACGTTGGCGTTAATCGACACCCAATCAGGGTGTGCAGCGAGTAGGGAAAGAACTTCATCCGTATTGAATTCATCTTTGCCGAACTCATTGTAGAGGCGACGCACAAGCGCCAGATCTTCGACCGTGTCCACGGTCCAGCGGTGACGGGATTGATCGACCTCTCTCCTAATGGAAAGGAGCCGGAACCTGTGCGGCTGACGCCAGACGAATCGCGTAACGTGCTCCCGGTCCGCTTTCTCCATCGCCTCGCGACCAGCGATCTCGAGCACCTCCAACGGCAGCACCTCCGTGTCCAGACCTCGCGGATAGGTCCGCTCAAGCGTGTTCGACGCATATTCGGGGCTCTTCTCGGCAAACTCGCGGACGACCGTGGCAGACACCTCCGGATCGAGCAGCGGGCAGTCTGCCGTCACACGTGCTACAGCCTCGGCTCGGTGCTGTCGCGCAGCTCCGAGGTAGCGGTCGAGCACGTCGTTCTCATCGCCTCGAAAATAAGGATAGCCTCGCTGAACGCACAGATCGACGAGGGTGTCATCGCCGGTTCCCAACGAGGTAGCCACCACCACATCGTCGACGCCAGCAATGCGTCGTGCACGCTCCACCACGCGCTCGATCATGGTCTTCCCGGCGATGTCCATCAGTACCTTGCCAGGCAATCGCGTCGAACCCATCCGAGCCTGGATGATACACACTGTCCGCATCAGTCATTTCCTTTAGCGATCGCACTGCGCAACGAGCAGATGACCTTGGCCTGCTCGTCGCCAGTCAGCGCCGGGAACATCGGCAACGACAGGCAACCTTCGTAGTAACGCTCCGCGTTCGCAAACGGTCCTTGTTCGCCGGCCGCACGACGCATGGCCGGTTGCTGGTGAATCGGGATGTAGTGGACCTGCGGGGCGATGCCGCCGGTCTGGAGCTTCTCGAAGATCTTTCGACGATTGTGCCGCGTCGGGTCGAAATGCGCAACGAACAGATGGTACGCATGGCTCCTGTCGTCGGGCACCGCCTGGAAGCTGAGACCGGGAATGTCCGTCAGTTCGGCACGATACCGCTCGGCGATTTCGCGGCGTCGGGCCAGGAAACGGTCGAGCTTCCCGAGCTGCGATAGGCCGAGCGCGCACTGGAAGTCGGTAATCCTCGCGTTGAAGCCGGTGGCGCAAGCCTCGTAGTACCAGGGGCCGTCGTTGCGTTCCATGAGCGCCGGATCCTTGGTCACTCCATGATGACGCAGCATCTGCAGCTTGGCGGCCAGCTCGTCGCTATTGGTGAGGACGGCGCCGCCCTCGCCGGTCGTGATGTGCTTCACCGGATGAAAAGAGAAGCACACCATGTCCGCGGTGCCTGTGCCGCCTATCCTCCGACCATGGTACTCGGCGCCTATAGCGTGACACGCGTCCTCGATGACCATGAGCCCGTGCCGGTCCGCAATGGCTCTGATCGCGGTCATGTCGCACGGAAGACCCGCAAAATGAACCGGGATGACGACCTTGGTCCTGGGCGTGATCTTCTTCTCGATCTCGGCGGGGTCGATGTTCCAGGTCGTGGCGTCGATATCCGCGAACACGGGCCTCGCGCCGCAATAGACAAGGCAGTTTGCGCTGGCCAGGAAGGTGATGGGCGATGTGATGCCCTCGTCTCCAGGCCCGGCGTCCGCGGCGAGACAGGCGAGATGCAACGCGACGGTTCCGTTGGCGACCGCCACGGCGTGACGCGCGCCGCAGTCATCGGCAAGAGCACGCTCGAAGCGCTCGACCGCCGGTCCCTGTGTCAGCCAGTCGCCGCGCAGCACATCTGTCACAGCGGCAATGTCATTCTCGTCGATCCATTGCCGGCCGTATGGAATGATCTTCTCGCCGCTCATCCCAGCCCCCGCTCGGCAGCCCACTCCCTGGCCTCGGGGAGATCGAGGTCGGCAATCATCTTCCGCAGGGCGGCCTCGTCGAGCCAGCGATCGTTCGTATCCGAGGCGTAGCGGAAACCGTCTGTGCAGGGTCGACCCTGTCGGTGCCATGCCTCGTGCCGCTGCCAGCCATCCGGTGGAAGAATCACGTAGCGGTCACCGAGCTCCAGCGTGTTACGAGCGTCGTCCTCGGTCACCATCACCTCGTGAAGCTTTTCTCCCGGTCGGATGCCAACGACTTTGTGCTCCGCTTCCGGGGCGATCACCCGCGCAAGGTCGGGCATCTTCATGCTCGGGATCTTGGGCACGAAAAGCTCGCCTCCCTTGGCCCTGTTCAGGCAGTCGATCACGAACCTCACACCCTGTTCGAGGGTGATCCAGAACCGGGTCATGCGGGGATCGGTGATCGGCAGCACGCCTTCTTTCCTCTTGGCAAGGAAGAACGGCACCACGGAGCCGCGGCTTCCCACCACGTTCCCGTACCGCACCACCGAGAACGCCACGTCCCGCGCGCCGGCATAGGCGTTGCCCGCCACGAACAGCTTGTCCGAGCAGAGCTTGGTCGCCCCGTACAAATTGATGGGGTTCGCCGCCTTGTCGGTGGAAAGCGCGATGACGCGCTTGACCCCGCGGTCGATGGCGCAATCGATGACGTTCTGCGCGCCGTGAACATTGGTTTTGATTGCCTCGAACGGGTTGTACTCCGCCGCCGGCACCTGCTTGAGCGCCGCGGCGTGAACGACGACGTCGATGCCGTCGAAGGCGCGGGCCATCCGATCCTTGTCCCTCACATCGCCGATGAAGAACCGCAACCTTTCGGCATCCGCGAACCGCGGATCATTCTGCATCTCGAACTGCTTGAGCTCGTCGCGGCTGTACACGACGATGCGACCGGGATAGTGTTCGCCGAGCAGCACCTCGATGAGCTTCTTGCCGAAGCTGCCCGTGCCGCCGGTGACCAGGATGTTCTTGTTTTTCCACTCCATCTCTTCTCTCCGGTAAGGTTGTCTCGGGTCTTTTTCGGTCCGGCGATCCTTCAGGCCGCGTCGGGTATCTTCTTAAGGAACATCCTCGCCACCGCGACAGGATTGGGCGGTTGAAGCACCTGGCACGTAAAAACGGACAGTTTGTCGCTGCTCAGCTTCAATGATGTCGGCAGCACAACGGCGATCATCGCCACTTCAAGGGCCCCGAGCGCCAGGAGCGCCCAGTGGAGATCAATCATCTTCAACAGGGTGACGAATCCCGCCAGCCCGAGCATCGAGAGCACCAGGTACGAGACAGCGATGCGCTGATGGCGGTTGATCGCCGAGGGCAGAACCATGCTGGTTTGCCACACGGCGCGCACGGCCATGATCGCGAGCAGACCATAGAGCAGGGTTGCGTCGAACTCGACCTTTCCGCCGGTCCAGGCCTCGAAGATCCATCGACCCAGAACAGCCAGGAACGCGATCGCCGCCGCGCCGATCCACAGGGATGCCTGACAGGACGTCCGGTGCAGCCTCTTGAGGAGCTCGTTGTTCCCGACCCCCCATGCCATCGAGATCTCGGGGTAGATCGCCTGGTTCACTAGTTCGAATACGCGAAGGACCATGTTGGTCAGGGTTCTCATGGCGGTGAACAGCACCACCGCCGCCGGGTTGACGATGGTGCCGATGGCCAGCACCGCCCCCTGGTTGATCACCGCCATGCTCACAGGATAGGACATGAACGAGAGCGAGGGCGAAAGCATCCGACGAATCTCCCGCCGGGAGGCGTTCGAGTACCCCAGCTTGATCCAGGGCGCCACTCTCTTGATGTCGAGCACCATGATCGTGCACACCAGCGTCCGCGCCACGAACATGGCGAGCGCCACATAGACAGTCCCGAAACCTGTGATGAGGAAGGCCACTGTCCCGGCGAAATCGATAATCACGAACAGATTAACAAAGAGAAGCCCCCGGTGGTATTTCCCTTCGCAGCGGTACCCCGCCATCAGCAGCCACATGAAGAAAGACAACGCCATGGAGCCGGCCAGCATAATGATGATCAGCCGCAGATCGGCCGCGCCTATGAGCGACAGGTTCATCCACCGACCGAGCGGCAGGAGCGGCGGCAAAGTCAAGGCAATCGCAAATACCATCAGGATAACGACGAAGAGAAAAACAGCCGTGCTCTGATACACCCTGAGGGCACTCTCGCGATCCCCCTTGGCTACGGCGATCGTCATATCGTTGGCCGCGGTCTGCGCGAAGCCGAGGTTGCTCATGTCGAAGTAGGTCAGCAACGTGGTGACAATAAGCCACTCGCCGTAGAGATCTTTTCCCCAGTTGACCAGGAACAACGGCACGCTGATCAATCGGATCACCGTGACGATGACCATCTCTGAGGATTTGACCGCCGCGGTTTTGAAGACTCTGCTACGGATCGAAATGACTCGACCTCATCATCGGAAGAAGCTGCTGATTTGTTTTATGCGAATTGATTTTCGCGGGCGCGTTGGGTTTTCACGGGCGCAATGAATTGCGCCCCGACGGACGATGATGGGGAATCCCACTCCTTCGCCGCTGCGCAGCTGATGAAGGGCGTCGCGTCGGCCCGCCCGTCCAGTGCCCCGTGACGCCCGATCGATTCGCCGATCTCGCCCACCAGCCGGATCATGGCGGGGGTGGAGGAGTAGGGCGGGTGGTAGGCCGTCGTCATGACCCTTCCTGGCTCCGGTACCAGCCGATGGCCTTCGCGAGACCCTGCATCACGTCCACCTTCGGCTCGTAGCCGAGCAGGCGGCGCGCCTTGCCGATGTCGGCCTGCGAGTCGCGCACGTCGCCGGGACGCGGCGGGCCATGGTCGGGCGCAAGATCGCTGCCGAGGAGCTCGAGCACGCGGCGCGTGAGGGCATTGAGCGAGATGCGACCGGCCGCGCCGATGTTGAAGACCTGGCCCAGGGCCTCCTCTTTCGCCTCGCACGCGAGCAGGTTGGCCTGTACGACGTTCTCCACGAAGCAGAAGTCGCGCGTCTGCCCGCCGTCGCCGTGGATGAGCGGACGCTCGCCACGCAGAATCGCCGCCGCGAACCTGGGGATCACGGCCGCGTACATGCCGTCCGGATCCTGGCGCGGGCCGAACACGTTGAAGTAGCGCAGGGCCACGGTGGGCAGGCCGTACAACCTGTGGAACACGCCGCAGTACAGCTCGCCCACGTACTTGGACACGGCATAGGGCGACAGCGGGCACGGCGCCATGGTCTCCACCTTGGGCAGGACGACCGTGTCGCCGTAGGCCGACGACGACGCGGCGTAGACGAAGCGCCTCACCTTGGCGTCGCGCGCGGCCACGAGCATGTTGAGCGTGCCCGTCACGTTGTGGTCGTTGGTGGTGGAGGGGGCGTCCACCGAGCGCGGCACCGAGCCGAGCGCGGCCTCGTGCAGCACATGGTCCACGCCGTCACAGGCGCGGCGGCACGTCGCGGGATCGCGGATGTCACCCTCGATGAACGTCATGCGGCTTGAGAAAGGCGCGATGTTCCCGCGCTTTCCGGTGACGAAGCTGTCGAGGCCCACCACGTCGTGGCCGCGCGCGAGGAGCGCCTCCACGAGGTTCGAGCCGATGAAGCCCGCGGCTCCGGTGACGAGAAAACTGGTCATGATTGGCCTGGCTTTCCGGACAGGTCGGACCTGTCGGACAGATCCGACCTGTCGGACGCGTCCAGCCTGGTCCTGAAGTAGCTGATTGTTCTTTCCAGGCCGGCCCGGATCTCCGTGCGCGGCTCGAAGCCGAGGAGCGCCCGGGCCCGCGAGATGTCGGGCCTGCGCCGGCGCGGGTCGTCGGCCGGAAGCGGACGGTGCACGATCCTGCTCTTGCTTCCGGCGAGCTCGATGACGAGGCGTGCGAGCTCGAGCATGGAGATCTCGGCCGGGTTGCCCAGGTTGACGGGCTTCTCTGCGAGGTCGCCCTCGTACTCCATGAGCGTCACGAGCCCCTCCACCATGTCGTCCACGTAGCAGAACGAGCGCGTCTGCGAGCCGTCGCCGCAGATGGTCACGTCCTCGCCGCGCAGGGCCTGCGCCGCGAAGTTGGACACCACGCGTCCGTCGTCGAGGGCCATGCGCGGGCCGTAGGTGTTGAAGATGCGCGCGATGCGCACCTCCACGCCGTTCTGGAGGTGGTAGTCGGTGAGGAGCGTCTCGGCGCAGCGCTTGCCCTCGTCGTAACAGGCACGCGGGCCTATGGGATTCACGTGGCCGCAGTACGACTCGATCTGGGGGTGCACCTCGGGGTCGCCGTACACCTCGGAGGTTGAGGCCTGCAGGATGCGCGCGCGCGTCTGCCGCGCCAGCTCAAGCATGTTGTAGGTGCCCACCACGTTGGTCTGGACGGTCTTGACCGGGTTCAGCTGGTAGTGCACGGGCGCCGCCGGGCAGGCCAGGTTGTAGATGAGGTCCGCGTCGACGAGCAGCGGCTGGATGATGTCGTGGCGCACGAACTCGAAGCGCGGGTCGACCGCGAGGTGCGCCACGTTGGCGCGCGAGCCCGTGAACAGGTTGTCGGCGCAGATGACCTCGTGACCGAGCGCGAGGAGTTTTTCGCACAGGTGCGAGCCGATGAACCCGGCGCCGCCCGTGACGAGGACGCGCTTCGTCCTCTTCTTCATCGCGTCTCTTTCTCCGCGAGCGGGTGCCGCGGCGCCGAGCCCCGGCCGGGCGGCGACGTGCGGATGCGGTGCGCGAGCTCCACCGAAGGCCGCGCGTCCTCCACTCCGAAGCCCTTCCCTTCGAGGATGCGCTCGTAGACGCGCGTGTGCAGGTCGGCGAAGCCCTCGGAGAACTCCACCTCGGCGCCGTCCACGTCGATGGAGCGGTGCGTGGTGCTCGCGCCGGGTTTGGCCTCGAAGGGCAGATCGTCCACGTCGACCGAGAGGAACCAGCGCACGTCGGCGCGCTCGAGCTCCACGAAGCCGGCCATGCGCGAGGGCTCCTTCACGTGCAGCTCCACCCTGCCGGCCGGGCCGAACAGCCACAGGAGCAGGTCGAACAGGTGGATGCCGATGTTGGTGGCGAGCCCCCCCGAGCGCTCCTCGTTGCCCTTCCACGACGCGTGGTACCACGGGCCGCGGCCGGTCACGTAGGTCAGCTGCACCTCGTGCCGCCGTCCCGCCGTCTCTTCGGCGAGGCGCCGCTTCACCTCGATGAGCTCGGGATGGGCGCGCAGTTGCAGGATCGTGGAGATGCGGCAGCCGTGCTCCTCCTCGAGGCGGGCGAGCGGGTCGAGGTTCCATGGGTTGATGACGAGGGGCTTCTCGCAGATGGCGTGCGCGCCCACGCGCAGGGCGAGCCGGATGTGGGCGTCGTGCAGGTAGTTGGGCGAGCAGATGCTCACGTAGTGCACGCGGCCCTCCTCGGGTCCGCGGCGCACCTTCTCCATGAAGCGGTCGAAGCGCTCGATCTCCGGGAAGTACTTCACGTCGAGGAAGTGCCGGTCAAGCACGCCCACGGAGTCGTGGGGGTCGGTGGCCGCGAGCAGCCTCCCGCCCGTGCCGGCGATGGCCTTGAGGTGCCTCGGCGCGATGTAGCCCGCGGAGCCGATGAGCGCGAAGTTCGCCATTTTCGGGTCCCCGTTCCTTCTAACGGCGGACGTCCCCGGATCCGCCGTTCGCGCAGAACCACTCATACGTCTTGCGCACGCCCTCCTCGAGCCCGTGTGCGGCCTTCCAGCCCATGGCCGTCACGGCGCTCACGTCGAGGAGCTTGCGCGGCGTGCCGTCCGGCATGGCCGGGTTCCACGTCACCTCGCCGCCGTAGCCCACCGTGCGCTTGACGAGATCGGCGAGCTCACGGATCGAGACGTCCTCGCCCACTCCCACGTTGACGAACGAACGCTCCTTCGTGGCATCGAAGCGCTCCATGAGGAACACGAGCGCGTCGGCGAGGTCGTCCACGTACAGGAGCTCGCGGCGCGGCTCGCCCGTGCCCCACAGCTCCACCGACGCTCTGCCCGCGATCTTGGCCTCGTGGAACTTGCGGATCATGGCGGGCATCACGTGGCTCGACTCGAGATCGAAGTTGTCGCCCGGTCCGTAAAGGTTGGTGGGCATGGCCGCGATGAAGTTGGTGCCGTGCTGCCGGTTGTAGCTCTTGCACATGAAGATACCGGCGATCTTGGCCACGGCGTAGGCGTCATTGGTGGGCTCGAGCGGGCCCGCGAGCAGGTGCTCTTCCTTCATGGGCTGCGGCGCCAGCTTGGGGTAGATGCACGAGCTGCCGAGGAAGAGCAGCTTGGTGACGCCGTGCCGGTGCGCAGAGACGATGGCGTTCGTCTGTACCTGGAGGTTGACGCGGATGAAGTCGGCCGGGAACGCGTCGTTGGCCTTGATGCCGCCCACCTTGGCCGCGGCCAAAAAGACGTACTCCGGCTTGTGCTTCTGGAAGAAGCGGTCGGTCGAGTAGAGGTCGGTGAGGTCGAAGTCGTCGATGTCGCTCGTGGCGACGTTCGTAAAGCCGCCGCGCTTCAGGCGTCGCTCGACTGCCGAGCCCACGAGCCCGCGGTTTCCCGCCACGTAGATTCTCGAATCGCTCTTCATGTGTCTCCCTTCTTTGTGTCTTCCAACGCTCCTCGCACTGCCGCGGCGACGCGCTCCTGGTCGACCGCCTCGAGCAGCGGATCGATCGGGAGTGCGAGCGTCTCGCGCGCGGCGCGCTCCGACTCGGGGAAGGCGCCCGCCTCGTATCCGAGCGCCGCGAAGCACTCCTGCAGGTGCAGGGGCACGGGGTAGTAGACGGCGTGGCCCACGCCCGCCGAAGCGAGGGCGCGCACGACCGCCTCGCGGCGCGGAGTGCGAACCACGTACTGGTTCCAAACGTGTCTGTTGCCCGGCATCTCGTCCGGCAGCACGAGATCCCGCACGCCCGCGAGCAGCTCGCCGTAGCGCGCGACGACCCGCCTTCGACCCTCCTCCCAGCCCGCGAGCGCGGGCAGCTTGGCCGAGAGGAACGCGGCCTGCAACGCGTCGAGCCTAAAGTTCCCACCCACGAGCGCGTGGTGGTACCTGGGCCGCGCGCCATGCTCGCGCAGCACGCGCAGGCGGTCGGCCAGGGCCGCGTCGTTCGTGACCACCGCGCCGCCGTCGCCGAGCGCGCCCAGGTTCTTGGCCGGGAAGAACGAGAACGCGCCGAGCGCGCCCATGGTTCCGGCCTGCCTGCCGCCGTGCTGTGCGCCGATGGCCTGCGCCGCGTCTTCGAGCACCCACAGCCCGTGCCGCGCCGCGGTGTCGAGGATCCGTCCCATGTCCGCGCACTGGCCGAAGAGGTGCACCGGCACGATGCCCACGGTGCGCGGCGTGATCGCGGCCTCGAGCGCGGCGGGATCCACGTTGAACGTGGCCGGATCGATGTCCGCGAACACGGGCTTCGCGCCCTGCCTGTGGATGACTCCGGCCGTGGCGAAGAACGTGTAGGGCGTGGTCGCGATCTCGTCGCCCGGTTTCAGCCCAAGCGCCATGAGGCCCGCGAGCAGCGCGTCCGTGCCCGAGCTCGTGCCCACCGCATGAGCGGCCCCGACGCGCGCCGCGAGCTCCGACTCGAAGCGCGCCACGGCCTCGCCTCCGATGAACGCGCCGCTTTCGAGCAGCTCGTCGAGCGCCCCGTGGAACGCCGTGGCGAGCGGGCGGTGCAGGCGCGGCAGGTCGAGCATGGGGATGGCGGCGCTCATGCGTTCTTTGGGATGCGGATCACGTTGCCGTCCGCGAGGCGATACCGGTCGCTGCACGCCGCGCAATCGAGGTTGCGACGGAGGCGCTCGCCGCAGCGGCACATCCAGCCCGCGCGCCGCGCCGGGTTGCCGACCACGAGGGCGTGGGCGGGCACGTCCTTCGTGACCACGGCGCCCGCGCCCACGAACGCGTACTCGCCGATGGTGACGCCGCACACGACCGTGGCGTTGGCACCGATGGTGGCCCCGCGCCGGACGAGCGTGGTCGAGAGGGCGTCCTTGCGGCTCACGTGGCCGCGCGGCGTGCGCACGTTGGTGAAGACCATGGAGGGCCCGAGGAACACGTCGTCCTCCACGGTCACGCCTTCGTAAATCGACACGTTGTTCTGCACCTTCACGCCGCCGCCGAGGACCACACCCGAGGCCACGAACACGTTCTGGCCCAGGCTCGTGCCCGCGCCGATGCGCGCGCCGCTCATCACGTGGCAAAAGTGCCAGATCTTCGCTCCCTCCCCGATTTCGCAGGGCTCGTCGACGACCGCGGTGGGATGGATGAAGACGTCGCTCATGGCCGCACCAGGTTCTCCTTGTACCATCCGATGGCCTTCCCGAGGCCCGCGAGGGCGTCGATCCTGGGCTCGTAGCCGAGCGCGCGGCGGGCCAGATCGATGGCGGCCTGGCTGTGGCGCACGTCGCCGGCGCGTTCGGGCCCGTGCTCCGGCTCGAGCGGGCTCCCGAGCAGGTCGAGCATGCGGCGCACGAGCGCGTTGAGCGAGATGCGGCCGCCCGCGCCGATGTTGAACGCGCGCCCGTCGGCCTCGGCCGGCGCCCGGCACGCGGCCAGGTTGGCCTCGACCACGTTGTCCACATGGCAGAAGTCGCGCGTCTGCTCCCCATCGCCGAAAATGACCGGCCGTTCCTTGCACAGGATGCGCGCGAGCAGGCGGGGGATGGCGGCCGCGTAAGCCCCTGACGGATCCTGGCGCGGGCCGAACACGTTGAAGTAGCGCAGGGCCACGGCCTTCTGTCCGAAGGCCCGATGGAACAAGGCGATGTACTCCTCGCCCACGAGCTTGTGCAGCGCGTAGGGCGAGAGCGGGTCCGGCGGCAGTCCTTCGTGCACGGGCATGACGGCCGGGTCGCCGTAGATCGCGGCGGACGAGGCGAACACCACGCGCTCGACCCCGGCCTCGCGCGCGGCCACGAGCACGTTGTGCGTGCCGTTCACGTTGTGGTCGTGGGCCAGGGCCGGATCCTCCATGGACCAGGGCACGGACGCCAGCGCCGCCTCGTGCAGCACGTAGCGCGCGCCGCGGCACAGGCGCCGGCACAGGGCCGGATCGCGCACGTCGCCCTCCACGAGCTCGAAGCGGTCCGCGAAGGCCTCCACGTTCTCCCGCTTGCCGGTCAGAAAATTGTCGAGGCCCACCACGTCCGCGCCGTCGGCCACGAGCCGTTCGACCAGGTTCGATCCGATGAACCCGGCCGCCCCGGTCACGAGAAACCTCACACCAGCCATATCCTCTCCTCTTCGACGCCGGTCCTGCCGGCGATCTCGGTCACGGATGGGCCGGCCTCGTCGCACGGGATAATCCGGTCGAACGCGAGCCCGTCGAAAGACGCCACGATGCGATATCCCCGCCGCTCCTTGCCGTCGTGCGCCGGGTCCACGATCGCCACGATATCGATACCCTCCACCCCGGCCGCGGCCTCGATCACCATGTCGGCCACGTCGTTCGCGCCCAGGAGCACCACCCGCCGTCCTCCGACCGCGGCCAGGCGTTCGAGACCGCGCCGGAGCCGCTCCAGGATCTCACCGTACTGGGTCAGGGTGCGCTGCACGAAGCTCATGGTGAGCCGACTCTTCTCGGCGATGCCGCGCGGAGTGAGGATGTACAAGTATCTGAGCTTGTTGGGGTTCGCCGAAACGTTGCGCAGCTTGAGGTGCCCTTTTCCCGCCAGCTTGCGCAGGAGGAAGTTGACCTTCGCCAGGTTCAACCCGGTGGCGCGGGACAGGTCGCGCTGGGACGCCCCGTTGTTGCGCTCGAGGGCGTCGAGCACGGACAGAACCTGGGTTTCTTCTGGTGTCATGCGGCTTGCGTCGGGCAGGCTCCGCCCCTTTCGGTCACAGTCGGGACCGACGCTGCGAATCGGATTGTTTCCCCCTGGGCACAGCGTTTAGAAAGTAAACGCTACCACAGCCGCCTGGGCCGTGCCACGGAAAATGCAAAGATTCCCCGAAGATCGGCATAGAATATCGACTTCATAAAATTCCTATTCATGATCATCTTAGTAATATTGGGGGGAGGTGTTGATTTTCATCGACCGTCAGGAGAAATGACAATGCGTCGGACGACCGACATCTTCGCGACATTGCTGGCAACTTTGGCTATCGGGATCCTTGCCGCCGCGTGCGGGAGCAGCGGCGGAAGCGTCCATGTCATCCCGGACGGCGGCGCGGACGGCGACACGGACTCGGACGGCGACGCCGATGCGGATGGTGATTCCGACGCCGATGGCGACGCCGACACCGATGGCGACGCGGACGCCGATGGTGACACGGACGGCGACACGAGCACCGAAACCCAATGCGCGGACAACGACAGCGACAGTTGGTGCGCCGGGCTCGATTGCGATGACAACGATCCCGCCATTCATCCGGGCGCGAACGAGATCCAGGGCAACGGCATCGACGACGATTGCGACGGCGTGACCGACGAGGCGCCGAACGAGACGGACACCGGCTCCGCGTGCGACGCCGAGGAGCTGACGTTCAGCGTCACGCCGGTGAAGATGATGGTGCTCCAGGACTTCTCGGGCTCCATGCAGGGAGCCAAGTGGACCAACGGCAAGGCGGCTCTGCTCGATATCCTCAAGCTCTGGAAGGGCAAGCAGATCAGCTTCGGCTTCGACATCTTCCCGGACGACGACAACTGCGCGTTCGGCACGCTCCAGTATGACACCTCGCCGGACCCGGTCCAGACCGACAAGATCATCACCTGGCTGAACAACCACGGCCAGTTCTCCCCGAAAGGCAACACGCCGCTCTATGACGCCATGAACAACTACACGGACACGTCCTGGGCGCCCGATTTCCACGACAAGGCCGAGCCGTCGTATCTGATGATCATCTCAGACGGCGATGAGACGTGCGACGACACACGCACCGACGCCGACTACGGCGATCTGGCCGCGAACCTACGCGACAACTTCGGCATCAAGACCTTCACGGTCGGGTTCGGCGCCGGCGCACCCGTCGGCACCCTGGATGCCATTGCGCAGAACGGCGGCTCGGGCATCGACCACTACATCCCGGCCAAGAACAAGACCGAGCTCGAGGACGCGTTCACCCAGATCGCGGGCAACATCGTGGGCTGCAACTATCCCGTCGATACTTCGAATCCGGAGGTCGATCCCAGCAAGGTCAATTTCTATTTTGACGGGGTGATCGTGCCCTTCAATCCGGACTGCAACACGAGCCCGCCCGGGCCCGACACGGGCTGGCGCTGGACCGACGCCACGCACACGGCGGTCGAGTTCTGCTCCACGACGTGCGACAAGCTGAAGAACGGCGAGGTCACGAAGGTGTCGGCCGAGTTCGGCTGCCCGTCGGTCATCCAATAGGGTTTCAGCAACCGTCAGTCCATCCGCGCCTCTCGGCGCGTCACCCCACGCGGTCGATCGTGACCTTCTTCATGTGGATCGCGGTGCGGGGGCGGTCGCGGTTGTCGCGCGGCTCGGTGACGATGGCGGTCACCACGTTCATGCCCTCCACCACGACGCCGAACACGGAGTGCTTGTTGTCGAGGTGCGGGGTGGGCACGCAGGTGATGAAGAACTGGCTGCCGTTCGTGCTTGGGCCCGAGTTGGCCATGGACAGGACGCCCGGCTTGTCGTGCCGGAGCTTGGGGTGGAACTCGTCCTCGAACCTGTAGCCCGGGCCGCCCGTGCCCTGCCCGAGCGGGCAGCCGCCCTGGATCATGAAGTCCGGGATGACGCGGTGGAACACGAGCCCGTCGTAGAACGGCCGGCGCGCCTCCTGGCCGGTGGACGGGTCCTTCCACGGCTTCTCGCCCGTGGCCAGCCCCACGAAGTTGGCCACCGTCTTGGGCGCCTCCTTCTCGAACAGGCGGATCACGATCTTCCCCTTGTCGGTATCGAACGTCGCGTACAGTCCGGGCTCCATGGCTCTTTCCTCCTTTGCGCGCGCCGCGCGTGTGTGGTGCGGCGAGTATAGCGTTTTCCCGGATCCTTGTCCCGCGCTCGGGCGCCGTGCTATGGCCGCGCCATGAGGTTGCTCGTGCTCGCCATCGCGCTCGTCGCGGGCTGTGCGCCGACGCGCGAAACACCGCAGGAGGCGTTCGCGCGCCTCGCGCCGTGCATGGACGAGGCCGACGCGAGGTGCCTCTTCGGCGAGCTCGATCGGGACAGCCAATGGTCGGCCGCGTCCGTGTTCAGGCTGCTCGCGCAGATGCGCGCCGTGGCCGAGCGCTCGTACCCGGCCGGGGAGCGCGCCGCAGCGCTCGGCGCGTGGCAGGAGGAGGCCGCAGCCTCGGATCCGGCCGGACTGTTCGCGATCCACTGCGCGAAGCACGCGTGCCTCGAGAGGCTCGCGCAGGGCTTCGGCGCCGTGGCGCGTGTGACGGACGCGAACGGCAAGACCGCCACCGTGGAGACGACCCGCGGGGCCCTGTACGCCATGGCGCGCGCGGGCGGCGACTGGGGGCTCTCCGTGTTCCGCGACGAGCTCGAGGCGGCCAAGATCCGCCTCGGCGACAACCTGGCGCAGGTGAAGCGCAACGCGGCCGCCTACGACGAGCAGCGCGCCGCGGGCGCGGGAGAGGAGAAGGCCCCATGACCCTGGACCTCGGCGCGCGCGGGTTCGAGACCGCCGCCCACTCGCATCCCTACGACTGGCGCGACACGGCGCTCTACGCGCTCGGCCTCGGCGCCGGCGAAGGCGATCTGCCGTACCTGCTCGAAAACCCGCGCCCGAAGGTGCTGCCCACGTTCGCGGTGGTGCCCGGGTTCGCCCCGGTGTTCGAGGCCTTGAAACGCACGGGCGGCAACCTCGTCACCCTGCTGCACAGCGGCGAGCGCGTGGAGGTGTTGCGGCCCTTCCCGCCGGACGGGACGGCGCAGACGCGCGCGCGCATCCGCGGCATCTGGGACATGAAGATCGGCGCACTCGTGCTCGTGGACACCGAGATCGCGGTGGACGGCGTGCCCACGGCGCGAACCACGTGGGAGCTGCTCCTGCGGGGCGAGGGCGGGTTCGGCGGCGAGCGGCCGCCCGCGCTCCTGCGTGTGAGGCAGCCCGCGGGCAAGGAGCCCGACTTCCGCACCCTGGTGCCCACCGCGCGCAACCAGGCCCTGCTCTACCGCCTCTCCGGCGACGTGAATCCCATCCACTCCAATCCCGATGTGGCGCGCGCGGCCGGCTTCGAGCGCCCCATCCTTCACGGGCTGTGCACCTACGGCATCGCGGCGCGCGCGGCCCTGCGCGAGCTGTGCAACGACGATCCCTCGCGTGTGCGCTCGTTCGAGGCGCGCTTCGCAAAGGTGGTCATGCCCGGCGACACGCTGGTGGTCGAGGGCGTGACGCTCGAGGAGCCAGGGACCGCGGCGATCACGGTCACGGTCGCGGGCTCGGGCGAGAAGGCCATCGCCCAGGCCAGGTTCGAGTACGCGCCGTGAGGTGACGCGGACGCTCACTCGTGTCTCCTCCACACCCACGGCGGCATCGGATCCGGGTCGACCCACAGTCCGCGCCGCGCGAGCCTGGCCTCGCGCTCGAGCGCGCCGAGCCGCTCGTCCTTGGAATAGTCGCGGTACCACCAGGCGAGCCCCGCGCGCAGCATCTCATCGTTCAGACTGCGGCCGTCCGGCAGAGTCACGAAGCCCACGGTGCGGCCATAGCGATCCACCGCCGTGGCCCGGACGCGCACGCTCCGGCCGAAGCAAAGGCTCGACGCGAGCTTCTTGGCCTGCATCCCGAAACGCTGGCTCTTCTCCGGGCAGTCGATGCCCGCGAGCCGCACGCGCGTGGCCTTGCCGCGCGAGAGGACGTCGATGGTGTCCCCGTCGAGAACCGCCACGACCTCGCCGGATATCTCCCTTTCCGCCGGGGCGTCCGCGGCGAACGTCCTCGCGAGCACGGTCGCCCCGAGCGCAGCCATTGCCGCGACAAGGAGGCCGACCCCGGTCTTCGCCCGCGCCATGCTTCCCATGGCGCGATTGTACCACGCCACGGACCGCGCCCTATCGTGCTATAAGGGAGGCGTTTCAGGCCGACCCCGGGCCGCGTGGGGCAGGAGATCATATGCGCAGAACGTCAATCACTCGGGTCCTCGCCAGGGCGTTCCTTGCCGGAACCATGCTCGTTGCCGCGGGGTGCGGCCCCAAGGAGGGCACTCCCGAGTACGTGCTCGCCAAGCTGAGGGAGGGACGCCTCGTGGGCGCCAAGAACCTCGCGCTTCTCACCGAGCGCGACGTGCCCGAGATGAAGGCCGTGCTCGAGGATCCGGCGGTGCCGCGCGACGGCCGCATGCAGGTCCTCCAGTGGATGATGGACATGGGGATGAAGGACGAGGCGACGATCCTGCCCGCGTACCTCTCGCACCGGGATTCGGAGGTGCGCCTGCGCATCGCGCAGTGGATGACCTACCGGGGCGGGCCATCCATGTTGCGACTCCTCGTCGACCGTCTCAAGGTGGAGAAGGAGGAGCTCGTCCGCCTGGCGATCGTCTCGGCCCTGCAACGCGTCGGCGACAAGATCGAGAACCCGGATCAGACGATCGTCGCGGAGATGCTCGCGTCCTTCGCCAATCCGGCCGAGCCCCACCGCGACGAGTGGGCCAGGGTGCTCGGCGGATGGGCCGGCGAGAACGTCGTGGCGGGCCTTTCGAAGGCGCTCTCGGACAAGGATCCGAAGATTGAGCTCGCCGCGGCGGAGGGCCTCATCGGCCCGCGCCTGCGCCCCATCAGCGTTGCGACGCGACTCGAGATCGGCATGCTCGAACACCCGTTGCCCGAGGTGCGGCGCACGGCACTGTCCGGCCTGGTGGCGGCCATGCGCCCGGGCCGGGTCAAGCTCACGGCGGCCGACTGCGCAGAGAAGCCCACCCTCACGCTTCTCGGAGAGGCGCCCGACCTGGCGTCGATCATGGACGCGCACCTCGAGCGCAAGGACGTCGACGGCCAGGAGCGCAAGCTCGCGCAGGAGGTCAAGCGTTGCGCCACGAAGTTCACGGGCGGCGACGACACGGATCCGGCCGGCGCGAAGGGAGGCCACTAAGGTCGTGTCGACCGGCCCGCTGTTTCCGGCCAGCCAGGAGCTCTTCGCCCTTGCGCGCGCCCTGGCCGACGCCCAGGGCCCACCGGATCGCATGAGCGACGCCGAGATCGGCCGCATCGTGGGCTTCGAGAGCGCGCGCACGAGCCGCTGGAAGCATGGGCAGATCGAGGTCTGCGACGCGGCGCAGCTGCTCGCCCTTTCGGTCGCGCTCGACGCGGACGTCGCGGTGCTCGCACACGTCGCGGCGGGATCGCTCGGTGCGGCCGAAGCGCTCGCCGTGCTCGGCGACGAGAGCCGACTCGTCGGCTTCCTCTCGGAGCGGATCGTGCTCGCCGCGGACGGGCAATCTCTCACGTTGGCCGGCGGCCGGGGCGGGCAGGCCCGCGTGGTGCGCCACGGGCCGGGTCGATACGAGCGCAGCATGCGTCGCATGGGCGGGGGCGCGAAGCAGGGTCGCGGACGCGAGCTTGCGGCCCTGCTCGCGGACGACGACGAGGGCACGGCCGAGATCTTCTCGAACCTGACCGGCCAGGGCACCGGCGTGACCGGCGCCGTCGCACGCACCGGCCCGGAGGCGCTCATCGCGGCCGGCAGGCTGCGCCCCAACCTGGTCGTGCTCGATCTCTTCATCATCGGCATGGACGGGTTCGCCGCGCTGCGCGCCCTCTCCTCCCACGAATCCACACGCAGCGCGACTCTCATCGCCACGAGCCTGTCGGTCACACCGGAGCTGGAGCGGGCCGCGCTCGGATGCGGCGCGAGCGAGGTGCTTCAACGGCCGTTGCGCGCCCGGGCGCTCGGAAGGCTGGTGGGCCGCCTGCGCCGCCGCGGGGCCTGAGCGCCCCCCGTCGGATCGGCCTTTCCCTCGCGGGCAAAGACGAGGTCCGTCTCGCCCGCGAGGCGCACGACGGCCTCGGTGGCGCGCTCATCGAGCTCCCGGAAGACACCCGCGAGGCGCCTGGCCTCGGGCGTGAGCACGGCCCCGCCATGGTCGCAGCCGCCGCTCTTGCCCGTGACGAGCGCCTTGCCGAGCCGCTTTTCGATGCGCCTCACCTTGCCCCAGACGGCGCGGTACGACATGCCCAGGCTGCGCGCCGCCGCGCTGAGCGAACCTTTGCGCTCGATGGCCTCGAGAATCCTGAGGCTGCCCTCGCCCATGACGAGCCCGCCGTCGTCGGTTTCGATCCAGATCTTGAAGCGGACCTTCATCGATCGCCCCTTTGCGAGGCGCGGCCGGAAGGCGCGGGGTTCAGTCACACCCGGCGAAGTAGAACTGCGCCTCGAAGTAGGTCAGCTCGACGGTGTTATGGTACAGGACGCCCTCCAGCGTGTCGCAACGCACCCACACGAAGTAGTCGAAGGTGGCCTTGCTCGGGGTGAGCTCCCCCTCCGCGGGCGTGGCGAAGAGCCTCACGACGCAGAGGTTCGGATCCGAGGCGTCATCGGGCGTGAAGGACCACTCGTTCACATTCTTCACCTGCGCGGACTCGAACGTGGTGTAGCGGCTCTTGTCGTTGATGACCACCTTCCCTTCGAACACGCCCTCACCGGGAGGTCCGGCGATACCGCTCACGAGCACGTAGAAGTCAGTTGCCGAGGTCGCCGCGCCCTTCTCTTTCGTGCCCACGACGAACGTGAACTTGTTGTCGGACAGGCTGCACGAGCCCCAGTACTTCGAGCCTCCCTCCGCCATGTCGCCGCCCTTCACGATGAACTTCCCGCTGCCCGCGCACTGAGGCCCGCAGGACATGGAACCTTCCACGTAGGCCGGCTTGCTCGGCTCGTCGCACGAGAGCACCGAGAAGGCCGCCGCGGCGAGGATCGCCATCAGGATGTGAGTCTTCATCGAAACGTTCTCCTTCCTTTGCGCCCCCGAAAGCCGATGCAACTTCAGGGATTCTATCTTCGATTGGACCTCTTTTTTCAACTTTTTTGGGATCCGCGTCCGCCCCGCGTCGCGAGCGCCGCGCGGCCGATCCCCATGGCGCCCCGCACCTCGTCCATCGTCGCGGCGGCGATTGTTCCGCAGCGCTCCCGGCCCCGGTCGAGAGCGGACAGCACCTCGTCGGGCCTCTGCGCAAGCCGCGCGGCCTGCTCCCGGATGGGCGCGAGCTCCGCGTTCACGCCGGCGGCGAGGACCTTCTTGCAGTCGAAGCAGCCGATGCCGGCCGAGCGGCACCCGGCTGCGAGCTCGTCGCGCTTTTCGGCGGGCGTGAAGTGGCCGTGCAGGGTGAACACGTTGCACATCTCGGGGCGGCCCGGATCGCGGCGGCGCTGGCGCTGCGGATCGGTGAACGCCTGGGCGAGCTTCTTCTCAACGACGTCCGAGGGATCGAGCACGCCGATGTGGTTGCCGAGGCTCTTGGACATCTTGCGCCGGCCGTCGAGCCCCAGGATTCGCGGCGCTTCGCCCGGGATGCGCCGGGCCATGGGGAACACCTCGCAAAAGCGCTTGTTGAAGCGCTCCGCCACCTCGCGGGCGAGCTGCAGGTGCTGCTCCTGGTCCTCCCCCACGGGCACGAGCTCGGCCTTATAGAGCAGGATGTCCGCGGCCATCAGCACCGGGTAGTCGAACAGCCCGGTGGACGCATCCGAGACGCCGAGCCCCACTTGCAGGTGCTGCATCAGGTTGCCGAGAGCGTCGTTCAAGCGCGCCGCGACCGCGGGATCGGTCTCGCCCTCGGGATGGATCTCCGCGAGCAGCGGCTCGATCTCGAGCGCCATCTTCACCGCCCCGTCACCGGCGTTGCGCAGCTGGTGCATGGCCGCGCTGCGCGACTCGCCCTCGAAGGCGAGCGCCTTGTGGAGCGCGTTGCGGCTCTTCTCCTTGAACTGGGTCATGCGGAACAGGGAGCCGAGCGGCGTGACCGTGTTGAACAGCCAGCACAGCTCCGTGTGCTCCGGCACGTGCGACTGCACGAAGATGGTGCACCGGGACGGGTCGAGGCCGCACGCCATGGTGGTGAGGACCGCGTCGAAGGTGAGCCGCGGGAGCAGCGCCGGATCGAAGTCCTGGGTCATGGCGTGGTCGTCCACCACGCAGTAGATGCAGTCGTGCGTGGCCGTGAGCTCGACCCACTTCTTGACCGCGCCCAGGTAGTTTCCGACGTGGATCTCCCCGCTCGGCTGGATGCCGCTGAAGACCCGCCCCTCGGGGGCCGTCATGCGGCCGCCCCCACGGACGCTGCCACCGCGTCGCGCACCGACTTGCCGGGCGCCGCGCTGCGCAAAGAAGGCATGATCGCGCCCATGTAGTGGCGGATCCTGGCCTCCGGGTCGGCCGAACGCGGGGCCTCGGCCGAGGCCAGGGCCTTCCTCACGGCCGGGCCGATCTCAGCCGCCCGCATCACCTTGAGGCCGCGCCGCGAGATGAGCTCGCACGCCCCGGCGGAGACGTCCGCGGCGGCGTCCGCGAGGAGCCCGGGGAGGCTCTCGAAGAGCACCGCGCCCTCGGCGCACGCGGCGAACAGATCCAAGATCACGTCGTCGCGCACGGCGCCAAGGTGCACGCCGGCCTTGGCGAGCGCGTTCCACCGCCAGGTGAGGAGCTCTCCAACGCGCAAGGGCGGCATGCCGCGGGCGACGGCCCGATCGTAGACCGGGAAGCGCGGGTGCAGCCCGAGGATCTCGATCATGTCCGGCGGCAGGCCCTGCTTCGCGAGCCGCGTGTCGCGCTCCCAGACGGGCTCCTTGAGCCGCGGGCGGATGCTGTCGAGCCAGCCGTCGGGCACGGACATGGGCGGTGAGTCGGTGTCCGGGTACATGCGGTCCGGTCCGGGCAGGATGCGTTCGAAGTCGGTGCCCATGGTGGGCAGCACCTGGCGCGTCTCGCTCGGGACGCCGGCGAAGAGCTCCTTGACGCGCGCCACGATCTCGTCGAGGCCGAGCGCCACGTCCTTGGGGGAGCCGCGCAGCACGATGACCGCGTCCTGCGCCTTGGCCTTGGCCCTGCGTCTGACGGCCCGGATCTGCTCCACGCCGATGCCGAGGCCGACCACGTTCTCGTTGTGGAGCAGGATGGGCTCCTCGTCGATGCAGGCGATGACCCGCACGCGGCCCGCGAGCTCGTCGAACACCGTTCGGTGCGGGTTCACCGGACGGGAGAGCAGCTCGCGCATCCCACAAAGGCGCACCCCCCGCACGTCCTCGCCGCGCGCGAGGGCCTCGCGTATGGGCGAAAACGCCGTGCCCGCCAGGAGATCGGCCGCGTCGAACATGCGCGGTTCGATGTCCTCGGGCTTCAGGCCGCGGCGCTCGAGCTCCTCCTTGACGTCGAGCAGGGCGCGGTGGCGCAGGCTCTCGTTGCCCACGAGCCGCGGGATGAACCTGATGCTCGGAACGCCCTTCATCTCCACGCGCGTGCTGCCCGTCACGCTCACGTTGACGTCCTCGCGGGTGGCGCCGGCGCCCCTTCGCACGCGGCCCGTACCGCGCATGACGCGTCCGAGCAGCCGCACGACTTCCGCGGCCTCCTCGGGCGTGCGCATGTCGGGCCCGGTCACGATCTCGCACAGCGGCATGGACAGCCGGTCGGTGCGGAAGACGACGTCGTGCCCGCGATCCGACACCTCGCGGCAGGCGTCCTCCTCCACGCTGACCTGGATGATCTGGATGGTGCGCCCGCGGAACGGGATCTGGCCGTCGATGCCCACGATGGCCGTGCGCTGGAAGCCGGTCGGGATGGAGCCGTCCAGGTACTGCTTGCGGATGACGTGCAGCTCGCCCACGATCTGGCAGCCGAGCGCCATGGCGACCTCGAGGGCGATGTCGACCGCCTCCCGGTTGATCTCGAAGGGCGGCGTATCGTCCATCTCGTACGTGCACACCGTGCGCGTATCGAGCAGGTACATGATGTTCTTCCGGGTCTTGAACTCCATGAGCGCCGTGCCGTCGTACTCGCCCAGCTCGGACAGGGTGGGGCGCATGTGGCGCACGACCCGCGCGTCGGTGCGGTCCGAGTAGCGGCCCGCAGGACAACGGCAGAAGAGCTTGCGCTCGGTGAGGAGCTGCTGGTGGATCTCCACGCCGCAGCGCAGTCCGAGCTCCTTCCAGTCCACATCCTTGTGCTTGAAGAAAACGTCACTCGTAATCATGCGGTCTCCGCTTGAGGCGTTGTTCCGCGCCCGCCGCTTTTTTCCGCGGCCGCGCGAAGGGAAACGGCTACTCGTCGAGCGGCAGGAGCGAGGCGATGAGCAGCTTGTCGGACAGCTGGCGGATCTTGTCCATCTCGCCCCGGTCGAGCCAGAAGCCGTGGCACGTCGGGCACGTGTCCAGGACCACGACGGGGTGCACGCTCGGGCGGACCTTGCGCAGGACCGGCGTGTCCCAACAGCGCGGGCAGGTGAGCTCCGCGTCCATGGTCGTGGGCTGCACGTTCTCAAAATCGATTTCCTCGACATCGACGAAGAAATTGTCGTCGAGCTTGGCGAGCTCGCGCGCATCGAGCCACGTTCCGCTGCACTCCGGACACACGTCGATCTCGATGACCTCTCCGGCATCGCCCTTGATCTGGATGTCCATCACGGCTCCGCAACGCAGGCACTGCATCAGGCATTCCTCCCGCTTGGTGCGCCCGAATGATCGCCGGTGCGCAGTAGAGCAGATTGCGGGGGCGGGTGTCAACGGCGCGCGGGAGCGGAAGCGCGCGGGAGCTTCTTCCGGAGCCCGTCCTGGACTATCCTCGGAGCCGTGCGCGGCGCGGATTTCAAGACGAGGGCAAGACACGAGGGCCGCAGGTACGGCGAGGACCGGATGGTCTTCCTGCGCGAGCTGGCCCAGAACGCCAGGGACGCGGGCGCCACCAGCGTGCGCGTGACCTGCGCCCACGAGAACGGCGAGCTCGCCATATCGTTCGCGGACAACGGGCGCGGCATGGGCTTCGCGCACGCCCGCCGCTACCTCTTCACCTTGTATTCATCGAGCAAGGAGCGCGAGCGCGCGAGCGCGGGCCGCTACGGCGTGGGGTTCTGGTCCGTGCTCCTCTTCGAGCCCGC
>JAQTNF010000016.1 GCA_028713995.1 Deltaproteobacteria bacterium | reverse complement strand
GGGCAAAAGAGCTCACTTGGACCGGCGTTGGCGTGATCGGCGTATCGTGGTTCATCGGGCCCGCGGTCGGCCATTTCTACGCCGATTTCGACAGGCAGGGCTGGATCGGGCTCGGCATCCGCGCCGCGGGTCTCGCGTCCGCGGGAATCGTCTGGGCGATCGCGTCCGCATCCGGTAAGTGCGCACCGCGCGAGAGCGAGATGCAATACGAGTGCGGTCTCAGCGAATCGTGGAACACAGCCATCTGGTACTCGATCATCGTGCCGCCGCTCGTGCTCCTGGTGAGCGGAATTTACGACATGGTCGTGGCGCCGCGCTCGGCACGAAGGGCCAACGCTCGCGCGAACGCCGCCGGGTTGAAGATCTCCGCGGCCCCGATAATCATCCGGAACGACGGCCAAACCACCGGCGCCGGGCTCCGGGTCGTCGGCACCTTCTGACGTCGCAACCGCGACCGCTCGCTCGACTGGCGCGCTTCCGCCGGGGCTGTTCGATCTGCCCGAGGGGGTGAGGTGAGGGCGCCGATCCCATCGTTGACACTCTTCGCGCGCCGCCGCATGCTCGGCCGATGATCGACCCCCACCTCAAGAAGCACTACCAGACCGCCTGCGCTCTCGTGGCCGTCTCGGCGCTGCTCGGCATCCTCACTCCCGTCGTGGACGGCAGCGCGGCTCCCACGGACCCGCGCATCCTCATCGTGCTGGCCCTGCTCGTGCTGTTCTTCCTGACCGCGGCCACGGCCCTGCGCAAGCGGCTGCCGGAGATGGCCGACGCGCGCGGCGACGAGTCCGGGGCGAAGCGCCTGCGCAAGATGGCCGTCATCTGGTACGGCCTCACGCTGGTGCTCGGCTTCGCCATGCTCCGCGGGCCGGCCCAGCTCCTGCTGGGCGGGAGCAGCCTCCGCGAGGCGCGGCCGTTGCAGCTCGTTTTCGCGGGGCTCGGTCTCGTCATCATGCTCGTCGCCCTGCTTCGCGCCGCGTCGTTCCTGCTCCGCAGGGGCGCTTCGCAGGGCGAGGCCGGGCCCGAGAATTGACCTTTCGTTTGCCGCCGTGCTAGCGTGGTGAAAACACGTTCGGGAGGCCCTCATGCGCGTGATCGAAACCGAAGAAGCGGCCCGGCGGCTGGCCAGGGCCATCGCATCCGACCTTTCCCTCTATAACGAAGAGAAGATCCTCGAGGGGTTGCAGAACGACAACCTCTACGACGCGCTCAAGGAGGAGATCGAGGAGGGCAGGGATCTCTTCAAGAGCCGGGTGACGCCCGACCTGTTCGAGAAGAACTTCTACGATCGCGCGATCATCGACCTGCTCATCAAGGCCAAGGGCCACGTCAAGTGCAAGCTCTGGTAGATCCGGAGCCCCCGTCCTTTCGCCCCGACGAACGAGACATCCTGGAGATCCGGCGCTTCATCGCCGACGAGGAGGACCGCGGCTCGCGGCTTGATCGTTTCCTCGAGGCGCAGGAGCCGTGCCCGACCCGCTCGCAGATCAAGAAGCTCGTGGAGGAGGGGCTCGCGCGCGTGAACGGGGCCCTGGTCAAGGCCGGGCACAGGCTGAAGGCCGGCGACGAGATCGAGCTGCGCGTGCCTGTCCCGCGACCGCTCGATGCGGCACCCGAGGACATCCCCCTCGACGTCCGGTTCGAGGACGACGCGCTGCTCGTGATCGACAAGCCCCAGGGCATGGTCGTGCACCCTGCGCCCGGCCACCCGTCCGGCACGCTCGTGAACGCGGTCCTTTTCGGTCGCGTCGCGGCCGGCGGCGATCCCCTGCGCCCGGGCATCGTGCATCGGCTCGACAAGGACACCTCCGGGCTGCTCGTGGTGGCCAAGCGCGAGGACGTGCACGCCCACCTCGCGCGCCAGTTCCACGATCACACGGTCGACAGGCGCTACCTCGCCATCGTGTCCGGCGCGCCGCCCGAGAGCGGCGAGTGGCGCACCCTGCACGCTCGCCACCCCGGCGACAGGCTGCGGTTCACGAGCCGCGTCGCGCGCGGCCGCCCGGCTTTGAGCCGCTTCCGCGTCGTCGAGCGGTTCGAGGGCGCGGCGCTCCTCGAGGTCACGCTGCTCACCGGGCGCACACACCAGGTGCGCGTCCACTGCCACGACCACGGGTTCCCGGTGCTCGGGGATCGCGTCTACGGTTCGCGCCACCTGCCTCCTGCCTTGCGCCTCGTGCACGAAGCGTTGCCGGGCCAGGCGCTCCACGCCCGGATCCTGGGGTTCACCCATCCGGCCACGGGCGCCCGGCTGATCTTCGAGTCCGAGCCGCACGAGCCCTTCCGAAAAGCGCTCGATACTCTACGCCTATCGAAATAAACAGAAGCCGTTCCAACCCTTTCTTTCCCAAGATGGCCCGCGTCTTGCAAATCAATAGGGCCGAGAAAGCCCAGCAGGTCAAAAATTGGCTGAATATGGTGATTTCATGAGATCGGGAACCCAGACACCGTTGGTTGTGTTGCTGAAAGACAACACTCGGACTGTGGCGTTTGGGTGTCACTGTGGCCTTTCCGGCACGGGGACGCAGAAGACGGGAAAGGACGTGGGACGATGAAACGAGCCATCATTCTCGCGGACGAGCGCAGTCCCAGGCAGGTCAACGGGTCGGGGCACGTGAAGGCGCTGGCCAAGGTGGCGGGACTGCCGCTCATCATCCGCAACCTGCGCACGCTCCACTCGGCGGGCATCGAAGAAGCGGTGGTGGTGACGGGCTACGAGGCGCAGCGCATCAACGACGCCCTGGCGAGCTACCACGTGGGCATCCCGGTGACCGTGGTCCACAACCCCAACTGGCACATGGGCAGCGCCCACTCGATCCTGGCCGCGTCGGGATGGATCGAGGACCAGTGCCTGCTCGTGCCTTCCGACCACCTCTACCCGCCGTCGCTGGCGCGGCGCATCATGGCCGCTCCGGCGCCGGTCGACTCCCTGGTCGTGGCCGTCGATCGCAGGCTCACCGAGATCTTCGACGCGGACGAGTCCATCAAGGCCACCCTGGAGGGCGATCTCGTCACGGACGTGGGCATGAACCTCGCGAACCCGGACGCGGTGTGCGCGGGCATGATCCGCATCTCGTCGTACCTGGTCGAGACGCTCAGACGCCTGCTCGTCGACGTGGAGATCACACTCGTCGATTGTGTACGCGCCATGGCGCGCAGGCACAGGGTGCGCTCGCTCGACGTCCGCTCCGCGCGCTGGATCAGCATCTCGAGCCCGCAGGCGCGGCGCTACGCCGACCTCCTGCTCCAGATCCACGGCGACACGCTCGAGACCGTGGACACCCACGGGCACGCCGTGCTCCTGAACCCGGGCCCGGTCGCCACCACGCCGCGTGTCAAGGCGGCAGTGGGCGCGCGCGACATGTGCCACCGGGAGCCGGTCTTCTCCAACCTGCTCGACTCGGTGCAGCGCAAGCTCGGCATCGTGTTCGGCGCCACCAAGGAGCACGATGTGATGCTCGTGACCACCTCCGGCACGGGCGGTCTCGAGTCGGCCATCAGCACGTTCGTGCCCGAGGGACGTGCCTTTTTGGTCCTGCGCAACGGCGCGTTCGGCGAGCGGCTCGCGGCGATCGCCCGCACCTACGGCATCCGCGTGGTCGAGGTGGGGCTGCCGTGGGGCGCCGAGATCCCGATCGACGCGGTGGAGCGCGCGCTCGACGAGAACCCGGACATCGCCGCGTGCGGGATGATCCACCACGAGACGTCCATGGGCGTCCTGAACCCTGTGGCAGAGGTGGGCAAGCTCACACGGGCGCGCGGGGTGACGTTCATCGTGGACGCCGTGTCGAGCCTGGGCGCCGAGGATCTGGACGTGGAGCGCGATCGCATCGACGTGTGCGTGTCGAGCGCCAACAAGTGTCTGCATGCCTTTTCGGGGCTGGCCTCGGTCTGCGTGCGGCGCGAGGCGTGGAACACCATCGAGGGCTCGCGGCCGCGCAACTACTATATGGACCTGCGGCGTTACCGCGACTACATGGTCTCACGGCGTCAGACCCCGTTCACGCCGGCGGTGAACACCATGATGTCCCTGAACGCGGCCCTTGACGAGCTCATGGACATGAGCCTCGAGGGGCGCAGGGAGCACTACCGCAAGCTGTGCGGCAGGCTGCGCCGCGGGCTCACGTCGCTCGGGCTCGAGCTGCTTGTTCCGGAGCGTGCCTCCCATAGCGTGACCATGGTGGAGGTGCCTGAGGGCATGGCCTACCAGGAGATCTACCAGGGCCTCAAGGATCGGGGCTTCATCGTGTACGAGTGCAAGGGCGCGTACGCCGGGCGCTACTTCCAGGTGGCGAACATGGGGGCCCTCGAAGAGATCCACATCGACGAATTCCTGGGCGCCCTCGGCCAGGTGCTCTCCGAGGCGCGGCAGGACAGGGCCGCGGCGTCGGGGCTGCACCTCGTCTGAAGAAACGCTGACGGCAAGAGCGGGGAGGAGCGGCTCAGGCGCCGGTGCGTCGCAAGGCCTCGAGCAGGAACAGGTACGCGCGCAGCACGCGTTCGCGGGGCACTTCGGCGCCGGCCTCGGCCGTGCGTGCGAGCCGGGAGATATCCAGGTAGCCCCGGCCGTCGAGGCCCAGGAGCGCGATGACGCTCGAGGGGCTCTGGTCCGTAAGCCCGTGCCCGGCGGAATCGAGGATGCATGTGAGCTCCTGCCAGACGGCGCGCGTCGCGTCCGCGTTCCTGCCCTCCTCGATGGCCGACTCTATTGCCGCGGCCCGGTCGCGATCCGCGGCGGGCCACAGGGCGGCGTAGGAGAGGCCGGCCGCATGGGGCGGCGCGGCAAGAGGAGCCAACACCACGGGCGAGGGGGCGTTCTCGCGGAGCGCGCGTACGCTCTTTGCGATGCTCTGGTCGTCCTTGTGGAACGCGATCTCGTGTTTTGCCTTGGCGTGAGCGTCCCTGCGCTTGAGCTCGCGCAGCACCTCCTTGGTGATGGCCTCGAGTCCGCGGTAGATGCCCTCGCCCGTGATGGCGCACGTCTCGGTTCGGGCGCGGCCCTTGGGGTTGAGCCGCGCGTCGAGCTCGGCCACGGGGAGGATGTCGGCGATGTCGCGCTTGTTGTACTGGAACGTGAACGCAAAAGCGTCCGTGTCGATGTCCCGCTCGTGCAGGTTGTCGAACAGGTTCTCGAGCGACTCCATGTTGGCGTCGAGTCGCGAGCGCTGGCTGTCCGCCACGAACACGACGCCGTCGGCTCCGGTGAGGACGAGCTTGCGCGTGGCGTTGTAGTGGACCTGCCCCGGGACCGTGAAGAGCTGCAGCCGAAGCGTGTAGCCGCCGACGCGCGGCAGGCGCACCGGCAGAAAGTCGAAGTAGAGCGTGCGGTCCACGGGCGTGGCGAGGGAGACCATCTTGCCGCGGTGCTCGGGACGCGCCGTGCGGTGGATGTACTGGAGCGTGGTGGTCTTGCCGCCGAGGCCCGGCCCGAAGTACACGAGCTTGAGCAGGATTTCCTTGGTGAGCGGGTTGACCGACGACATGGTGACTCCTCCCCGAAACGGCAGCCACAAGGTAGCCACTTTGGGGCGCCGATCAAGCCCAATCCAGATTTGCCGCAGGACGCAGGAGGGCTGGACAGAGGCGCACAAGGAACGTACACAGGAGGCCTCTTCGGAAAGGTGGATCATGCGCTCGATTCTTTTTCTGGCGGCCGCGCTTGCCGCGAGCGGATGTCGGGGAGGCGGCGGCGGGAAAGACGCGGGCGCCGGCTGGCCGGACGCGGGGCCTGACGGGTCCGACGACCTGGACGCGTCCGATGGGTCCGACGCATCGGATGGGTCCGACTCGGACTGGCTCGGCAACTGCGCTGAGCGGGCCTTCTCAACGCAAGATCCGTTCGCGGACTGCGTGGAGGCGTTCGCGCCCGCGGGTGGCGCGAGCTTCGGGCACGACGCCCTGCCGGACGTGGTGCTCGGCCCGCCCGAGGGCGGCGGCGAGTACAAGCAGTCCACGGACGTGGCATCGCTCGGGTGCGGCGGGAGCATCACGCTCTTTTTCGCGCAGCCGTCGATCGTCGACGGTCCCGGACCGGACTTCATCGTGTTCGAGAACGCCTTCTACGCCTATGGCTCGGACGAGACCTATGCCGAGCCGGCCCAGGTGTCCGTCAGCGACGACGGTGTCGCGTGGACCGCGTTCCCATGCGATACGGGCTCGGGCTGGCCACCCGCGGGCTGCGCGGGCGTGATGCCCGTGTACTCCACCCCGGACAACGGCGTCGATCCCCTCGACCCGGGAACCGCAGGCGGCGACGCGTTCGATCTTTCCGACATCGGCGTCACCTCCGCGCATTACATTCGCCTCGACGACCGCACCGCTGAGCTCACCGGCGGCGGCGCGCCGTGCAACGGCGACAAGGCCGGCTTCGACCTCGACGCGATCGCGGTCGTGAACGGCGGCAGGAGTCATCCATGATCAGCTCATCCGATCTCAAGCGCGGCGTGCTCCTCGACATGGACGGCGCGCCGTGGGAGGTGCTCGACGCCACGTACCAGACCCCGTCGGCGCGCGGAGCGAGCACCATCACCAAGATCAAGATCCGCAACCTGAAGACCGGGCAGGTGCTCTCGAAGTCGTACCGGGGCGGCGAGATGCTCGCCACGGCGGACTGCGAGAAGCGGCCGTGCCAGTTTCTCTACCGTCAGGACGACGAGTACGTGTTCATGGATCAGCAGAGTTACGACCAGTTCACGCTCACGTCCGACGCGCTCGGCTCGGCCGCGGGGTTCCTCACCGAGGGGCTCGAGGTGCGCTCCATGCTTTACAACGATCAGGTCATGACCGTGGAGTTGCCGCTCGTGGTGGAGCTCACGGTCACCGAGACCGCGCCGGTCGTGAAGTCCTCGACCGTTCAGGCCCAGCCCAAGCCGGCCACGGTCGAGACCGGCATCCAGATCATGGTGCCCCCGTACCTCGAGGCCGGCGAACGCATCCGCGTCGACACCCGCGACGGCCGCTTCATCGAGCGGGCCAAGGGCTGACACGAAGCTTTCGTCAGCGCGGCTCGCACACCACACGGCTCGCAAGCACCCGCCCGCCATCCGCCCCATCTTCGACGTACGCCATGAGGACCCCGGTGCCCATCGGGGCGAGCGCCACGCGCGTGAAGTCCGACTTGTCCGCGTAGACCTGGAACTCGCCGCCCAGCTTGGCGCCGTGCGAGTCGAGCCGGTTCGAGCCGACGATCAGGCTGCGCTCGAACGAACGGACCGACGCGACGATGAGCTCTGGCCCGCACGCCACGACCTGCGGTCCTTCGGCTCCGTCGGCCCGCGACACAGGGACGGGGCGTCCCTCGAGCCTTCCGGTCCGATCGAGCCGCGCCAGGAAGGACTCGGCGAGCCTGTCCCCGTCGGTCTCGTCCCTGTAGGCGAGGGCGAAGCCCGAGCCGATCGCGGCGAGGGCCGGCGCCGGATCCACGAAACGGCTCCCTGCGACCCGGACGAAGCTCTTGAGCTCCAGGTCCGGACTTACCGCGGCGACGTGCACCCCGAAGCGAGGCGCGCGCTTCTCGGAACGCCCCATGGCCGCCGCCATGAAAAGCGTGTCGCCGGACGCGGCCAGGGCGACCCCGGACACCGGGGCCCCCGCGTCCACAGCGTTCACGGCCATGACCGAGCCGCTTTCCGGATCCACGGACGCGAGCCTCAGGAGTGCGCCGGTCTCGGTTCCGTCGTACCAAATCGCCACGATCCGTCCGTTGGCCTCGGCCACGGCAATGCCCGAGGCGAACGGGCCGGCAGGGCCCAGATTGACGAGCCGGATCGGTCCTTTCGTCCTCCCGACGAGGCCCAGGTACGTTCCTCCCGCGCGCCCCGCGGTCGGAGCTTCGACGACGGCGACCGCCATCCGATCGCGTCCGAAAGGCGCGACGGTCATCCGCTGCGCCGCGACGTTCCTCTCTCCTCCCGTGGTCTTCTCGAGTGGCATGGTGCTCTCGATCGCGTCGCCGTCCGGATCGAGCCACGCCAGGCTGCTTTGTCCGTCCGCGGACCAGGCCACGGCGAAGCGACCGTCGTTGCCACGCCCGGCGGCCAGCGCGGACGGCGAGCCCACGGTGGTCGCGACCGCGATCTCCCGGGTCAATCGGCACGCCTGTTGCTCGGTGTCGCGGTTGCAGGCGGACACCACGGCGAGGATTGCGAGGCAGGCGATCGCGAGCCGCATCAGGCGCTGCGTCCTAACCCCCCCTGGGCGCCGAGCACCGCCCGCAGCGGCGCGGCGAGAGTCGTGAGGTCGGAGGGGAGCTTGATCGGCACGAACCGGCTCTCTGCGCCGTCCCTCGGCACGAGGACGAACTCCGTGGGGACGTGATCCGCGAGCTGCCCGACGAGCCGCTCGAACTGGATCGCCGGCCGGCCGTCCACGTTCTTTTGTACCGCGAACCAGGTCAGCTCGCGCGGAACAGCCAGGGCGGTTGCGTCGAAGACAAAGGTGTTGGTGTTGAAGGAGGTGAAGAGGCTCTCGTCGAAGCCGCGCGGCAAACGGAAGGCCTCGAGGATCGTCGCCCGGCCGTCGAGCAGGGCCGGATAGCCGCCCGCGTCTCCGGGGTCGCGCCGCACGACCTCGACTGTCATGGCCTTGCCCGAGTCGATGTGCAGGCCCACTACGGCCGGATCGAGCCCGGCCGCCAGGTTGTCCACGTTGGAGACCGTCAGCCAGCGGCCTTTGCGCTCGATGAACCGGGCAAGCTCGCCGCTGCGGACCAGGGAGAAGGGCAGGTCCCCATGGCCGGTCGCATGGGGGGACGGCCGCCCGTCCGCGCCGAGGAACAGCTCGCCGTCCGGCGTGAGCCGCAACGAGACCATCTGGCTGAAGGAGCGGACCGAAACCCCGAGATCCAGTGTCGCGAGGTGCTCGCGCGTCGCGTCGTCTGTGGCGAAGCTGTTCATGAGCAGCACCGGGGCACGCCCGTTGCTCGCCCTCGCCACCTGGTTGAGCTTGAGGTCGAGGAACGATCTCCCGTCCACGGCCTGCGCCGCGCCCTTGGCCACGCCGCCGAAACGGGTGGCCATGCCGCCGTTGAGCACCACCACGCCCACCTCGCCGTTCGAGATGGCCCGCGCGCCGATCGCCGCGAGGCGGTCGTGCTCGGACCTGCCCCGAAGCGGCAGCAAAGAAACGTCTCCCGCAGGCAGCAGCTCCACGGGGCCTTGCACCCGGTTGCGCTCCGGATCGAAGCCGCCTTCGGCAAGCCGGCGCGCCAGATCAGGGAACGGGATGTCGCCAAAGCCGTGGGCGTTCAGGACGGCCCATGTGTCCGTATCCACGTGTGTCATGTCGAGCATGGACGGCAGGATAGCGCGAAACCGGATGGCTTGAAATACGGGAGTGAGCGGAAGTGGACGGAAATGAACCGCGAGACGGGAGCGATCTACTTCTCGAAGCCGAACTCGAGGCCGTAGTGGCCTTCCACCGGCACAGCCGGAGGCTCGGGGAGCGTGATCCCCTTGGCCACGTTCGCCACGCAGCTGCCCATCTCCTCGTCCTTGATATTCGTCTTCTCGACCTTGGCGTCGGTGACGGTGCCGGGCTCGGCGTTGATATCGAGGAGCAGGGCCATGTCGCCCTGAACGGTCCTGTCGCGCTTCAGGGCGGACTCATAGCATGCCTTGAAGAGGTCCTTCTTTGCTTCGAGCGCCGACTTGATGTGGCCCTCGGTCTTGGGATTCAACTCCGCTCCACAGGCGGAAAAGGCCACGCCGAGCAGCAGGCAGAGTCCCACAACGATCATGTTTTTGAATTTCATCGCGAGTTCCTCCTACTTTTTCGGCTCAGCGGCCTTCTTGACCACCTTCTTCTCGTCCGTCGCCTTCTTGGCCTCTTTCGTATTGCCCTCCACCTTCTTGGGCTCCTTCTTGTCGCCCTTCACCCTCTTGGTGACCGGAGCCTTCACGGGCTCCACGGCCTTCACGGGCTCGGCGGTCTTCGCGGGCTCCGCGGCCGGGGTCTCGCCCTCAGGCGCGCCGGACAGGATGTTGAACTCCACGCGGCGGTTCTTCTCGCGCCCTTCCTCGGTCTTGTTGTCGGCGATGGGCTTGTCCGGGCCGTAGCCGACGGACTCGAGGATGTTGGTATCGATGCCGAGGTTGACGAGATACGTCTTCACGGCCTCGGCGCGGCTCTGGGACAGCTTCGTGTTCAGCTTGGCGCTGCCCTCGCTGGAGGTGTGGCCCTCCACGCGGATCTTCTTGAGCTGCGCGTTCTCCTTGATGACCGTGGCCACGTCCTTGAGCAGCTGGTCGGACTCGGGCAAAATGACCGCCTTGTTTTTCTGGAACATCACCTTCTCGGTGATCTCGATCTTCTTGCCCACGACCTTGGCCTTCATGATTATCACCGGCGGCGGGGGCGGCGGCGGCGGGGGCGGCGGCAGCTCGGGCTGCATGGCCGCGACCAGGACCTTGTCTTTCCCGTGGAGCACGGCTTTTCCCTCGGAGTTGAGGCTCGCGCTGGCGCTGAAGCTGCACCCGATGAGCCCGACTGCGAGGAAGGCCACGCCGACACAGACCAACAGTTTGCGTGCGTTCATCCTACCCTCCCTTCCTTTCTTTACGTTGGCCCTGCATTCTTCGAGGATGGCTTCATCCTGCGAGATCAGGGCGCATGAACCTCGAAAACGCGCCGACAATGGCTGAGAAACTTCGTTTTGTCAATTCTTATGGAAATCTTATCCCGCGTCCTACATCCACCTGCGAAACAGTCGGAAGAACCTCTCGACGACGCGCTGCAGGAACGGGCGGCGGGCCCAGTCCTCCCGGGAGAGCTCGCTGCAATGAGTCTCATCGCTCTCGAAAACCTTCCTCAGACCGTCCGAGAAGCGCGCTCCCACCACGTCCACGTTCACTTCCAGGTTCATGGTCCAGGATCTGTGGTCGATGTTGAAGCTGCCTACTGTGGCCCATTCGCCGTCGATGACCGCGGTCTTGGCGTGGAGCACCTCCCGCTTCCACAGGAAGATGCGCACCCCGGCCCGCAGCAACCGGCCGTATAGGGCCTGGCTCGCCATCCGCACGGGCAGGATGTCGCCCTTGGCCGGCACCATGACGCGCACGTCCACCCCCCTCGCGCAGGCGTTTCGCAGGGCGCGTCGAAAGCCGCGGTCCGGCACGAAGTAGGCGTTCGCGATGTAGATGTAGCGCTCCGCGCGACGGATGGCGTGCAGGTACGACTCGCGAATGGCCCTGCGCATCTTGATCTCCCCTGAGCCCACGACGTTCACGTGCTCTTCGCCAGCCGATACGGCCTCGGGCAGGAACAGCCTGCGGTCCAGATCCACGTTGCCGTGGGACTTCCACGTCGCGAGAGCCAGCCGGGAGAGGTCCTGCGCCGCGGGTCCCTCGATCCTGACGTGGATGTCGTGCCAGCCCTGACCGCCGTCCTCCCGCGGCAGCCACTCGCCCCCCACGTTCATGCCGCCCGCGAACCCGACCCGCCCGTCGACGACCAGGAGCTTGCGGTGGTTTCTCCGGAGCAACCCGAAGCCCCTGCGCCACGGAGCGATCGGACGGTACTCGAGGACATGGACCCCGGCTTCCTTCAATTTGCGGAAGAACGCCCGGTCCACGCTCCATGTCCCGGCGCCGTCGCGGATGAGCCAGGTGCTCACGCCGCGCCGGGCGGCCGAGGCGAGGGCGTTTGCGAACGCGCGTCCGGCGCTGTCGTCGTTGAAAATGTAGCTGTCCATGAGGATCGTGCTCGTGGCCGCGAAGATGGCGTCGAGCATGGAGGGGTAGGCGCTCGCTCCGTCGACGAGCAGGGTCGCCCGGTTGCCCGCGGTCATTCGGGCCGGGTTCCTGCAATAGGAGATCCACGGCTGCCCGGGCGGCGGGACGGTGGATGTCTTTCTTTTCTTCCCCTTCGGCATCGGCAAAGGAGGTCCTGCGCTTCGACCTCTTACCAGGCTTTCTATCCTGGTCTCCGAGTCAAAGAAAGGGTTGCCCCAAACGGCGCGAAAGGCCAAACATCATGGGGACGCCGGTCGGCGTCGTTTCTGCAAGGAGTGGAGGACATGACGAGAAACACGTTTTCGACACGAATCGCGCCTGCGCTCGCCGCGGGCGTAAGTTTCCTCGCGGCGCTCGCGCTCGCGGGCTGCTGCGAGCCGCAGATCCCGATCAGGAAGGCGGAGCCCGTGCAGGCCGCGCCCGAACCGGCTCTTGCTCCCGAGCCCGCACCGGCTCCGGTCGCGCAGGCGAGCTATCCGGGCATCGATCGGCCCACCTTCAACCGTCTGGCCGTGCGGCTCGATTTGCCGGTCTACTGGATCGCGGACAGGAACGGGAACGCCGCCGTGGATCCGGACGAGGTGGCGTCCCTGCTCTTCTACCCCACCGAGGGGCAATGGGTGGCGAACGGCACATTCACGCCGGCGTTCGACGAGGCGTGGAAGCGCATCGAGGCGCTCTCGAAGGACGCCTCCCAGCCCGCGGGGCTCGACGCGGCCGAGGCCGAGCGCCGCAGGCTCGTGGCCTCGGACCTGGATCAGGGCCGGCCTACGCTCGTCTACAACGACCTGACCGGCCTCTCCATGGAGGACAAGGTGGCCCTCTCGCACCTGCTCGCGGCCGCGCGCCTCACGGACGAGCTCTACATGCGCCAGCTGGGCGTGGACGCCCTGGCCTCGAGGATCCCGGCCGGCGATTTTGCCAGCGCGAGCCTGTTCCACCGCAACTTCGGCCCCAGGTGCGAGGCGCCCAAGACCGAGCCCAATCCCGCTTGCTCCGCCATTCCGGGCGCGCTCAAGCCGCTCGTCGACGCCTACCCGGCCGCGCTGCAAGCGGACGCGGGCTTCTGCGCGTCGCTCGAGAAGCGCGAGGACTCGAAGGCCCTGCTCGACCCGTTCGTGGTGGTGCGCGACGAGGGCGGCAAGCTCGTCTCCTTGAGCCTGCCGATGGTCTACAAGGACCGGATGGAGGCCATCGCCAGGGAGCTCGAGGCCGCCGCGAACGCGATCGCGGACGCCAAGGAGGAGGCGCTCAAGGCGTACCTCAAGGCCGCGGCCGCGAGCTACCGCAGCAACGACTGGCTGCCTGCCGACGAGGCGTGGTCGAAGATGAACGCGACCAACTCCAGGTGGTACGTGCGCGTCGCGCCGGATGAGACGTACTGGGATCCGTGCAGCCGCAAGGCCGGTTTCCATCTCACGCTCGCGCGCATCAACCCGGACTCGCTCGCCTGGCAGGCCAAGCTCGTGCCCGTGCAGCAGGAGCTCGAGGACGCGATGGCGACGCTCATCGGCCGCCCGTACCAGGCGCGCAAGGTGTCATTCCACATGCCCGACTTCGTGGACATCGTGTTGAACGCGGGCAATGATCGCATGCCCATGGGCGCCACCATGGGCCAGAGCCTGCCGAACTGGGGGCCCGTGGCCAACGAGGGCCGAGGCCGAACTGTGGCCATGACCAACCTCTACACGGACGTGGATAGCCTGGCGAGCCGCCGCGCCCAGGCCGAGTCGCTGCTCACGGCCGACACGATGACCGCCTACCCGCAGGACCAGCGCGCGTCCCTCATGCAGGTCATCCTGCACGAGGCCACCCACAACCTGGGGCCGTCGCACGAGTACAAGTTCGGGGGCAGGACCGACGACCAGGCGTTCGGCGGATCGCTCGCGGCCACGCTCGAGGAGCTCAAGGCCTCGACCGGTGCCCTGTGGTACGTGGATTTCCTCCTCAAGAAGGGGCTCATCGACGACGCGCTCGCCCGCGCGACCTACGTGGACGGTCTCACGTGGGCCATGGGGCACATCTCGCGCGGCATGTACACGCCCGACCGCAAGCCCAAGCCCTACAGCCAGCTCGCCGCCGTCCAGGTGGGCTTCCTCATGAAGGAGAAGGCCATCGTCTGGGACGCGAACGCCACGGCTGCAAACGGCGGGGACAGGGGCGCCTTCACCATCAGTTTCGACGGGATGCCCGCGGCGGTCGCCAAGCTCATGAAGCTCGTGGGCGCGATCAAGGCCTCGAACAAGAAGGACAAGGCCGCGAAGCTCGTCAGGGACTTCGTGGACGGCAAGCAGGTGCCCGTGGAGGCGATCGCGGAGCGCTACCTGCGCGAGCCCAAGGCCAGCTTCGTCTACGCCTTCGACATGTGAGGAACGCCATGACAAGAACACTCATCGTCCTTTTCGTTACGCTGCTCATCGCGGGCTGCGGCGCGGAAAAGACGGCCTCGGACGCCGCGAACAAGGCGTCGCCGCAGAAGACGCTCAAGGCCAAGCCTCTCGAGGACTACAAAGGCGCGCTCAAGAACCTCGACGACAAGGCCCAGGCCATCAAGGACAAGGCTGTCGAGGGGATCGAGAAGGAAGCCAACTAGCCGCGCGTCCCGGGCTCGAACAGGGCGCGGCGGTAGTCCGCCGGCGATCTGCCCACCCATCGCTCGAAGGCGCGCTTGAAGGCCAGCGAGTCGCCGAAGCCCAGCACGAAAGCCACGTCCGTGAGTGACCACTTGCGGTCCTGAAGGTAGGCGAGCGCCAGATCGCGGCGCATGGCGCCGAGCAGCTCACGGTATGACATGCCGCGCGCGGCGAGCTTACGGCGCAGCGTTCCCGGTGTCAGGCCCATCTTGCGCGCGATCGCAGCCTGCACCAGGTCGCCCGAGCCGAGCGAGTCGAAGATGGTCTTGCGCAGGAGCGTGAGCAGCCCGTCGGCTTCGCCCAGTCGCCCGAGCATGTCCCGCGCCTCGGCCTCGTACGCCGCGCACAGCTCGGGATCGGCGGCCTTGGTGGGCCGGTCGAGGAGCGCCCGGTCGAGCACGAGCTCGTTGCGGCCGCACCCGAAGCGCACGGGTGCCCGAAAGACGCGGGAATGCTCGCGCGTGTCGGCCGGCTCCGGGTGCTGGAACCTCACCTCCAGGGGCGCGATGTCCTCCTCGACGGCCCTCCTGATGTGCATCACCTCGCTCGCGAGCGACGACTCGGACCAGTGGCGCGGCAGGATCCAGGGTGGCACCGCGAGCCCGAAGCTGAAGCTGGCCGCATCCTCGCCCACCTCGAACCTGATCTCGATCGCGGTGTGCACGATGCCGATGTAGCGCTTGATGCGCTCCAGGGCGCCGCCGACCGTGGGGCTCGTCAGGGCCACGCGGCCCATGACGCCGTAAGACTGCGGAACGAAGAGCTGCCCGGCGTGGAGGCCGAAGTCGGGATCTCCGGTCCGGCGCGCGCACTCCTCCCAGACGGACGACATCACGTCGTGTCCGATGCGCGCCTCGGGATCGTCGAGCAGCCGGCGGTCGAGCCCCACGATCGACAAGATCTCTTCCGCCGGTACGCCCTTCGAGCTCGCGGCGTGCAGCACGGATTTCACATACCCCGCCAGAATGTCCTTGCCGTGCTCCATCACGCTTCGCCCCTCCTGCCGTTCCCGACGGTTACAGGATAGCGCACCTTCGGATCCCGCGAAACCGCCATCCTTGCCGCGCGCCGGGGCGGCTGGTAGGGAGCAGGGGTCATGCGCGTCCTCGGCATCGAATCCTCGTGCGACGAGACGGCGGCCGCGGTCGTCGAGGACGGGCGTGTCCTTTCCGACGTCGTGGCGAGCCAGGTGGAGATCCACGGCCCTTACGGCGGCGTGGTGCCCGAGCTCGCAAGCCGCAACCACATGGGCAAGATCGTGCCGGTCGTGGGCGCCGCACTCGACGCGGCCGGCATCTCGGTGGCAGACCTCGATGGGATCGCGGCGACCGCCGGCCCGGGTCTCGTGGGAGCCCTGCTCGTGGGCTTGCAGACGGCCAAGGCCCTCGCGTTCGCGCGCCGCCTTCCGTTCGTGGGCGTGAATCACCTGCGCGGCCACCTCCTCGCCGCACGCATCGAGGGCGACGGCGAACGTCCCGACTTCCCGTACATGGCGCTGCTCGCCTCGGGCGGCCACACGGGCGTGTACCTGGTCGAGGACGAGCGCCGTATAAGCTGCCTGGGCGGAACACGCGACGACGCGGCCGGCGAGGCCTACGACAAGGTGGGAAAGCTCCTCGGCCTCGGATACCCGGGCGGCCCCGTCATCGATCGGCTCGCGGAGGACGAAGGCGACGAGGTCGATCTGCCGCAGGCGCTTAGGCAACGCCGCTCCTACGAGTTCAGCTTCTCGGGCCTCAAGACCGCGGTCGCCCAGCACGTGGCCGCGCGTGGCGGCAGACTCGATGAAGGCGAGACACGGGCGCTCGCGCGGGGGTTCCAGAGGGCCGTGGTGGAAATTCTGGTGCGCAAGCTCGTGCTCGCAGCGCGGGAACGTCAGGTGCCGCGCATCGTGCTGGCGGGCGGGGTGGCAGCGAACCGCGGGCTGCGCAGGCACGCGGCCGACGCAGCCGCCGACAAGGGGCTCACGCTCTTCGTCCCGCCCGCGAGCCGCTGCACCGACAACGGGGCCATGATCGCGTACGCGGGATACCTCTCCCTCGCGGCCTTTGAGACGAGCCCCATGGATCTCGCACCCAGGGCCGACTGGCCTCTTTGACGGGCGCGCACGCCCTTGCTAATCTATGACGAGAGGTTGTTGATAGACGGGAATGGAAGAAAAAGGAGGAACGGCCATGGCAGCAATATCCCGGATGCTCATGTCCTTTTGCCTTGGAACGGGGGTTCTGCTCGCGGCGTGTGAGGATCCGGCGCCGGACTATACGGGCGATACGGGCACGGACGCGGACAGCGACGCGGACGGCGACTCGGACTCGGATTCCGACTCGGACTCAGACTCGGACTCAGACGGCGACACGGACGGCGATACGGACAGCGACGGGGATTCGGACACCGAGAGTGGTCCCATCGAGCAGGACTGCAAGGACTGCCCCGCCGTGGGCAACACGCTCGACAACATGGCATGCGCCATCGATCTGTGCGACCCGGCGGTGTTCCTGAGCCAGGAATACAAATCGCCCACGAACGCGAACATCAAGGGCTCCTACGCGGCGGTCGAGCGCTTCGGCAAGTCCACCAACGATCTTGCGCCCAAATTGAACGGATCGTACGCGCTCATGGCGAGCGGCACGGCCACCGGCACCAACCACAGCGTGCCCATGGGCGGCACGGGCAAGGTCGATCCGTTCGGAAAAACGCCTCAGGGCAACCCCGATAAACAAACGCCGACCTACGACGTCATGGAGTGGCGGTTGCACCTCAAGGCGCCCGCGGGCGCGCACGGTTTCCAGATCCTCTACGTGTTTTTCTCGGAGGAATACGATGATTGGGTCAGCACCGCGTACAATGACAAGTTCTACGTCTTCATTGAAGCGCCGAGCACGAACGGCGGCACGCGCACGGTGATCAACTTCACCGAGTGCCGCAACCAGGCCAAGTACAAGGACTTCGTGTGCGACGGAGCCACCATGGACTACTGCGAGGACGGCAAGTCCTACTGCTACGTGGCCATCAACACCGCGCTTTCCGAGTGCTGCTGGTACAACGGCTGCAAGGGCGGCAAGTGGACGACCGACATCTCGGGCACCGGCTACTCATGCGCCGGGAGCACGGGCAAGCTGAACGACGGCTACACCCGGGGCTCATCGACGGGCTGGCTTAAGACCGAGTGGGGCATCGAGCCAGGCGAGGAATTCGACGTCATCTTCCACGTCCACGACACGAACGACGATATCTACGACTCCGAGGTGATTCTCGACGCATTCCAGTTCATCGGCAAGGCCGATCCGGGCACCACGCCCGTCGAGTGACGCGATTCATCCGCCCTGCTTCCCAATGTGCTTGTTCAGAAGTTCCCTCATTTCGGCGATCCTGAACGGCTTGCAGATGCTCGCGGTAAACCCGTATTCGACCGGGTTCGCCATCACAGGATCGTCGGCATAGCCGCTTGCCACGAAAACAGGAACAACGGGCTGTTTTTCCCGGATTCTCGATATGATGTCCTTTCCGCCCATTCCGCCCGGTATCGTAAGGTCCAAAAAATATCCCACGATCGGAGGGGCCGATGTCTCCTCCTTGAAAGCATAGTCCAAGACCTCTTTCCCTTCCTTCTTGAGCACGACTGAATACCCCATCGTTTGTAGCATTGCACCGAACGTGCCCCGAATGTATTCTTCATCGTCCATTACGATGATTGTCCCGTTCCCTCGGTGAGGAGTGTCCTTTCCTTCCATCGAAGATAAGCCGTCTTCTTCCGATGCAGGCAGGTAAATCGCAAAAGTGGAACCATTGCCCTGTTCGGACTCGACCTCTATCATGCCTTCGTGGCGGTTTATGATCGAGTAGCAGGTCGCGAGACCAAGTCCATGCCCTTTGGTCTTTGTCGTAAAGAAAGGTTCGAATATGCGGGGAAGTATTTCCTTGGGTATGCCGACGCCATGATCCGCTATCATTATCTTTACATAACGGCCTTCCGCCAACTTCGCGTGTTCCCTGCTCTTCACGGAAACGTTTCCGGCCGACACCTCGACGGTTCCCCCCATGGGCATCGCCTGCTGGGCGTTGATGATCATGTTGTCGATAACCTGCCCGATCTGGCTCTTGTCATATTTGCACTGCCAGAGATCCTCCCGGATATCGAAACGGCACGAAACATTCGATCCGCTGAGAGCAAATTTCGCCGCATCTCTTATCAAGGGCGCCAACGCTCCGATCTTTTGCACAGGAGCTCCACCCTTTGCGAACGTGAGCAACTGCTGTGTGAGTCCTTTCGCGCGGTCTATCGTATTGAGCGTCGCATTCAGATACTCCTTGGCCTGAGCCTCGTTCGGTTCGGAACGAGCCAGGTCTATATAGCCGAAAATGCCCGCCAGGAGATTGTTGAAATCATGTGCAATGCCGCCCGCCAGAACGCCGAGAGATTCCATCTTCTGGCTCTGTTGAAGTTGCTGTTCCAGCCTGATATGCTCCTCTTCAGCCAGTTTCCTGTCCGTAATATCCCTTGCGATTGATATGATGCATTCCTCGCCATCGATATCCAGTAAACGGGCGGACAACAACGCAACCTTGATCGAACCGTCCTTCATTCGCAATGGCGCTTCCAGGCCAAAAATTTTCCCATGCTCCCTCAGAGCCGCTATCAAGCGCTCACGATCCTCGGCCCTGTTCCAAAGCGCCACGCCTCCGGGCATCGACGAACGTCCCAAAACCTCTTCCTTCGAATAGCCGGTCGTGTCCGTGAACCTTTCGTTTATCTCCAGATACCGTCCGTCCGAAAAGCGTGTGATGGCGATGGAATCCGGGCTCGTTTTGAATATCTTTGCGAACTTCTCATTGCTCTGTCGCAGCGCCTCCTCGGTTTTCAGCCGGGCGATGCTGGTGCCGATCTGGGCGGCGATTGTCTCGAGCGCGTTTCTGGTGGAAACCGAGACGTCATCACGAGTGTGCGACCCGAGATTGAAGATACTGATGACGCGGCCTTCGTACATTACGGGAATGGCGGCAACGGCGCGGAGCCGATCGCCTCCGAGATACCCGTCGGGAGGCATGTCCGACATTTCTTTGTGAACGGTGAGGGCAAAACTGTTGTCTGCCTCATTGACCAGGGAAATGCCTCCGCAGTCCATGCCGGAGGCACCGAGGGCCGCATCAAGGCACAATTGCAAACCCGTTTCAATGCTGGACGTTGTATTGAGCGCAAGGGCGAGGTTGTGCTGAATGGAAAGAAGGCTTTCGGCGCGCTTGCGGTCGGTAATGTCGAAAGCAATGTGAATAATCTTCTCCAAGATGCCGGCGTCGTCGAAGACAGGCGTGCAGGAAACCAGGAACGTTCCGTGCGGAGTCTGCATCTCCATCTCGGCAGTCTTTATGCGGAAGGTGGTGCTCATGTCGGAGAGCGGGCAGCCGGCAGGCGGGGTGGAGCTGCCGTGATAAACCTCGTGGCATTTCTTGCCGGCCAGGTCCTGCGGTGAGCATCCTGCGATTTGCGCGGCCGCGCGGTTGGCGATGATGATGTTGTGGTCCTTGTCGAGCACCAGGGTCAAGTGCCCGATGGCATTGAAGATATTCTCCCAATCCCGTCGAGAGCGAAGGACTTCTCTCTCCGCCAGCTTTTGCTTCGTGATGTTGCGTATGATGCTGTAAACGTATTGAACACCCTGCAAGGTGATCACCTGGGAGGATAGGATTCCGGTGATTGCGGCGCCGTTCTTGGCCCGGAACACGGTTTCCATGCTCTCGCAGAAGCCGTTTCTTCTGAGCTCCGCCACGATCTGTTGGCGGCTGGCGTCGTCCTCGTAGAGCTTGAGGTCCGTGCTTGTCTTTCCGATGACCTCCGAACGTAGATAACCGGTACGAGAAATGAATCTCTCATTGACCTCTACAATCATGCCATCGCTCAACCGCGAAATCACGCCCGCTTCCGGGGCTGTTTCGAAAATCAACTCGAACAGTTCTTGGGCGCCGGCGAGTCGCTCTTCGGAAAAGGACTTTTGAGGTTCGTTTGAAGCGGGGGGGGAAAAGGGATCTTTTCCTTCGTCATATTCGAAAGTCCTTTGGCCTACCCCCAGCACGCGAGGCCGGTCTCGGCCGTGCACGACAGAAGCTCGTGCACCGGCACCACGCGCACGGCATAGAAGTAGTTGCCGCTCAGCTCCACGTTGTAGGAGAGCTCGAATCGCACGATGCCGTTCGCGCGACCCGCGCGTTTGAAGCGTACGACCGTCGGCGTGTCCGAGAAGGTGTCACCCGCGCGCAGGCCGATCACGAGCTCGGCCTCGAGCTCGGCCTCGCCCATCTTGCCCGGGTCGACCAACAGCTCGAGCTCGAGCCCGCCGCTCGACGGCAGAATGTCGCCCTTGACGCCTTTGATGTTGAGCTTCTGGATATGCACCGTGGAGAAGCGCGCCGTCACCTTGCGCTTCCAGGTCGTGAGCTTGCGGATGCCCGTGAAGTCGCCGTCGAAGAGGGTGCGCCCGCGCTCGGCCGCCGGCTGGTACAGGAGCGCGTAGTACTCCTTGAGCATTCGCATGGTGTTGAAGCGCGGGCAGATGGTCCTCACCGACTCCTTCATCATCTCGGTCCACCCCGCCGAGAAATTCTTGTCGCCCCGATCATAGTACAAGGGGATGATCTGCTTCTCGAGGATGTCGATGAGGGCCATTCGGTCCAGCTCGTCCTGGTGGTCGCGGTTCGCGTAAGTCGGGCCCGCGTCGATGGCCCACCCGGCGCCGGGTTTGTAGCCCTCGTCCCACCAACCGTCGAGGATCGAGCAGTTGAGCCCGCCGTTGGGCGCCACCTTCATGCCGCTCGTCCCGCTCGCCTCGTAAGGCCGCACGGGCGTATTCAGCCACACGTCGACGCCCTGCGTGAGCAGCCGGCCAAGCGCCATGTCGTAGTTCTCCAGGTACACGATGCGACCACGGAACTCGGGAGAGCGCGCCGACTCCACGATGCCCTTGATGATGTCCTTGCCGATCTTGTCGGCCGGGTGCGCCTTGCCCGCGAAGATGAGCTGCACGGGCCGCTCCTCGCTGCCCACGAGCCGCGCGAGCGCGTCCTTGTCCTTGAAGAGCAGGTGGCCGCGCTTGTACGACGCGAAGCGCCGTGCGAATCCCAAGGTGAGCCTGTCCGCGGTCAAGCGGTCGATGGTCTCGCGGATGACCTCCGGATCCTCGCCGCGGCGCGCGTAGTCGCGGAAGATGCGCTTCTTCACCTCCTCGATCATGAAGCGCTTCTGGGCCATGTGCTCGCCCCACAGCATGACGTCGGGGATGTCCGCGACCCTTTGCCATGCGTCCGGGTCATCGTGGTTTTTGTCCCACGCCATGTCCAGGTACTGGGCGAAGAGCCTGCGCATGTTGCGGCCCATCCACGAAGTGACGTGGATGCCGTTGGTGATGGACGAAATGGGCACCTCTTCCACGCTGACGCCCTTCCACACGTCCTTCCACATCTCGCGGCACACCTTGCCGTGGAGCTTGGAGACCGCGTTGGCCTTGCTCGAAAGCTTGAGCGCCAGCACCGTCATGGAGAACGGCTCGTGATCCTCGGACGGCCGGTCGCGGCCGAGCTCCATGAACTGCTCGAAACTGACGCCGAGCTCGGCCACCATGTCGCGGAAGAAGTACTCCATGAGCTTCCCCTCGAACGTCTCATTGCCGGCGGGCACGGGTGTGTGCGTGGTGAACACGGTCGACGCCTTGACCGCCTCGCGCGCCTCCTGGAACGTGAGGTTGTGCGACATGAGGCGCCGGATACGTTCGAGCAGGAGGAACCCGCAGTGCCCCTCGTTCAGGTGATACACCGAGGGCAAGAGGCCGAGCCCATTGCGCAACACACGCACACCGCCGATGCCGAGGAGCAGCTCCTGTTTGAGACGAAGCTCCTTGTCGCCGCCATAGAGCTGCCAGGTGATGCGGCGGTCCTCGGGCGTGTTCTCCTCCACGTCCGAGTCGAGCAGGTAGAGCCGCACGCGCCCCACATCCACGCGCCACACGCGGGCCGTGAGCGTCCGCCCGGGGAGTTGCACCGAGACGCGCACTTCGTTGCCTTTTGCGTCGAGCACGGCCTTAACCGGCATCTCGGAGTAGTCGAGGAACGGGTAAGTCTCGAGTTGGTGGCCATCCCTGTCGATGCGTTGCTCGAAGTAGCCTTGCTTGTAAAGAAGCCCCACGCCCACGAGCGGGATCGAGAGATCCGAGGCGCTCTTCAGGTGGTCGCCGGCGAGGACGCCGAGGCCTCCCGAGTAGATGGGCAGGCTCTCGTGCAGGCAGAACTCCATGGAAAAGTACGCGGCCGGGTGGGCGCCGCACAGTGCGTCGCTCGCGGCGAGGCCGAAGGTGGCGTCGCCCATGTACGCGTCGAACTCGCCGAGCACGCGCTCGTACTTCTTCTTGAAGTTCTTGTCGTCCTCCTTGCGCCGAAGCGTCTGGTACGAGACGCGGTTCAAGAGCTTGACCGGGTTGTGGTTGCTCTCCTCCCACAGCGCAGGATCGATCTCCAAAAAGAGCGCCTCGGCGTCCGGGTGCCAGGTCCACCACATGTTGTAGGCCAGATCGCGCAACCGCTCGATCCCGGCAGGCAGGGTCGTCACCACGGTGAACGCCCGGTAGTGGGGCGTCGCGCTCTGCGGGCTCTTGAACGGCGAGAAGAGCTTCTCCGAAAAGGCGCTCGTATCGAGCGTGTTGACGCGCTGCGAGGCCTTGTCGATGGCCTCCTCGTACGCCGCCACGTAGCCCTTGAAGAAGACCGCCCAGTCGGCCTCGGCCGCCACGCGTCTGGCCTCGCGCCGCAGGTCCATGAGCCGCGCCTCGCCCATGGAGGCGAACTCGCCGAGCAGGCCGTCGAGCTCGCGCACCACCTCGTCGTCCGGACGTCCCCGACGCGCGATGACGCTCACGCCCCGCCCGGGCTCCTCGGCGAGATCCTGCACCCAGCGGCCGAACCCGGCCAGATCGGTGGTGATGGTGGGCACCGCGCTGCCGATGCTTTCGAGCGGCGTGTATCCCCACGGCTCGTAGTAGGAGGGGAAGACGCCCAGATCGCACGCCGACAGGAGGTCGTAGTACGCCAGGTTGAAGATCCCGTCGTGACCGTCGATGTAGGCCGGAGAGAAGATGACGTTGACCGGATTGTCGTGGCCGTTTTTCAAGGCCAGGCGGTAGCACGTGTTGAGGATGGGATCGTGCTGCTCATCGTAGAGCCTGTGGGTCGCGATACCGGCCGGAGCGGTCTCGACGTGGGCCGCGCCCTCGAGCCTGCGGCGCACGTCCTCGGGCACGCCCTTGTGCCCGGCCGCCACCATGAACCACGCCACGATCGGCTCTCCCGGCCTTGCGCGCAGGGCCTCATCGAGATGTGCGAGGCTCTGCAGGAGCACGTCGAAGCCCTTGTTGTGGAACTCGTAGCGGCCCGAGATGATCCAGAAGCGCGTCGAATCCGGCAGGTCCTTCTGCAGGAACTTGCGCGCCAGGTTGAGCAGGAAGCGCCTGTGACGCGCGGGCCCTTCGCGGGAGACCGCGTAGTCCGGGATGCCGCCGATGTCGAGCCCGTTGAAGACGATCCGATCCGGAGCCTTGCCGAGGACGACCGCGGCCTCGTCCGCGGTCACGCCGCTCACGGTGGTGAAGCAGTCGGCCTCGCGCGCCGAAGCGGCCTCCATGGAGTGCTTGGCCGCGACGCCGTACGCCTTGGCGTCCTCCTCCGGGTTAATGCCGGCTTTCTGGGCGTAGATGTCCACACCCGAACCCGCCATGGAGCGGCCGAGGATCGTGGCGTGCGTGGTGAAGACCGTGCCGATCTCGGGGAGCTTGTGCTTCAGGTGCAAGAGACCCGCGCCGCACATCCACTCGTGGAAGTGGGCAACGGCGCCGTCGTTCTCGGTGACGACCGCGCGGTGGATGGCCTCGACGACCTCGCCGCACGCGGTGGAGAACACCACCGGCTCCACGTAGTCGTATCCTCCGGAGTACGAGTTGACGCCGGACTGCTGCCAGTAGTCGTAGAGCAGCTTGCTCACGTCATAGCGGTTGCGGAAGTCGACCAGGACCACCCTGGGCCGCCCCGGGATCTGCCAGCGGCCGAGCCGGCAGCTCAGGCCCTTCTTTTCGAGCTCGGCACGGATCGGCCCGTAGCCTGCATCATCGGTCTCTTCGAAGTCCGTGTTGTGGTCGAGCAACGGCCCGAGCAGGTAGTAGTTGTCGCCATACTCGCGAACCGCGTGGGTCGCCTTCGACGTGATGACGGTGTGGATCCCCCCGACCTTGTTGCAGACCTCCCAGCTCACCTCAAACACGAACTTCATGCGCTGCTCCTTGGATTCCCAGGATGCCCCGTGGGTTCCGTTTATACACCATCCGACCGCGAAGCGGCTAGGTCAGCGGGCGAGGAGTTTGGCCGGGGAAGCGCCTACCTACCTTCCGATCGTGGCCTCGAAGTCGGAGAGCACGTTCTGGAAATTCACGTAGGCGTCGTAGGGGCTCTCGTACGGGTTGAAGTACTTGTGCACGTCGCCGTCGGCGAACCACTTGGTGCACATGTAATAGAAGTGATCCGAGGTCTGCAACGAGCGCCACACGCGGATGAGATCCGGGTTCTTGGTCTTCATCACGCGGCTCTCAAGGGCGTACACCGCCTCGAGCGCGTCGTCTTGCATGGAGTTGCCCTTCCACGCCGTGAGATCCCGCTCCACGTCCGCCCACGACACGTAGTCCGGCACGTCGAGCTTGGCCACCGGTGACGCGCCGGCCGACACCTCCGCGGGCGTCGAGAACGCGAAGTCGTCGGCCTTCAGGATCTCACCCGGCAGGGCCGCGAGAAAATCGAAGATGCCTGTCTCCTTCCACTGGTGCTCGCCGAAGGTCTCGTAGTCCATGAAGAGGTTGACGGTCTCGCCGTTGCCGCGCGTGCCATGCATCCAGCCCGCGAACTTCTCGGCCGTGAGCGGGTGCTCTGACCAGCCCGTGTTCGAGAAGCGGAACGCGATGTCGTCCGAGAGCGGGTAGTTGCGCAGGAGCAATTTCAGCTTCTTGCACGGCGCGGGCTGGTACACGAAGTTGGGGCTCCTCCAGCCGAGGACCTTCTCTGCACCCTCGGCCAGGATGGTCTTGTACCCCATCTTCTCCACGGTCTCCGCCACCTCGTTGTTGAAGATGAACTCCGTGTTGCGGAACGTGGTCGGCGTCTGGCCGAACTCCCTGCGCACGAGCTCGCGGTGCGCCTCCACCTGGCGCTTGAACTCCTCCTTCGAGAAGAGGAACGCGAGGCTGTGGAAGTACGTCTCGTTCAGGAACTCCACGCAGCCCGTGTCGGCCAACCGCTTGAACGAGTCGAGGGCCTCGGGGCAGTGCTTCTTGAACTGGTCGATGGTCACGCCGCTCACCGAGTAGGCGACGCGGAAACGGCCCTCGTGCTTCTTGATGAGAGCGAGAATGACCTCATTCGCGGGCAGGTAGCACTTGCCGGCTACCTTGCGCGAGATGGCGCGGTTCGCGTCCTCGTCCTCGTAAAAGTGGGAGTGGCCGATCTCGAAAAAGGTGTACTTGCGCAGCCGGTTGGGCTGGTGCACCTGGAAATAGACGCAGACGTGGATCATCAGTTGTCCCCTTGCGCCGCAAGGCGTCCGTAGATCTCGGTGAGCCGCTGGCCGGCCTTCTCCCACTGTATGCTCTCAAGCTCCCGCGATCCCTGTGCGACCAGCTCGTCGCGCAGCGCCGAGTGGTCGAGCAACGCCAGGATCTTGCTCGCCATGTCGTCGATGTCCCAGAAGTCCACCTTAAGCGCGTGCCTAAGGATCTCGGACACACCCGACTGCTTGGAGATGATGACCGGCACGTCGAAGCGCATGGCCTCGAGCGGCGAGATGCCGAACGGCTCGGACACGCTCGGCATGACGTAGATGTCGCTCGACAGGTACATGCGCTCCACGTCCGCGCCGGTGAGGAAGCCCGTGAAGTGGATGTACTTGCCGAGCCGCAGCTGGCCGACCCGCTCGATCATGCGAGGCGCCATGTCGCCGCTGCCGGCCATGACGAAGCGCACATCTTTGCGGACCCCCAGCACCTTGGCCGCGGCCTCGATGAAGTAGTCGGGCCCTTTCTGGAACGTGATGCGCCCGAGGAACAGCACCACCTTCTCGCGCCTGCCGTCGACTTCCGGGTCCTCCACCTTGCGCGGTGCGCGCGTGACCGCGTTGTGCACCACCTCGATCTTGTCTGGATGGATGCCGTAGCGGCGCACGATCATGTCCTTTGTGTAGTGGCTCACCGCGACCACGCGGTCGGAGGCCTCCATGCCCAACCGCTCGATGTCGTACACGGCCTGGTTCACGTTCTCGCCGGAGCGATCGAATTCGAGGGCGTGCACGTGCACCACGAGGGGCTTGCCGCTCACCCTCTTGGCTTCGAGCCCGGCCAGCACGGTCAGCCAGTCGTGGGTATGGATGACGTCGTGCGGGACCCTGCGGGCCACGGCGCCCGCCACCTGGGAGTAGCGCAACACCTCGGCCATGAGGTTCGGACCGTAGTCGCCGGTCACCGCCAGGCGGTAGCCCCGCGAGCTGTGCGCCGTTTCGCGCTCGATGCGCTCCATGCGCTCGATCGCCGCCAGGTACAGCTTCTCGGTGATGTAGGGGCGCAGGGCCGAGTCGATCACCTCGACGGACAGGTGCTCGAGCAGGTGCCGGCGCTCGAGCTCGCGGTACTCCAGGGTCTCCATCGCGAAGTCGCCCGCGTCCAGGAGGCGCAGGTGTCCGGCCGAGGCGACCCCCTTCTGCATCCGCGGCAGGACGAAGGTCACCTTGTGTCCCTCGCGCCCGAGCGCCTGCGTCAGCCCGAAGCAGGCCACGCCCAGGCCTCCGCTGATGTGGGGAGGGAACTCCCAGCCGTACATGAGGACGTTCATGCCATCGTTTTCCGGTACTCAGCCGCGCAGTCCTCGAACCAGCAGCAATCGGTGTATGGGCAGTCCCCGCGGTTCGTTCCGTAGCAAGGCGTGTTGCCCTCGGCGGTCTGTATCGCCCGGATGAGCTCGGCCTTCTTCATCTTGCCCGGCTGCACGCCGATTGCGATGGCCTTCTTCTTGGTGTCATTCCAATTCATTTTTTTCCCCCTTTCTTCCCGGGCGCCTTTGACGTCCGGGCCTCCTTTTTCTTGGGAGCGGCCTTGAGCTGCTTGGGCTTGGGAGCGGCCTTGAGCTGCTTGGGTTTGGGAGCGGCCTTGAGCTGCTTGGGCCTGGGAGCGGCCTTGAGCTGCTTGGGCTTGGGAGCGGCCTTGGCCTCGGCTACGAGCCGCGCGAGTCGCAAGATCTCGGCCACGCTCCACGCCTGCTGCGGGCAACCGTGCGGGTAGTGTGGCGGATCGCCGTCGAAGACCTCGGAGATGGAGCCGAGCCCGACCTCGCCGAGGTGCGCCTCGAAGCCGTTCAGGATCCCCTCGAGGTGCGCGACGGCCGCGGCCTTGTCGGTCGCCGTCTTGAGCAAGGCCTCGCCGTAGGGGCCGAGCAACCAGGGCCACGCGGTGCCGTTGTGGTAGGCGCGATCGCGTTCGGAAGGCGGGCCCTCGTAGCGCCCTCGGTAGGCGGGCTCGTCCGGCGCGAGAGTGCGGAGCCCCGCAGGCGTGAGCAACCGGCGCCGCACCTGCTCGAGCATGGAGCGCGCCTCGGCGGGCTTGAGAGGCGAGTAAGGCAGGCTCGCGGCGACGACCTGGTTCGGCCGCATCGACGTATCGACCTCGCCCTCGCGCCACACGTCCGCGAGACGGCCCTCGTCCTCGAGCCAGAACGCCGAGTAGAACGCTTTTGCGATGCGCGGGGCGAGGGCGGCGGCTTCCGGGGCGACGGACGCGCCGTACCTTGCGCCCAGCTCGGCCACGAATGACACGAGGTTGAACCACAGCGCGTTCACCTCCACCGGGCAACCGTGGCGGGCGGTCACTGGCCGGCCGTCGGCCGTGGCGTCCATCCACGTCACCTGCTCCGCGGGGCTGCCGGCCGCGAGCAGCCCGTTCGCGAGCATGCCGATCCCGTGGTGTGTGCCCTCGCGAAAGCGGGTGAAGATGCGTTCCAGCGTGGGCCACAGCCGCTTGCGCACGGCCGCGTGATCACCCGTGTGCTCGAGGTATTTCTGCACCGCCCACGCGAACCACAGGCTCGCGTCCACCGAGTTGTAGGCGTTCTCAGCGCGCGCGGCACCGAGGAAGTTGGGGATGAGACCGTCCCGCTCGTGACGCGCGAAGGTCTCGAGCACCTCGAGGCACGTGCGCTCCTCGCCGCTGCGCAAGGTCAGGCCGGGCAGTGAGATCATGGCGTCGCGGCCCCATTCCAGGAACCACGGATAGCCGGCGGTGATGGCCTTGCGGCCGTCGTCGCCCTCGGTGACGAAGGAGAGCGCGGACTTGGCGAGCGCGTTCCGAAGCCCGCTCTCCTCGATGCGCGCCTTGATCGCGGCGCGGCGTTTCGCCTCGGCGTCCCAGCGGCGCTTGAGCCCGGCCGGCAATTCCGCGAGCGAGGCGGACAGAATCACGTCCGCGCCGTCCTCAAAATCGATCTCGAACATGCCGGGCGTGAAGAGGTCTTCCTGGAACTCGAAGCCGCGCAACCGCTCCTTGTGATACTCGAAATCGCGATACCAGTCGGGCGCGGCGAAGAACTCGTAGGGAGCCCCCTCCACCTGCACGTAGAGCGTGGGCATGCCGTGGTAGGGCGAGATGAGGAACCCCTCGCGGCACGGGAACGTGCGCACCTGCAAGGAGATGTTCCGCTTCGAAAGCGCGTGGAAGTCCCGGTAGGCGAGGAGGGGCTTGATGCGGAGCTTCGTGCCGGGGGCCGTGTCCTGCGCCACGTACCGGAAGAGCACCGTGTTCTCGCCGTGCACGAGCCGGATCTCGCGCCGCACGCGTGCCGCGCCAACCCGGTAGAGGAACTCCGGGTGGTCGTCGAGGCGGAACTCGGTGAGGTACTGGTGACCGCGAGGGAAGACCACTCCCGGGTACTCGTGCGCGGACAGGAAGAACTCCTGGTTGTCGACGAGGAGCGCGTCCTCGTGCTTGGAGTACAGAACATACTTGCCCGGCGGATCCGCGAGGCGCGCCACCAGCATTCCGTGGTACTTGCGCGTGTGGCAGCTCAGGATGGTGCTCGACGCGTAGCCGCCGATGCCGTTCGTCTCGAGCCACTCGAGCGTGAGCGCCTTGTTGAGGTTGACGCACACCTCTTTCCCGATCCGCGTGACCATGCCGTTTCTCCCCTTTTTGGGATTGTCAAGAGGCTATCGCTACCACCGCGGCCGCTGTCCGTCAAGGTTCTCTTAGGATTTCAAATAGTTGTAGCGAAAATATCACAGATCCGACACCTCGGACGCGGCCACGGCCTCGTCCATGAGCGGGGCGAGATCGACCCTGCTCTCGGCAAAGGCGGCCTGCTTCGCGCTGCCCTTGGTGATCGGGTGGGGCGGCACGAAGAGCGAGCAGCAGTCCATGTGGGGACGGATCGAAATGTCGTACGTCCCAATGGTGCGCGCGAGCCCGACCGTTTCGAGCTTGTCGAACCCGATGAGGGGCCGCAGCACGGGCAGGCTCGCCGCGTCCTCGATGGCCGCAATGTTGGCCAGCGTCTGGCTCGCGACCTGACCCAGGCTCTCGCCGGTCACGAGCGCGGGCAGCCCTTCACGCTTGGCCAGCCGGCACGCGATGCGGAGCATGGCACGCCTGTAGAGCACGACCAGGTAGTCGCCCGGGGCGTTGTCGCGCAGGGCCTCCTGGACGCGGGCGAAGGGCACGACGAAGAGCCTCAAGGGGCCCTGGCGGCGCGCGAGGACGCGGGCGAGATCCACGACCTTGTCCCTGGCGCCGTCGCCCGTGTACGGGAAGGCGTGGAAGTAGACGGCCGCAAGCTTAAGCCCGCGCTTCTGCATGAGGTGGCCGGCGCACGGGGAGTCGATGCCGCCCGAGAGCAGGAGCAGGGCCCGGCCCGACGTGCCGACCGGCAGCCCGCCCGCGCCCGGCAGCTCCTGCGCCCACACGAACGCCCAGCGCGGTCCGACCTCCACGCCCACGGTCAGATCCGGGGCCGTGAGATCCACGCCGAGGCCCGTGGCCCGCTGCACGGCGGCGCCCACCTCCCGAGCGAGCTCGGTCGACTTGAGCGGGAAGCGCTTGTCCGAGCGACGCGCCGCGATGCGGAACGTGCGCGCCGGCCCGGTCTTGCCCACGGTCAACGCGAGGGCGGCCTCGGTGATCGGCGGGACGCCTTTCTCGCAGAACAGGGCAGGCGAGAGCGAGGCCACGCCGAAGACGCTCGCGAGGGAGGCGAGCGAGTCGGTGTCGCACGCGCCGAGCGCGAAGATGCGCCCATGCTCGAGCACCACCTCCACGTCCGGCCGGTCGGCCACGGCGCGGCGCACGTTGCACGCGAGGGCCTCTTCGAAACGGAACCTGTTGCGCCCTTTGAGGAAGAGCTCGCCCACGCGCAGGACCACTCCCGGACCGATCGGTGCGGCTTCGTTTTTCACAGCCCGGCCTGTCCCTTGCGGATGGCGGCCACGGCCTCGATGATCGCCGCCGCGGCGGCGTCGGCCTCGGATTCGGTGGTGTCGAGGCTGAGGGAGAGGCGCAAGGGCCCTTCGTCGGCGCGCAACCCGGCCGACACGAGGGCCCGGGACGGCGCGGCCTGGCGGGAGTGGCACGCGGCGCCCGCGGACGCCACCACGCCGCGCGCCTCGAGCGCGTGCAGCAGGATCTCGGCGTGCACGTCGTCGATGGCCAGCACCAGGAACCCCGGCGCGCGCGCGACCGGATCGCCGAGCGCCCGCACGTCCGGGACCGACGAGACGACCGCGGTTTCGATGCGCTGCGCGAGCGAGGCCATCCGCGCGCACCCCTCTGCCTTGCGTTCCTTGAGCCTCGCCGCTGCCGCCGCCATGCCGGCAATGCCCTGGATGTTGTGGGTCCCGGCGCGTTGGCCCTCCTGCTGGCCGCCGCCGTGCAGGAGGGGCCGAGGCTTGACGCCGGGTCGAAGGAGCAGCGCGCCCACGCCTTGCGGCCCGTGGATCTTGTGGCCCGACAGCGACACCATGTCGATCTCGGGCGGGTACTCGAGCCGCGCGAGGCGGGGCAGGGCCTGCACCGCGTCCACGTGCACGCGGCAGCCGGGCGACCTGCGCTTGGCGAGCCGCGCCATCTCGGCCACGGGCTGCACCGTGCCGATCTCGTTCGAGACGTGGATCACGGACACGAGCGCGGTCCGCTCGTCCACGGCCGCCTCGACCGCCTTCGGATCCATGACGCCGCCCGAGCCGGCCTCCACCTCCACGATCCGCGCGCCCAGTGCGGCCGCCGCCTTGCACGCCTCGGCCACGGCCGGGTGCTCGAGCACGGTGACCACGATCGCGTCGCGCCTGCCGCGCGGGGCCGAGCCGAGCACGGCCGTGTTGTCGGATTCGGTGCCGCCCGACGTGAAGACGACCTGCCATGGTCCGCCGCCGACCGCTTCTGCGATGGTGCGCTTGGCGTCCTCGACGAGACGGGCCGCGGCGAGCCCGCGCCGGTGCACGGACGAGGCGTTGCCGAATGCGTCGCCCATGGCGCGCACCACGGCGTCGATGGCCTCGGGCCAGGGGCGGGTGGTGGCGGCGTTGTCGAGGTAGATCTCCATGGGCCGGGGAGTCTAGCCCAAGAAGCGCGGCAGGTCACGCGGACCGAAATGGGCGCGACGTGCGGGATCCGTCATTCCGGGCTCCGGCGGGCGCCCAAAGTGCGGCAGGCGCGCTCCTCGGACGCGGCGTCGTCGGGCCGGCCGAGCTTGCCGTAGACGCGGGCGAGGGCGCAGCGCACCGCGGGGTGGAACGGGTTCACTGCCATGGCCCGCTCGAGCGCTTTCGCCGCCTCGGCGGATCGACCGAGCGCGTCCTCGGCCATGCCGAGCTGAACGAAGATGGTCGAGTGGGCCGGGTAGAGCTCGGCCATCCGGGGCAGCATGGACACCACTGTTTGCGCGTCACCGAGATCGAGCAGGCTCCCGGCCAGGCGGTCGCTCACCTCGGGTGAGGGCGAGTCGGACAGGAGCTCGGCCTTGCGGAACTCGGCGACCGCGGCCGGCACGTGCCCGCGCAGGCGCAGGAGATCGCCGATGCGCAGGTGCCTGCGTGCCTCCACGCCGAGCAGGGAGTCGCCGGCCGTCTCTCCGGTGGCCTTGCCTCGCAGGAAGCGCTTCTTCATGAGGGCCACGGCCGGGACCGGCGTCTGGCGGCGGCCGCGCGCGTCCTGCTCCCACCACAGGTAGTGGCGCCGCACGTTGAACTTGGACAGGACCACGAGCGCGTCGTCGACGGTCGTGCCGCGGCCGAGGGCCTCGAGAACCGAGCGCACCCAGCCCGCGGGAAGGCGCGCGTCGAGGTAGCGCAGAAAGGCCAGCACCTGGGCGTACGCGAGCGCCGCGTCCTCCTGGTTGGGCAGGAACGCGATCGAGGGGTGGAACCCGCGCAGGGGGATGAGCCGTCCTTCGCGAACGGCCCGGTCGAGCAGGTAGGCCTCCTCGGGCGTGAGATCCGCGGCTCGCTCGCCGCGCCATCGCCGCTCGAGGAGCTTGGCCACGCCCTCGTGCAGCCAGATGGGCGCCCGATTGCGCGAGACGCGCGTCACGACCACATGGACGAGCTCGTGGGCGAGCGTGTCGAGCCAGGGATAGCCCGTGGCGAGAGCGCGCGGGGTGAGCACCATGATCCGGCCGTACTTGGTGACCCCGACGGTGCCGGTGCGCTCGATCTGCTCCACCGTGAGGCCGGACGCGGCCGCGAGCGACTCCACGTCGGGCACGAGGTCCACCTCGAGCGGGGACCACGGCCTGTCCCCGAACTCGGTCGCGAGCGCCTCGATCTGCGTGGCGAGCGCGGCGGCCGCTGGCTTGACGAGCAGCTCGTCCACGCCCTCGGCATAGCGGAAGACGAGCGCCCCGTTCGCGGCATTGACCATCGTCATCCCGCCAAGGACGCGCTCGCTCTCCTTGGCCCGCACGAGGAGCCCCCGCCACGAAAGGTCGGCCCCCGGCGCCGCGACCGCCTGGCCCAGCGCGGCCACGGCCTCGCCGAAGCGCCCCTCGAAGAAGGCGAGCTTGCCCCGCACGAACGCAGCGCGCGGTTCGCTCCCCCGCGCGGGATCGAGGGATGCAAGTCGCGCGCCGGCCTCGTTGAGCCGCAGGGAATCGAGATCCTCGTCGGCCGCCGCGAGGGTGTCACGCGGCGTGGGCTGCGCGAGCCCGACCCAAGGGGCGCACAGGCATGCGAGCGCGAACATCGGGCTAGCGCACGAGAGCTTCATAGTACCTCTGGATCGCCTCCTTGTAGCGGCTCGGGGCGTCGCCGCGCATGGCCTCGAGGATGTCCGCCCTGAACTCCGGGGGCACCTCGTACTCCTCGGGAGCCGGGATCTCCACGCGCGTCTTCACGATCACAGGCTGCGCCTCGAGCGGTGCGGCCTCACTGCCGCGCCTGAGATCCTCGCGCAGCCTGGCCAGCTCCTCGAGGGCTGCGGACTGCTCGGCCACGGCCTCGCGCACGCGCAGGTTCTCGAGGTGCGTCACGGCCTCGCTCATGCGCGCCTCGATCAACTTGAGCGAGGTCGCGGCCATCTGCGCAAGGAAGCGCACCTCCTCCTTTTGTTCCAGGGCCCACGCGTGCAGCTTCCGCGTGTCGGCGGTGAGGTGGCGTTCGGCCGCGGCGTCGTTCCTGGCGCCCGCCCGGTCGCGCTCCGAGAAGATCTGCGCGGGCCTGGGATAGGCGGCCGCGAGGTCGGCCGCGATCTGCGCGGCGGTTCTGCCGGCCTGCTCCACCGCGGCGGTCGGGGAGCTTCCTTCGGCCAGAGCCCAGGCGTCGACCATGTCGCGCATGTCCAGGGCGAGCTCGCGCGCCTCCTCGATCTCCTTCTGCCCGAGCGCGATCTCGAGCTCGCGCGCCGCAGTCCGCAGGCGCGCCAGGCGGCCTTTTCCCTGGGCCCCCCCCACGGCCGCCGCGCTCTCGAGGGAGGCGCGCAAGGAGGCGAGCCGGCCGAGCTCCTGTTTGACGAGCGGGCCGATCCTGTCGCGCATGAGCTCGACGAGGCGTTCCTCATAGTCCCGGGAGAGGGCCGTGGACTGGCGGCGCACCTGCAGCTGGTCGCCCTCGATCTCGGAGAGCCTATCGAGGAGCTGGCCGGAGAAGCGCTCGCCCTCGCTGAAGCGATCCGTGCGGAACGAGAGAAGCCCGCCCTCGAGGGCGGACATGAGCTTGCCGAGGTCGCGCTCCAGAGCGGCGACGAGGTCGATGGCCGCGGACACGTCGCCGGCGGCGAGCAGCGCCCGCAGGCGCGCAAGCGAGCTCGCGAGATCGAGGCTCGCCACGGTCCCGGGGTTCACGTACGTGTCTCCCACCCGTCCCCGGATCGAGTCGATCTCGCGTCCGAGGCGCGCGAGGCCGTCCTCGATCTTCGAAACGGCGTCGAGCACGGCGCGACGCGCGGGCTCCGAGCGCGTCCGCTCGAACGTGGCGAGCAGGGCGCCGAGCCCGGCGCGGGCGGTCTCCAGCTCTCCGCCGCCCGAGACGAGGCGCGCGAGCTGCTGCTCGATCATGAGATCGTCCACTCGGATCACCGCCTCCTCAAGGAGCTTCACCGTCACGCGATCCACGGCGAGGCGCTTGTCGAGAGGGGCCACGGGATCCCGATGCAGGCGCGTCTCGTGGATGATCTGGTTCGACAGGTCGTTGCGGACGGCGGTGAACGTGTCCTGCACGCGGCGCGGCATGAGCGGATCGAGCGCGAAGCCGTGGAGCAGGCGCCCGACGCGGCCGAGCACGTCTTCGGTCTCGCTGCGCAGGACGGAGAAGCGCTCCTTGGCCTCCTCGAGGCGCTTTTCGCTCTCGGGCGGGGCTTCGATGCGCTTGCCGAGCAGGTCGACGAGGGCGTCGAGCACGCGACCCTGCTCGTCGATGGCGCCCTGGTGGCGGGCGAGCGGCGTCATGACGCGCACCGTGAGCGGTTCGGAGCGGCCGGGTTTGGGGCCCAAGATGGTGTCGTCGTCGAACGCCTCGAGCTCGAGGCGCACCTCTGCCAGGGAGGAGAGCCGCACGCTCTGGGGACTCCAGCGGTAGGTCGAACGAAGACGGGACACGCCGTCCGCGACGCGCACGATCGTCTTGCGGATCTCCAACCCCGGGTCGGCGTGCAGGACGAGGTCGACGCGATCGAGCCCGTGGTCGTCCTCGGCCTCGAACGCGAGCTCCACCTCGCCGTCCTCGTCGATTTCCACGCTGCCTTCGGGCGACTTAAGCCGCATCACGGGCGGCCGGTCCTTCTCCACTTCGAGCATGCGGTCCGGGCCGCGGATCATGTACGAGGCGGTTCCGAGCGACAGGAAGAAGGCGCCCTCGGCCGAGACCACGAACGAGCCGTGGACCGCGCCGTTCCCGTCCACCACGAGCGGCGCGCGGTGCTCGCCCGGGGTGGTGACGGTCCCGCGGTCGGCCCCTTCGACGAGCGAGCGGCCGTCGAGCAGGACCGTGGTTCCGAGCGGCGCCAGGAAGCCGCCCGAGGTCATGTCGATCCGGCGTTCGGGCCTGCCGAGGTACTCCGGGTAGCGCAAGGTGAGGCTCAGGTCCGCCACTACGGGCGAGAGCGACCGCGCGCGCAGCAGGGCAGGCTCAGGAGGCAGCGGGTCGCGCACGAGCGCGAGGAGACCGGCCTCCATCACGCCCGGAAGGGCCGCGTACGAGACCGATGCGACCGCGAAGGCGAGCACGAGACCCGTCGCGGGCCAGACGAGGACGCGCGCGGGGAAGACGCGGCTCGCCGGGGTGTCGGCGATGGCCAGGAGCACGCCGTCGAAGTGGCGCGCGACGAGGGCCGGGGAGAAGTCACGGCGGCTTCCCCTGGATGCGAGCTGGCTCGCGGTGAGCACGTCGGAGGCGAGCTCGCGCCACACGGCGCCCAACCTGCGCGCGATCGCGTCCTTGCGCGCAAGGTCCCGCAGCGGCGCGACGAGGCCGGCGCCGGCGAGCACGGCGAGCCCTCCCAGGAAGCCGATCCATCCAAGGACGCGGCACACGTTTCCGCCCCACCACCCGAGCGCCACGACGAGGGAGTCGAACAGCACCACGCCTCCCGCCAGGATCCACGCGGAGCCCGACACGGCCGCGAGGGCCTCCCCGCGCCGCCGCAGCTGCGAGAGAATGCGTCCGATCTCCTCGGCCCCGGCCTCGGCCCGGGCGCGGTTGTCCTCTTGCGCGGTCATCGTCTATAACGGTTCCACGTCACCCGTGGGCGGGTCCGTACCGCCGTGGAGTCAATTATGAGCATCGAAGCACAGTTGGCAACAAGGTTGAAGGAAGCCATGCAGGCCAAGCGCACGGAGGAGGTGAACGTCATCCGCATGGTGAAGACGCTCGCCGCCACCACCCGCACGGCCCCCGGGTTCGACCGGCCGATCGACGACGCATTCTGGCTCGACATCATCTCGAAGTACGTGAAGCAGCAGCAGCGGGCGCTTTCCGAGTTCGAGCAGGCCGGCGACCAGGGCGCGGCGCACGTCAAGGAGATCAGGTTCGAAATCGAGTACCTCGCCCCCTTCCTGCCCAGGACCCTCGGCGAGGACGACGTGCGCAGGCTCGTGAAGCAGGCCATCGCCGAGACCGGCGCGGCCGGCGGGAAGATGGTCGGCCGTGTGATGGGCGTCGTGATGAAGGTCCACAAGGACGAGGTCGACGCGGCAACCGTGAAGCGGATCGCCGAGGAAGAGCTCGGCTGAACCTTGTCACCGCGGGCGGGAAAGCGCGAGGGCGGGCACGACGGGGCCGCGGTCCGCAAGCTGGTGGCTGTCGGGGCCGGCAAGGGCGGCTCGGGCGTGAGCATGTTCGCGGCCAACCTGGCCATGTTCCTCGCCCAGATCGGCAAGAAGGTGGCGCTCGTCGACGCCAACCTGGCCGAGGCCGGCCTGCACGCATGGCTCGGCTTGCCGCGGCCGGAGCGCACGGTGGCGGACGTGCTGCACGGGCGGGTGGCTCGCGCCGAGGACGCCCTTGTCGAGACGCGCGTGGGCGGGCTCATGTTCCTTGCCGGCTCCGACGATCCGCTCCTGTGCGCGCGCGCCGCGGCCGCGGATCTCGAACGGCTCGCCCGCGGCATCCGGGAGATCGACGTCGATTTCGTGGTCGTGGATCTCCCCGCCGGCCTGCACGACCTCACGCTGGGCCTGTTCGCCGACGCGGACCTGCCCATCGCGGTGACCTCGGCCACGCCCGACTCGGTGGAGTCGACCTACCGCCTGATCCGGGGCGCGTTCCTGCACGCGCTCGTGCGCGCGTCGCGCGATGACGGGCGTTCCTTCGAGCTTCTCGACGCCATGATCGCGAGGCCCGGTCGTCCACCCGCCGCGCGCGAGGTGGCCGCCGCGCTCGAGGGAGCGGGCTCTCCTCTCTCCTTCGAAGCCGCGAGGCTCGCGGGCGCGCTGCACCCCCTGCTCGTCGTGAACCAGACCAAGGTCAAGAGCGACCTGCAGCTCGGCGACGCCATGGTGTCGGCCGCCGCGCGTTGGATGGGGCTCACCCCGCGCTTCCTCGGCTCCCTCGAGTGGGACGACAACGTGTGGCTCTCCTTGCGCCGCGGCCAGCCGCTGGTCATCGACTACGCCCAGACGCGCGCGTGCAAGGATCTCGAGCGGCTCGTGCGCAGGCTCCTCGGCCAGGACATGCAGGACCTGCTCGCGCCCGCTCCCATGCCGCAGCCGACCGAGAACCAGAACCTGTACGAGCTGCTCGAGATCTACCCTGGCGCGTCGGACGAGGAGGTGCGCAGGGCCTTGAAGCGCGTGCGCGACGACTTCGGCGCGGGCTCCCTCGCCGTGCGGGGCGCGTGCACGGAGGCGGAGCGGGCCGACTACCAGCGGCGATCCGAGGAGGCCCACGCCCGGCTGCTCGATCCGGCGCGGCGCAGGCAGTACGATCGGCAGACCTTCCCCGAGGGCTTCCCGAGGCCCAAGGCCGAGGGCGCAAGGGCCGAGGCGGCCGGGGCGAAGCGCAGGGCCGCGTCGCGCGAGCCGGAGGTGGTCGTAGGCGGCGACCAGATCATGGACGGGCCCTTCCTCGGGCGGCTGCGTCGCGAGAAGGGAATCGAGCTCGCGGACATCTCGGCGCGCGCCAAGATCTCCGTGACGTATCTCAAGGCCATCGAGGAGGAGCGCTTCCCGGATCTGCCAGCGCCGGTCTACGTGCGCGGGTACGTGACCGAGCTGGCGCGTTACCTCAAGGTCGATCCCGGCCGCGCCGTGCGCGACTTCATGAACCGGCTCGAATCCTCCCGGCGGCGTCGGGGGAAGGTGTAGGAGGCCCGTGCAGGACTGGGTCGTCGCAATCATCCTGGGAGTCGTCGAAGGGATTACGGAGTTCATCCCCGTATCATCCACGGGCCACCTGCTGCTCGCCGAGCACATGCTCCACGTTCGCAAGAGCGACCTTTTCAACGTGGTCATCCAGGCCGCGGCCGCGGTCGCGGTGCTGCCCTTGTTCAAGGATCGCCTTCGGCAGCTCTCGCACTGCGGACGAGATGCGCTGGCGCGCGACTTCGCCGTCAAGGTGGCGGCTGCCTTCGCCGTCACCGGCGCGGGCGGGGTGATGCTCGAGAAGCTCGGCTTCAGGCTCCCCGAGCGCGCGATCCCGGTGGCGTTTGCGCTTCTCATCGGCGGGGCGGCGTTCATCGCGGTCGAGCGCTGGCTGAAAGGCCGTGAGCCGCGCGGCGAGATCACCTGGACGATCGCGGTCGCGGTCGGCCTCGCGCAGCTCCTCGCGGCGGTGTTTCCCGGCACGTCCCGCTCGGGGGCCACGATCCTGCTCATGCTGGCCATGGGCCTCGGCCGCCCGGCCGCGACCGAGTTTTCGTTCCTGGTGGGCATCCCGACGCTGCTGGCCGCGGCCGCGCTCAAGATCGCGAAGGCCGTCGTGCACCCGTCGCCGGGCGCCGCGCCCGAGAGCTTGAGCCTGCTGCTCCTCGCGTCGGCGGTCTCGGCGGCTGTCTCGTTCGTGGCCGTGCGGTGGCTCCTGCGCTTCGTGCAGACGCACACCTTCACGGGCTTCGGGTGGTATCGCATCGCGGCGGGGGCCGTCATCCTGGCCGTCTTCCTCGCCTGACGGAAGTTGACTTGGGTCCGTGAAGCGGCTTGAATGGCCGCTGAAGGGAGACAAAAAGCTCATGGACAACGCAATGAGCGCGTTCCTCGCAGCTCCGGCGGGGGCACTGGGCGGCGGATCTCCGGGCAAGGCAACGGGCTCCATCTCGGAGCTCGTCGGGGTCGTGTTCGGCGCGTCACCGGTGGTCAAGGCCGTCATCGTCCTGCTCGTCCTGTTCATCCTCGCGTGCTGCTTCATCATCGTCTACAAGTACATCCAGATCCGGCGGGCGCAGCGCCAGACGGGCCGCTTCCTGCAGATCTTCTGGGAGTCCAAGCGCCTCGACGCCATCTACAACGCGGCGCTCGACCTCTCACGCAGCCCCACGGCCCAGCTCTTCAAGGCGGGCTACATAGAGCTGTCCAAGATCAAAGGCGCGCAGACCGAGGATCTGCGGGCGGACGAGACCCACGCCGGCGGCATCGAGAACGTGGAGCGGGCCCTGCGCCGCGCCACCACCACCGAGATCACTCACCTCGAGAGCCTGGTGCCGTTCCTCGCTACGACCGGCTCGACCGCGCCGTTCGTGGGCCTCTTCGGCACGGTCATCGGCATCATGATCTCGTTCATGCAGATCCACGCCTCGGGCTCGGCGGGCATGGACGTGGTCTCCAAGGGAATCTCCGAGGCGCTCATCGCCACGGCCATCGGCCTGCTCGCGGCCATCCCCGCGGTCATCGCGTACAACTACTTCCTGCGCCGCATCCGGGTGCTGTCCTCCGAGATGGACAACTTCAGCGCGGACTTCCTCAACATCGTGAAGAGGCACTTCTTCAAGTAGGAGGCGGTCATGGGCGTGAGCGCGCAGGGCGGACCCGGCACCTTGATGAGCGAGATCAACATCACGCCCTTCGTGGACGTGATGCTCGTGCTGCTCATCATCTTCATGATCACGGCGCCCATCATGGGCAAGGGCGTGGAGATCGATTTGCCCAAGGCGCAGGCGCAGCCCATGGAGGTCGATCAGTCGAAGCTCATGCTGACCATCGACGGCAAACAACGCGTTTTTTTGGGCAAGACCGAGATCCCGCCCGAGAAGCTAGAGGACGCGCTCACGACCAACGCCCGCCTGAAGCGCGAGGGCGAGCTCTACCTGCAGGCCGACCGCAGCATCCCTTACGGCTTCGTGGTGCAGGTCATGGCCATCATCAAGAAGGCGGGCGTTCCCAAGCTGGGCATGGTCACCGATCCGATCGAGGAGGAGTGGCCGCCCCCCAAGCCCGTGGCCCCGGCCGCGCAGCCCTCGAAGTAGATCAGTCGGGCGCCGTCTTCGCTTCCTTCAGGCGCCCCGAAGCGTACTTGTGGAGGACGCTCGACATGAGGGTCTGGTACGGCACGCCTTCCTCGAGCGCGCGCTCCTGCAGTCCGCGCAGATCGCGCTCCGAGATGCGGATGTTGACGCGCCGGTCCTTGCGCAGCGTGGCCTTGGCGTAATCCGCGTACTTTCGCCTCTCGTTCTCGGCGGCCGGCTTCCACTCGCCCCGTTCGAAGGAGTCGAGCAGTTGCTTCTCATCGTTCGCGCTTTTTCTCATCGCCCGCTCTCCCCACGTACTCCCGCGTCGCCTTGCGGCTCGGGATGATCGTCTTCAGGAACACGCAGTCCTCGTCCTCGACGAACGGCACGAGGTACGCGTATCCGCCGAGCTCGACGACGAAGATCTTCTGCCTTCCGTACCTCTCCGGCTTAGGATGCCACAGGGCGTCGAGCAGCGCTCCTTGCGAGATGGCCAGCACAACCATTTCGAACGAGACACCGCGCTCGGCCTTGAGCTGCGCATTCTTCTCGTCGTTCCAGTCGAAGACCTTCACGGCACAATGGGACCACGATGTGTGCCTATTGTCAACAGACAGCCACACACATGCGCGCCGAGGAAGACGCCCTAAGCCTGCGTCAGCAGACGTACATGCAGTTGTTGTAGTTCGAGAACTCGGTGTCGCAGTCGTTGCACTCGGAGAGATCGTAGAGGCAACCGAGCAGGTCGTCCCGTTCCGAATCGCATTCGCAGCTCGAGGCGTTGTTCGCGTCGTCCTCGCAGTTGTTGATGGCGTCGGCGCGCGCCACCGCGTAGCCGTTCGAGGATATCGTGCATCCTCTGTTGTACAGGTTGTCCATGGCGCTTTCGCAGGTCGGGCCGTTGTTCTCCCCATCCTTGGCCGGGTCCGGGATGGCACAGGTCGCGGACAGGACCGCCGCGGCGAGCAGCACGATGACCGCGAGCAGGTTGCGTCTCTTCATCATCTCATACCTCCCTCAAGTGACGGATCGACACTAGCGCCGACCCCATTCACGCGCAAGGCTCGTCTCCTCGCTCCCTGGCGCGCTCGCGGATCATCTCGACGAACGTCTCGAGCCTCGTGGCGAAGCCCTCCTCGCCGGTCTGCTCGTCGATGTTGAAGTGCAGGTAGGGCACGCCGCGGTGGCGCAGGTAGGGCTCCACCACCTGGCGCACCGAGGTCTCGGGCAGGCAGGTGAAGGGGTACAGGTGCAGGACCCCGTCGCACGTGCGCGCGAACTCGACCGCGTGGCCCGCCGACAGGAGCGAGTCGCCTCCGCCCGGGGCCTTGAAGAACCTCCGCGCCGCGCGGATGAGCTTCGCCTGCGTGCGGTAGTACAGGCGCGTCACCACGCTCATGAAGAGGTACTCGGACATGGGCGAGACGACCTCCGCGCCCATGCGGTTCAGCCGCTCCACGATGCGGCGGTTCGTGAGCTCGTCGATGGCCGCGTACGACTCGCCGATGATCCCCACCCGCGGCAGCCGCCGCGACCGGTCATGAGGCGCCGCGCGCAGCAGAGCCAGGCCCTCGCGGCAGAGCCTGCGGATGGCCCGAAGGCCGTGCACGTCGTCGAGCCGCGCGACGAGCTCGCGGAACGCGGCCGTGACCGCGTCCTGGTCGGTCGCGTAGGGGCGCACCTCGAGGAGCGCGCCGCGCCAGCGCTCGATGACCTTGAGCTTGTACATGAACCTCGCGAACCCCAGGAAGGTGCGCGGCGTGTAGGTCCACGACCGGCCGTAGGGCGACTCCTCGCGCAGGATGCCGTACAGGCTCGCGCGGATGTCCTTCTGCACCACGTGCGCCTTGAAGGTGCGGCCCTCGAGCCGCAGGATCTCGCGCTGCACGGCCTGGTACATGGAGAGCCGGCAGATGCCCTTGCCGCCGAAGAACACGATCGTGTCCGCGCCCCGGTCGAGGGCCGAGAAGCAGTCGGCCAGCGCCAGACGGAACGGGTAGCAGCAGTACTCGGGCGAGTGGCGGCGCGCGCGGGAGAGGCTCTCGATCCCGGGACGCTCCGGGCTCACCCACTCGTGGCCCAGCGCCACGGCGAGCGTCTTCATGCCCACGCCCAGATACCCGATCTGCGAGGTGGAGATGCGCAGCATGCCTACCTCGACGCCTTGCGGTGGCGCGCCACCTCCACGAACGTGGCGAGGCGGGTGGCGAGCCCCTCGGCGGAGGTGTGCTCGTCGATGATGAGGCGCAGCACCGGCACGTCCGAGCCGCGTGCGGCGAGCCGGTAAAGAAGCGTCTCGGCGCCGTAGGAGTCGGGACCGCACGCGAAGTAGGTGATGAGCACGATGCCGTCCGCGCCGCGCGCGAGGTGGTGCTCGATGGCCCGCGCCGTGCGGACGTTGGACTCGTAGTACATGCCCTCCTCGAGCGACGAAGGCGCCTCCGGCCACGGTTCGGGCGTCGCGCCCACACGGGCGCCGAGCTTTTCGAGCACGCGCCGCACGCCGAGCCCCAGGAACGGGTCCCTCTCCGCATAGAAGTGGCCCAGCACCGCCACGTCGAGCGCGCCCGGCCCGTCCGGCGCCTCGGCCGCGCCCTCGGGTTCCGTGTCGCAGGCTTCCATGACGAGGGCTTTCGACCGCTTGTTCCACACGCCGAGCTCCTGCAGCATGGGTCGGCACGCGTCGACGAGGTGCATATCGAGGTCGCGGCGCCGCGAGTGGTGCAGATCGATGTAGGGCGCCACGATGCGCGTGTCCGGAAACGCGCGCTCGGCCAGGTCCGGGAGCACGTGGAACTTCGGGCACAGGTTGCGGCCCTTGGCCACGGAGCAGATGCGGGGCACCAGGATTGTTTCGAGCCCCGCGTCGACGAGCGCCGCCACGTGCCCGAAGAACACCTTGAGCGGCAGGCACACCTCGTCGATGCAGGTCTTGAGCCCGGCTTCGAGCGTGCGCGTCGAGGTGGGCGGCGAGACCACGGTTCCGATGCCGTGGAGAAAAAGCACGCGGTCAAAGAACGCGCGCAGCTCGTCGTAGGCGAGCGAGCGCGGCACGCCCACCTTCCCTGTCGCCGGCAGGACCTTGCGCCTCGGGGGATCGGCCTTGTAGCGCATGCGGAGCCGTCCCTGTCAGGGAGCGGTGTCCTCGCCATCGACGGTCTCAAGAGTGATGTTGACGATCTCCTCGTCCGTGGGTCCGAAGACGAGGTAGTTGGTCGCCTGATCGACGATCCACAGGTACCGGCCGCCCGCGGCCTGGCAGAGCTCGGAGCTCTTGCCGCTCTCGAGGAAATCAGCTTGCGTGCCGTCCGCGCGCTCCACGCGGAAAGGCACGGGCGCGTCGATGAGCAGGAACACGGGCGTCTCCGCGGACGGCTCCATGGCCAACTCCAGGTAGCCGCCCTTTTTCCCTTCAAAGTCGGCGAGCGCGATCTGCTTGCAGCCGGCCTGGGCGTCGATGGCGTCGCAGGAGTCCTTGGAGGGGCCCGCGCTCCTCGGCTTGTACGTGGACGAGCCCAGCGCCGGGCACATCCGCTCCTCCTGGTCGGCGGACACCGACACCTCCCCCGCCGTGTCGTCGTCGCCGCGGCCCCCGAGCGAGCAATTCGCGGCGGCAAGGGCGATGAGAAGCAGGGCGAGCGGAGTTCCTGCGAGAATGGATCTTGTGGGCGCGAGGTGGTGCATCGACAGCTCCTTTCTCCCAAGACCATATCCCGAAACGGCCCACGGCAACAGGGAGCCTGGTCCATCGGGAGATCTCCCGGCGTGCATATGTGGTATGCGTTGCAGTCGGGAATGTGGTATGTGCATTTATCCGGTTTCCGGATGAATCGGGCAGGTATGGTGAGGGCGCATGGCGAAGAGCGACACACACGGCTTGGGCGATTCGTCTCATGGCCGGGTGTTCCCGTCCCTCGAATCCACCCATGGGCACCAGGTTCTCTACGTCTGCGGCGACGAGAGCTCACGGCGGGACTTCGTGCGGACCTTCGGCGAAAGCGAGATTTACGCGAGCCCGGTGCGCACGGCCGGGGAGGCGCTCGCCGAGCTCAAGCACCACCCCTTCGCCGCGGTGGTCGTGGACTACGACCTGCCCGAGATGAACGGCGTCGACGTCCTGCACACGGCCCGCAACATGCAGCCGGACGCGGTACGCATCATGATCGCGGACGAGGATCACGTGCGCAAGGCCGTCATGGCCGTGAACCAGGTGGGGCTGTTCCGCTTCCTCGTCAAGCCGTGGACCTCCTCTGACCTGCGCGAGGCGGTGCAGGACGCGGTGCAGCAGTTTTGCACGACCCACGAGAACCGCATGCTCAAGGTGCAGCTCGGCGCCAAGTGCTCGGAGCTGTCGGGCCTCGCGAAGCGCCTCGAGCGCGACGTGCAGAGCCGCACCTCCAACCTGCTGCTCGGCCTCGTGGGCGCCCTCGACCTGCGCGACACCGAGACCCAGTGGCACTCGCGGCGCGTAGCCCTGTACGCGCACAGGCTCGCCGAGGAGCTCGGGCTCAAAGGCGACGCGCTGCTCACCGTGGAGCGCGGCGCGTTGCTGCACGACGTGGGCAAGATCGGCGTTCCGGACACCATCCTGCACAAGCCGGGCAAGCTGACGGAAGACGAGTGGACCATCATGCGGCGTCACTCGGAGCACGGGTTCCGCATCCTCCAGGACATCGACTTCCTCGGCGACGCGCGCCGCCTGGTGCACGAGCACCACGAGCGGTGGGACGGAACGGGCTATCCGCAGGGCACGGCGGGGCGCAAGATCTGCGCCGGTGCGCGGGTCTTCGCCATCATCGACACCTACGACGCCATGACCTCGGACCGACCCTACCGCAAGGCCGAGCCCCACGAGAAGGCGATCGAGGAGATCGCGCGCATGTCCGGGGCGCAGTTCGATCCGGAAATGGTCTCGGCGTGGATGTGCATCCCCAAGGAGCACTTCAAGGTGATGCGCACGTTCGCCGGCGAACCGGACGCCCTGTCGGTTGAGACCCTTCCTGATTGATTGAGGAACGAAGGGTGGGGGCTTGACACGCTTGGCGGCGTGACTATTATTTGCACAATGACGCAAACGAGCAACAAAAGGACGGCCCCGAAAACCTGCTGCGCGAGCCTCGGCAGTATGCTCACCCCGAGGCTGTTCAAGGCGCTTTGCGACCCGAGCCGCCTCGCGATCCTGGCGCGTCTCGCCGAGGCCTGCGCCCCGTGCACGGTGAGCGAGATCGCAAAGTGCTGCCCGATCAACCTGTCGGTGGTCTCGCGCCACTTGGCGCAGCTTCGCGACGCCGGCGTCCTGTGCGCCGAGAAGCGGGGCAAGGAGGTACGCTACGCCGTTCGCGCCCGCGAGCTGGCCGAGACCCTGCGCGCCATCGCCGACGCGCTCGAGCATTGCTGTCCGGCGCCGGTTCGTTCCACTCAGGCATCAACACGAAACAGAGGCAGGGAACCTGCCTCGCAAGGAGAATGACGATGAGCACCAATAACGAAAAGATTCGCAAGAACGTGTCCGAGGACTACGCCCGTGCGGTGAGCCGGCCCAACGGGGGCTGCTGCGGCGCCCCGGTCCAGAAGGGCGTGGTGGCGAAGCTCGCCGGCTACACCGACGAGGAGCTCGCCGCGCTGCCGCCGGAGGCGGTGGTCAACTCCTTCGGTTGCGGCAACCCGCTGGCCTTCTCCGAGGTGAGGGCAGGGCAGGTGGTCCTCGACCTCGGCTCGGGCGCGGGTATCGATCTGCTCCTCGCCGCGCGCAAGGTCGGGCGGGCGGGTCGCGTCATCGGCATCGACATGACCGACGAAATGATCGCCAAGGCTCGCGAGAACATCGCGGCTTCGGGTCTTTCCAACGTCGAGGTCCGCAAGGGGATCATCGAGGAGCTCCCGGTCGAGACCGGCTCCGTGGACTGGGTCATCTCGAACTGCGTGATCAATCTTTCGCCTGAAAAACACCGGGTGTTCGCCGAGATCGCGCGGGTGCTTCGTCCCGGTGGGGCCATGCTGGTTTCGGATATCGTGGTCAAGGAGCTGCCGCCAGAGCTCCAGGAGGTTCGCCACCTGTACTCTTCGTGCGTGGCCGGAGCCATCGGCGAGGAGGCCTACGTCGAGGGGCTGAGAAAGGCGGGGCTTGTCGACGTCGAGATCCGCGAACGGCTCGTCTATGAGGCCGTGCAGCTCGAGGCGTTCATCGGATCGGAGTTGAAGGACAGCTCATCCTGCTGCTGCGGCTCGAGCCTCGGCGGCCTGGCCAAGACGTGGGCGCCGCGGCTCGAGGGCAAGATCTGGTCGGCCAAGGTGTTCGCCCGAAAGCCGGCCTGAGCCCAAGCGCGGCGCGGCGCTACTGGAACAGCGGGATGTCGTTGATCACGGCTTCCAGGCACGTTTGAACGCCCGAGCCGCAGGTCGGCATGGGATTCACACAAGCGTCGGCGTCGCCAATCCAAGGCTGTCCGAGGACCTTCCATATCGACTGATCTCCCTGCCAGAACGAGGCCTCGCAGCCGGCCTGGGTCCCTCCCTGGCATTGGACCTGCAAGGCGCACATGTGCGTCCTGAAGTCGATGTTCGGCTGCTCGGGGGATGCGGCCGCCATGGCGGTCTGCATGCACTGATCGAACGGGCTCGGCGGCTGCCCGGCGTCGGCCCCCGCGTCCGGGGAACCGCCATCCGGGGGCTTGAACGCGTCGCAGTCCATGGCGACCACGCACTGCGCGAACTCGGTCATGAACCCGTCGATGAACACATCGTCAAGCGCGGTGCAGAACTCCGAGACCTTGGTGAGCCCGTCGGCGGGAACGCCGCACGCGCTTTCGAAATATCCGAGGATGGCCTGGCACGCACCGTTCCCCGTGTCGGAGCCCGTGTCGGTGTCCGTGTCGGAGTCCGTGTCGGAGTCCGTGTCGGAGTCCGTGTCGGAGTCCGTGTCCGTGTCGGTATCCGCGCCTCCGTCGTCGCCCGCATCGCCATCGGTGTCCGCATCCCCGTCCGTGTCGCCGCCGGCGTCAAGGCCCGAGTCGGTGACCGTGACCGTGCCGTCGTCCCCGCATCCGGCCGCGATCAGGGCCGCTGCCATGACAAAAACGAAAAGCCACATTTTGTTCGTCATCGTTGTTCCCTCCTTCTTGGAAACGTAAAAAAGGGGCCACGTGCCCCTCGTCTTGGACACTTCATCGCTCCTTCGCCTGCGTAGAATCGTCCTGATCGGTCATCAAGGTTTCAAGCCGCATTTCGGGCACAGCAGGATCCCGGTCCCGTACGGATCTTCAAGCGGGCACTCGCAGGTGGGACAGAGGATCGGCTCGGGCTCGCCGATTTCAAACGGCACCGTGGCGTCCTCGTCCTCGTCGCTGTCCTTCTGGCCCATGGTCCTGTCTAATCCCAGGTATAAACGTATACGGTATGCCCGGTGTAGGGCCACCAGTCCCAGACCCAATACGAATGGTCCGTGCACGTGTAGTTGCGCGTTCCGCAGAACAGCACCCAGTTGACGTGCTCCCCGTCGCACGGCGTGCTCGTCCCCGCGCTGCATGCGACGTTGTCCCCGTTCAAGACGCACCCGGAACACGTCCGGCCCGTCGTCACCGAGCTCGTGGTGCAGATGTCGCCGCACGTCCCGTCCGTGGTGTAGCACCCCGATCCGGCGTCGCAGTGTGACACGCAGCACCCCCCGGCCGTGCAGCTCGTCGTCGAAGCCGTGCACGTGCACGTCCCGCAACCCGGACCGGTCCCGCTGCAGTACTTCTGGCACGTGGCCGGGTAATCGTAGAACGTCGCGCCGCCAACCGAGCAGTAGTCCGCATCGCACGCATTCGTCCCGCATCCGTCCGGGTAGCTGCTGGTGCGGTTCGTCCAACCAGTCTGCGTGCTCCCCGCGTTGCAGTACTGGCACCCCGTCGTCGGCTCCCCGTCGGCGTACCAGGTCGAGCCGATGTAGCAGTCGATGCTGTTGCACGCGCCGCTCCTGCATACGTCCGACACGTTGCACACCGTCCCGTCGTCCCGGCTCGTCGCCGTAATCTGGCTCGTTGCCGCGTTGCAGTACGTGCAGCTCGTGACCGCCGCGTCGTTCGCGTACCAGGTCGAGCCGATCCAGCAGTCAACGCTGTTGCACGCGCCGCTCCTGCACACGTCCGTTCCGTTGCACACCGTCCCGTCGTCCCGGCTCGTCGCCGCGGTCTGGCTCGTCGCCGCGTTGCAGTACGTGCAAACCGTGATCGCCACGGCGTTCGCGTACCAGGTCGAATCGATGTAGCACTCGGTGCTGTCGCACGCGCCGCTCCTGCACACGTCCGTCCCGTTGCACACCGTCCCGTCGTTCCGGCTCGTCGCCGCGGTCTGGCTCGTCGCCGCGTCGCAGTACGTGCAGCTCGTGACCGCCGCGCCGTTCGCGTACCACACGCCATCGATGTAGCACTCCGTCCCGTTGCACGTCCCGGCCTTGCAGACGTCCGTGCCGTTGCACGTCACGCCGTCGGCCACGGATGCACCAAGGCAGGTGCCGTCGCACGCGTCGCCGGTCGTGCACGCGTTCCCGTCGTTGCACGCCGTCCCGGTCCGCCATCGCCAAATGCTGTCGACGTTCGTGCAATGGTACGTCGTCTCGCCGCAGGAGCGCGACTCGCACGCGTGATCAGCGTCGCACGGGTAGCTCGTCCCCGCGCACGTCCCGCTCGCTCCGTTCTCCCCGCAACCGCCGCACGTTCGATCCAACTCCAGCGTCGTCGCCCCGCATGCGTCCGAGCACGCGCCGGCCGTGGTCACACAGCCGAGGCCCGCGTCGTCGCCTTCGCACGATGCCACACAGCACTCGTTTCCCCCTCCCGCCGCGCACGCCTCGCAGGCCGGCCCACAGCGAGCCAGAGAGTCGCATGCCTTGCACGTCCAGTCGGTCCCATCATCGTCGCACCACACCCCGGCGTCCCCGCAGTCCGTGTCCTGCGCGCAGTCCACGCACGCGGATTCGTCCACCCCCACCACCTGGCACTGCTTCTTCCCGCCGATGCACGACCCCGTACAGTCGAGCGCCGTGCAGTCCTCCAGACACTCCGTGTCCGTGTCGCCATCGGTGTCCGTATCGGTGTCCGTGTCGGCATCCGTATCCGTATCCGCGTCCGTGTCCGTGTCGGAGTCCGTGTCCGTGTCCCCGTCCGCGTCCGTGTCCGTGTCCGTGTCC